>JBBSKY010000076.1:0-11184 GCA_038255915.1 Acidimicrobiales bacterium | reverse complement strand
TCGGACTCGGCGTCAGGACCCTTGTTGGCATAGGCGTGGCGGGTGGCTTCGCCGTCGAGGTGGTAGAGCGTCTCCAGGACCCGTTGCACGTAGGGCAGGTCGATGACCGTGGGAACGGCGAAGGCGGCGGGGACGGTCGAAGAGATCGGCGCCACGCTGGTCGTCGTCTCCAGCGGTGGCAGGAGCGTGGTCGTGGTCGCCGGCAGGGCGCCGCCGCCGGACGAGGCGGTACAGCCAGACAGGATCAGGATGAGGGGCCACCTCCACACACGAGACACCTTAGCATACCACCGCTTTCCATGCAGTCTCGGAGACTGCAACGTTCCGGTCTGCCGGCCGCTCCACCCCACCATCGTTGACCTCCCCGGAAGGTCCGCTGCCTCCCTGGGGCCGGAGCGTAACGAGTCACCGTCGGCCGTGCTCGGCTTGGCAGACTCAACAGCGATGGCCGGGGCCGAGTTCGTCGTCGCTCGCAACCCTGACCCGGTGTCGACCCTGCCGTTCCTGCTGCTCCTGCCGCTGGCGACCGGTGCGGTGGTGCTGAAGGCGCGGGACTCCTGGCCTCGCACGGCGAAGGTGTTCTGCCATCGGGAGACCTCCTGGCCCGAGGACGCCGAGATCCTGGAGCGGGTTCCGGTGCGGTCGTGCGTGCGGCGGGGGGCGGCCATCGACCTGGTGCTCGACCGGGCCCGGGAGAACCGCTCGCAGATCGTGTTCACCCGCATCAGGGGCGGCCGTGAGGCGATCTTCTGGCAGACGGCCCGCACGGCCAAGCAGGCCAGGCCCAACGTCGGAGTGCCCAGCAAGCGGAGCGTGGCCGGGGTGCTCACCATCGTGGTCGACAGCCACGAGCAGCACGCCTGGAAGTTCTCCGGGCAGCAGGCCACCACGATGCGGCGGGCGCTCTCAGCCGGCGACTACGGCGTCGAGCTGGACGGCGCCCTGGTGGCCTCCGTCGAGCGCAAGAGCCTGGCCGACCTGGTGGCCACCCTGCTGAGCGGCCGGCTGCGCTACCTGCTCGCCGATCTGGCCGCCCTCCCCCGGGCCGCCCTGGTCGTCGAGGACCGGTGGTCGTCGGTGTTCCGCCTCGAGCACGCCCGACCGGCGGTGGTGGCCGACGGGCTGGCCGAGGCCCAGGTCCGGTTCCCGTCGGTGCCGATCGTGTTCTGTGAGACCCGCCCCCTGGCTCAGGAGTGGGCCTACCGCTTCCTCGGCGCCGCCCTGGCCGAGCTGGCCGACCACCCCGAGGCAGACCGCCGGGCGGCGGCGCTGGCCGCGGGCCCCACGCTCGAGGCGTGGGCGACCCGGCGGATCGAGCCGACACCGGCCCTCGTGCGCTCCTGGGCCGTGGCCAACGGCTACGTGGTCAGCGACCGGGGCCGCCTCCCGGCCGACGTGCAGCAGGCCTACGCCGCCGCCCACCCCGAACCGCCGGAGCTCAGCGCGACAGGTCACGAGATGCGGGACACAGCGCGCTGACCTCACCCGCCGAGGCGACCTCCGCGCGACGGTCACGAACTACCGAACGTGGCCCGCTGATCTGGGTCGGAGCTGCCTGACTCACCCCGTTCGATCGACTGGTGAACCCTCACGACCGGCAGACGATGATCGCGAAGCCGGACGGGTCAACGGGTGGGCAAGACGACGCTGACCGTACGGGCTCGCTGCGCCGGCGTCTATTGACATTCGATAGAGAGCGCGTGATACTCGATGCATGGAGCGGGCGCATCTCGCGGTAGCCCCCCTCCGAGGCGTGCTCGTCCTGCTGTTCGGGTTCCTGGTGCTGTTCCAGGTCGTGAGCCTGCCCAGGGCCTTGGCGCGCCTGGCGGAGGAGTCGCCGGAGCTGGCGCACCTGAGGTGGCCGATGCTGGCGGTGGCGGTGTTGGAGGTGCTGTGCGTGCAGATCGTGATCGTGTGCACCTGGAACCTGCTCACCCTGGTCAGGGACGACCGCATCTTCAGCGAGCGGGCCTTGGAGTGGGTCGACGTGATCGTGTGGACGATCGCCGTGGCGTGGACCCTGCTCCTGGGGGTGCTCCTCTCCTTCGTCGTCCGCTGGGATGACCCCGGGCTGCCGCTCCTGATGCTGCTGCTGGGTGGAGCGGTGCTGGGGCTGCTGATGGTGGTGATGCGCGCCCTGCTGCGGCAGGCCACGGCGCTGCGGACCGACCTGGAGGCGGTGATCTGATGCCCATCGTGGTGCGCATCGACGTCGAGCTGGCCAAGCGCAAGATGAGCGTTGGCGAGTTCGCCGAGCGTGTCGGGCTCACCCCGGCCAACGTGGCGGTGCTGAAGAACGGCCGGGCCAAGGCGGTTCGCTTCAGCACGCTGGAGGCCATGTGCCGGACGCTCGACTGCCAGCCCGGTGACCTGCTCGAGTGGATCGAGGAGGGGACCGCGGCGACGCCCGATCGGGCAACCCATGCCACGGCTCATCGCGGCACGTGAGCAGGCTCCGCAGCATGCGCACCACGACCCGGCGGTCCGCGGCACCGAGGGAAGCTCGGTGAGGCGCCGACCTCCGGTTCGCGGGCCAGCCCTAGCATCGGCGGCCGTGGCCGAACCTGTCGTCGTGGCCGATCAGGTGGCCAAGCGGTGGGGGTCGACGCAGGCGTTGAGCTCGGCCACGTTCACGGTCGGGCGGGGCATCACGGGGCTGCTCGGGGCCAACGGGGCGGGAAAGACGACTCTGCTGACGCTGATCCTGGGGCTCCACCGGCCCGACGGCGGCCGCCTCACCGTGCTGGGCTGCGACCCTGTGAAGGCCGGGCCGGCCGTCCGGGCCCGCATCGGCTACGCCCCCGAGCACGACGGGCTGCCCCCGGACGTGGCCGCGCACGACATGGTGCGCCACATCGCTGAGATCCACGGCCTGCCCGGGCGGGTGGCCACGGCCAGGGCCAGCGACGCCCTCTACGAGGTGGGGCTGGGCGAGGAGCGGTTCCGTCCCGTGGGGACGATGTCCACCGGGCAGCGCCAGCGGGTGAAGCTGGCCCAGGCCATCGTGCACGACCCCGCCCTCGTGCTGCTCGACGAGCCGACCAACGGCCTCGACCCCGTGCAGCGTGAGCAGATGCTGGCCCTCATCCGCCACGTCGGCCACGACCTCGGCCTCGACGTGATCCTGTCCTCCCACCTGCTCGACGAGGTCGAGCGGGTCAGCGACGCCGTGGTGATCATCGAGCAGGGCCACGCCACCGTCGGCGGCCGCATGGACGAGCTGCGCAACGCCGGTGCCAACGAGCTGGTCGTCACCCTCGACGACCCGGCCGGCGCCGCCCTGCTCGTCGCCGGCCTACACCACCGGCAGGTCACCGGCACCGACGCCGGTCAGGGCAAGGTGGTGGTGTCCCTCACCGACGACGTCGTCTTCGACGCCGTCCGCGACGAGGTGGCCAGCATCGGCCTCGGCGTGCGGGCCATGAAGGTCCGCACCCGCTCCCTCGAGGAGGTCTTCCTGGCCGGCCAGCTCGGAGGCAATGACAACCGGCCGGGTACCAGGTGAGCGAAGCGAACCAGCCGGCTGGCTTTCCCGATGCACCGGCGGGAAGCTCAGCGCAGATCTACCAGCAGGGGTACCGGCGTTATGACGGGCCCCGGTTGGGGCGCCGGGCCGCGGTGCGCAGCGTGTGGAAGAACACGGTGCAGCGGGTGCTGGGCTTGCGGCGTTCGGCCCGGCACAAGGTGCTGCCCTTCCTGACCATCCTCTTGGCGTACCTGCCGGCGGTCGCCTTCATCGGCATCCTGGCCCTGATCCCGACCGACGTCGATCGAGCTCGCGAGCTGGTGCCCACCTACTCGCAGTACTACAGCTTCGTCACCGCAGCCATCGCCCTGTTCATCGTGTTCAGCGCCCCCGAGGCGCTCTGCCCGGACCGGCGCCACCGCAGCATGAGCCTGTACCTGGCCTCGCCGCTGACCCGGGACACCTACCTGCTGGCCAAGGCGCTGGCGGTGTTCAGCGTGCTGTGCCTGGTGACGATCGGTCCGCTGGTGCTGCTGCTGATCGGCTACGTGCTGCAGAGCAACGGGCCCGATGGGCCGCTCGGGGTGCTGGCCCAGCTGGCCCGGATCGTCGGGGCCGGCAGCGCCGTCGCCCTGTTCGGCACTGCCTTCGCCCTGGCTCTGGCCAGCCTCACCGACCGCAAGGGGCTGGCCACCGGCGGAGCGCTGATCGTGCTGTTCGGCACCCACATCGTCGGCATCGTCCTGACGTTCGCCCTCGGCCTGTCGAAGGCCACCATCATGCTCAGCCTGTTCATCGCCCCCTTCGAGGTGGCGGCCCGGATCCTCGACGCCGCCGGTGAGGTGGGCGACCTGCGGGCGATCCCCAACGTCGTCATCTTCCTGGCCGCGGCGGCGTGGATGGCCCTGTTCTCGGTGGTGGTCTACCTGCGCTACGCCACCCTGCAGGTGACCCGGTGACCGCGGCTGCGGCCCTGACCCCACCGGCCGAGGCCCCGACCGCGACGACCATCGCCGTCGACCGGGTGAGCAAGTGGCTGGGGCCGGTGGTGGCGCTGTCCGACGTGTCGTTCAGCATCGGGCCGGGCGTCACCGCTCTTCTGGGACCGAACGGGGCGGGGAAGTCCACGCTGCTGCGCATCCTGTGCGGCCTCACCGGCGCGTCGCAGGGCACCGTGCGGGTGCTGGGCGTCGACCCTCGCACCGATCTGGCCCTGCGCGGCCGCCTCGGCCTGGTGGCCCAGCAGGAGACGCTGTTCGAGCAGCTGCGGGCCGTGGACATCGTGGCCCTGTCGGCCGGGCTCCACGGCATGGCCGACAGCTCGGGCGCGGCCCGGGACGCCCTCGGCCTGGTCGACCTCGATCCCGCAGATGTCCGCCCGGTGCGCACCTACTCCAAGGGCATGCGCCAGCGGGTGAAGGTCGCCGCCGCCGTGGTGCACGACCCGACGGTCGTGGTGCTCGACGAGCCCCTCGAAGGGCTCGACCCCCGCCAGCGACTGCGCATGATCGAGCTGTTCGTGCAGCTGGGCGCCCAGGGCCGCACCGTGCTGGTGTCGAGCCACGTGCTGGACGAGGTCGAGCGGTTCGGGTCGCAGGTCCTGGTGCTGGCCAAGGGGCGGCTGGCCGCCTCGGGCGACTTCCGGGCCATCCGAGACCTCATGGACGAGCGGCCCCACCGGCTCCGCCTCCGGGCCAGCGACGCCCGCCGCCTCGCCGCGGTGCTGATGGCCGGCGGCACCGTCGTCGGCACCCACCTCGAGTCGGCCGACAGCGTGCTGGTCGACACCGTCCTGGCGGGCGCCTTCCGCCGGGCGCTGCCCCGGGCGGCCGCGGCCGAGGGGATCCGCCTCCTCGAGGTCACCCCCCTCGACGACGACCTCGACAGCGTCTTCCGCTACCTGGTGGACCGCTGACGGTGGGCCTCGTCTACCGCCTGCTGCTGCGCAGCCTCGTCACCCGGGCCCGGGTCATCGCCCTGTCGGCCATCGGGCTCGTCGGCATCCTGCTCGGGTTGGCCATCCGGGTCTCCGACCTCAGCGCCGCCGACCGGTCCCTCGTCATCACCCGCGACCTGGTGGGCGGCTTCGGCCTCAACCTGGTGGTGCCCGTGACGGCCCTGGTGTTCGCCAGCGCCGCCTTCGGCGACCCGACCGACGACCGGACCATGGTCTACCTGTGGCTCACCCCGATCCCCCGGTGGCGGCTGGTGGCCGCCGGCTGGGTGGCGGCGCTCTCCGTCGCCGGGCCGGTGGCCATCGTCCCCGTGGCCGCCGCCGCCGCCGTGGCCGGCGCCGAGGGCCGCCTGGTGGCGGGGACCCTCGTTGGCGCCGCCCTGGCCACCGTCGGCTACACCGCCCTGTTCCTCGGCCTCGGTCTTCTGGTGCGGCGGGCGCTGGCCTGGGGCCTGGCCTACGTGCTGATCTGGGAGCTGGCCGTGGCCCGCATCTCTGAGGGGGCGGCCCGTCTGTCGGTCTCGGTCTACAGCCGGTCGGTGCTGAGCGAGATCGGCCAGGTGGTGAAGCCGCTCAACGCGGCGGCGGTGTCCACCTCGCTCATCGTCCTCGCCGCGACCGTGGCCGCCGCCATGGCGTTCACCACCCGCACCCTGACCCGGGCCGACGTGGCGTGACGCGGTGCCACGCCGGCCCCGAGAGTGCCCACTTCTGGTCTCCCTGGGGTGCAGAAGTGGGCACTCCCGGGCCCGGGTCCAGGAGCTGAGGTCGCGTTGATGCGGCGAGTGCTCGGGATCGCTGCCGGCGTCCTCCTCGTGGCCTGCGGGACGGACGGGGCGCGGGGCCGGGTCGCCTTCTCGCAGGTCGAGGTGCAGGCGTACCTCGAGCGGGAGGCGGCCCGCACCCTGCCCGGCCTGACGGTGGGTGCGGCCACCTGTCCGGCCCGGCTGCCCGACGTGGTGGGCACCACCGTGACCTGCACCGTGGTCGTGGCCTGGGTGCCGCTGTACTACGAGGTGCAGCGCCTCGTCGCCGACCGGTTCGAGGCCCGGCCGGCCCGGCCTGTCATCGTCGTCAGCGACGTGGTCGCCGCCGTGCAGGCCAAGCTGGGAGCCGAGGCGGCCGTCGTCCGCTGCGGCGAGGCCGCGGTGGCCCAGCCCAACCCGGGACAGCCCCTCTCCTGCCAGGTGAGCGGCCCCGGCTCCTCGCGCACCGCCGCGGTCCGGGTCGGCGCCGACGGCACCCTGGTGGTCACAGACACCTGAGCTGCCGAGTTGGCCGCTCAGGGCGCCTCGGCCGCCCGGCGCTGCTGCAGGAGGGCCGTGACGGCCTTGCCGTCGGCCTTGCCCTTCGTCGCCTTCATCACCTTCCCGACGAACATCCCGGCCACCTTGTCGTTGCCGCCGACATACGACGCCCAGTCGCCGGGGTGGGCGGCCACCACGTCGTCGACTGAAGTTGCAAGCGTGTCGGCCGCCATGGCTTCGAATCCCAGTTCAGCGGCCAGGGCAGCAGGGTCTGCGTCACCGCCCCGCTCAAAAAGCGCCTCCAGCACCTTCTTCGCTTGGGTGGCAGTGAGAGCTCCGCTCACCTCGAGGCCGATGAGCGCGGCGAACGACGTGACCTGGACGGCACCGTCGGCTGACAGGGACCCGGTCGCCGTGAGCTGCGCTGATCCCCAAGAAACGTTGACCGGCAGGTCGTTGACGGCCCGGTTCAGGGCGGTGCGGGCCTCGGCGCCGGCGGCCACGGCCTCCAGGACGAAGGCGTCGAGACCGCGCTCGACGGCGGTGACCACCAGCTCGGTGGCCGGTTCCAGGCCGGCGGCAGCCGCCAGGGCACGGCGGCGCGCCGCTGGGAGCACGGGGAGCGCAGATCGCACCGCCTCCACCCACGCCGCGTCGGGCGCCAGCGGCACCAGGTCGGGCTCGGGGAAGTACCGGTAGTCGTCGGCCTCCTCCTTCACCCGGCCGGTGCGGGTGCGGCCGGCGCCCTCGTCCCAGTGCCGGGTCTCCTGGCGCACCTTCTTCCCGCTCTCGATCAGCTCGACCTGGCGGGCCGCCTCGTACTCGATGCCCCGCACCAGGCTGCGCAGGCTATTCAGGTTCTTGATCTCACAGCGGGTGCCGAGCGGATCACCGGGGTGGCGCACCGAGACGTTGGCGTCGACCCGCATGCTGCCCTCCTCCATCTTGCCGTCGGAGGCGCCGGTGGCCACCAGGATGCTGCGCAGCTCGGCGGCGTAGGCCCGGGCCTGATCGGCCGAGAAGATGTCGGGCCGGCTGACGATCTCGACCAGCGGCACCCCGGCCCGGTTGTAGTCGACCAGGCTGTGGGTGGAGCTGGAGATGCGACCGGTGCCGCCGGCGTGGCTCGACTTGCCCGTGTCCTCCTCCATGTGGGCCCGCTCGATGCCCACCTGGCTGCCGTCGGGCAGGTCGAGGAAGCCGTCGACGTTGATCGGCTTGTCGTACTGGCTGACCTGGTAGTCCTTCGGCATGTCGGGATAGAAGTAGTTCTTCCGGGCGAAGATCGACGGCTTCACCTCGCACCCCAGGGCGGTGCCGATGCGGATGGCCAGCTCCACCGCCTGGCCGTTCAGCACCGGCAGCGAGCCGGGCAGGCCCAGGCACACCGGGCACACGTTGGTGTTGGGCTCGGAGCCGAAGTCGTTGGGGCACGAGCAGAACAGCTTGGTGGCGGTGTTCAGCTCGCAGTGCACCTCGAGGCCGCACACCATCTCCCATCCCTCGGGCAGGGCCATCACGTCACCTCCACAGGGGTCAGGTGCCGGGCGGCGGCCTCGACCGCCGCCGCGGCCCGGAACATGGTGGCCTCGCCCAGCGCCGGGGCCATCAGCTGCACACCGACGGGCAGGCCGCTGGCGCCGGTGCCGAAGGGGACGCTGATGGCGGGGTGCCCGGCCAGGTTCGAGGGGATGGTGCACACGTCGTTGAGGTACATCGACAGCGGGTCGGCCGTCTTGGCCCCCAGCGGGAAGGCGACGCTGGGCGTGGTGGGTGACAGCAGCACGTCGACCTCGGCGTAGGCGGCGGCGAAGTCGCGCACGATCAGGGTGCGGACCTTCTGGGCCTTGCCGTAGTAGGCGTCGTAGTAGCCGGCCGACAGGGCGTAGGTGCCGAGCATGATGCGGCGCTTGACCTCGGGGCCGAACCCGGCGGCCCGGGTGGCGCCGTACATCTGGGTGATGTCCTCGGCGCCGGTGGCGCGCAGGCCGTAGCGGACGCCGTCGTAGCGGGCCAGGTTCGAGGAGGCTTCAGCCGGGGCGATCAGGTAGTAGGCCGACAGGCCGTAGGTGAGGCTGGGCACCGACACCTCGCGCACTACCGCGCCAGCGGCCTCGAGGGCGGCGGCGGCCTGGCGGGTCCGCTCGGCCACCTCGGGCTCGATGCCCTCGCCGGTCAGCTCGGTGACCAGGCCCACCTTGAGGCCGGCGACGCCGCGGCCCAGCTGGCTGGCCAGCTCGGGAGCCGGGCGGTCGAGGCTGGTGGAGTCGAGCGGGTCGTGGCCGGCGATGACCTCGAGGAGCACCGCGGCGTCCTCGACCGAGGCGGCGAACGGGCCGATCTGGTCGAGGCTGGAGGCGAAGGCGATCAGCCCGTAGCGCGATACCAGGCCGTAGGTGGGCTTGACCCCGACCACCCCGCACAGCGCCGCAGGTTGGCGGATGGAGCCGCCGGTGTCGGAGCCGAGGGCAAGCGGGGCGAACCCGGCGGCGACGGCCGCTGCGCTGCCCCCGCTGGAGCCGCCCGGCACCCGGGACGGGTCGTGGGGGTTGCGGGTGGGCCCGAAGGCCGAGTTCTCGGTGCTGCTCCCCATGGCGAACTCGTCCAGGTTGGTCTTGCCGATCACGACCGCTCCGGCGGCGGCCAGGCGCTGGACCACCGTGGCGTCGTACGGCGGCTTCCAACCGGCCAGGATCTTCGACGAGCACGTGGTGGGCACGCCCCGGGTGCAGAGGTTGTCCTTCAGCGCCACCGGCACCCCGGCCAGCGGGCCCGGGTCCTCACCCCTGCCGGCCCTGGCGTCGACGGCGTCGGCCGCCACCCGGGCGGCGTCGCCCGTCACCTCGTTGAAGGCGTGCAGCTCGCCGTCGCGCACAGCGATTCGGCCCAGGTGCTCCTCGAGCACCTGGCGGGCGGTGGCGGTCCCGGTGCGGACGGCGGCGGCGAGCTCGACGGCGGTGGTCATCTGTGCTCGCCATCGGCCCCGAGCGGGAGTGCCCGGTTCTGGTCGCCAGGGGCACCCGAAGTGGGCACTCCCGCCGGGGGTTCGGGGTCCGCCGACGGCTCCGACATGATGCGGGGCACCCGGAAGCGGTGGTCCTCGACGGCGGGGGCCATGGCCAGGACCTCGTCGCGGTCGAGGCAGGGTCGGGGCTCATCGGCCCGCAGGACGTTGACCAGCGACAGGGGGTGGGCCGTGGGCGGCACGTCGCTCAGGTCGAGGGCCTCGACGTCGGCAGCGTGCTCGAGGACCGCGGCCAGCTGGCCCGTGTACAGCGCCAGCTCGTCGTCGGTGAGGTCGAGGCGGGCCAGCTGGGCCACGTGGGCCACGACCTCAGGCGACAGGCGCTCGGACATGACGGCTGAGGTTAGGCCGGGCGCCGAGGGTGCCCGGCTGAGGAATCCGGTCGTGGAGCGGGGACGGTGACGGCATGATGCGCCGATGCGCTTCGACGAGGTCCGGGCCGGCGCCGCCTCCATCGCCCCGATGCTGGTCGG
Source organism: Acidimicrobiales bacterium (assembly GCA_038255915.1). Taxonomy (GTDB): domain Bacteria; phylum Actinomycetota; class Acidimicrobiia; order Acidimicrobiales; family JAUJNH01; genus JAUJNH01. The sequence continues at coordinate 1,019 of JBBSKY010000076.1, read as the reverse complement.
GGTCGTCCCCTTCGGTCTGGTCGCCGGGGCCACCCCGGCAGCGAACGGGTTCAGCGTGTGGGCCGCCGTCGGATTGTCCAGCATCGTCTTCGCCGGCGCCTCCCAGCTGGCCACCGTCGACGTCCTGGCCAACGGCGGGTCGGCCGTGGTGGCCGCCCTGGCCGCCTGCACCATCAACCTGCGGATGCTCCTTTACTCGGCGTCGCTCGCCCCCCTCCTGGCCGGCGAGCCGCTGCGCCGCCGCCTCGGCGCCGCCTACCTGCTCACCGACCAGGCCTACGCCGTGTCGATCACCCGCTGGACCGCCGAGGGCGACCGCCCCGAGGGGCGGATCCCCTTCTACGTCGGCGGCGGCGTCCTGCTCTGGGCGGTGTGGCAGGCCAGCACCGTCGTCGGCGCCCTGATCGGCTCCGCCGTCCCCGACGACCTGCCCCTCGACTTCGCCGTGCCCCTGGTCTTCCTGGTGCTGCTCGTGCCGGCCATCACCTCCCGGCCGGCGGCGGTGGCCGCCCTGGCCGGCGGCGGCGCGGCGGTGGCCGCGGCCGAGGCCGGCGCCGGACCGCTGTCGGTCATGGTCGGCGCCGTCGCCGGCATCATCGCCGGCGCCACCGCCGAAGCCGTCGCCGAGCGCCGGCGGCCCGACCCGACCGAGGCGGTCCCGTGAGCGCAGCGAACGAGCCGGCGAGGAGCGAGCGACGCCTGTCTGGACTGAGGAGCGACGAGGCGAGCCGCTTTTGCTCGCCGTGGGAGCGACGAGGGAAGACAGGCGGAGAGCGAGCGACGATGCACCGGCGGGAAGCAGAGTGAGCCCGATCTGGGTGGCCATCCTCCTGGCCGGCGCCGGCACCTTCGCCATGCGGGCCTCGTTCCTGGCCGCCGCCTCCCGCCTGGCCGTGGTGCCCCCCTTCGCCCAGCGGCTGCTGCGCCAGATCCCGCCCGCCGCCCTCGCCGCCATCGTGGCCCCCGCCCTGCTCCGCCCCGGCGGCGACTTCGGCCTCTTCCAGCCCCGCCTGGCCGCC
>JBBSKY010000075.1:0-11718 GCA_038255915.1 Acidimicrobiales bacterium | reverse complement strand
GGCATGCACGTCACCTTGATCGACGTTCGCGGAATGCGAACGAGCACGTTGTGTGAGTGTTGTGAAAGCGGCCTACTTCGGCGACCACACCTACCGGGAAGGGGTCGCTCTCCCGCCTCAGCGCAGGAGGCTCCGAACTCGTTCGCAGGGCTACAGGTAAGCCATGCGGTAGATGAAGCCCTCGGCCTCCTCGGCGGCGGTGACGGCGTCCTTGGCCCGCAGGACCTTGTCCTGGACCGTGCCAGCGGGGTCGCTCCAGCGCACCACCCAGCGGGGCCCGTGGCCGTTGCTCTCATCGCAGAAGACGTCGATGAGGGTGACGGTGGCCTTGCGGGCCCAGGTGATCTGCAGGCGGTCCGTCTTTCCGTCGGTCGCCTGCTGCACGTAGCCGGTCATGGCCGGCGACCAGGTCCAGGTCTCGGACACCTCACCGTCGATGAAGAACTCCATCACGATGCTGTAGTCGTCGTCGGGCTGGCCGGCGATGGCCTTGCGGAAGGCCGGTTCGTAGTTGCGGGCGGCGGCCGGGTCGAGCGTGATCATCCTCATCGCCGGAACAACCTACGACGGCTGGGGCCCCAACCGGGTGGGGCGGGGGCCGCGCAGGTTCAGGAGACCGGGGTGACCTCGCCGGCCTGCTGGCCCTTGTTCCCCGGGATCAGCTGGTAGTCGACCCGCTGCCCCTCGGTGAGCTCGCGGTAGCCCGCGACCCGGATCTGCGACTGGTGCACGAAGACGTCGTCGCCCTTCTCGTCGGGCGTGATGAACCCGAAACCCTTCGTGGCGTTGAACCACTTGACCGTGCCCTGCGGCATCTCACACTCCAAGAGAGGTCCACGCGTGCCTCGGCGTCGCCGGAGCGAGGCGTTCCGGTCGCCACCTCCTCTGGCGTGGGTTGCGCGGGAGGTTGTCGCATCCTAGGCAGGCCCGTCGGGGCCGTGCCGGGGTCGCCTCAGGCGACCCGCCGGGCCGGTGGCCGAGCCAGCCGCAGCCGGACCCGCAGGTCGACCTCGGTCAGCTCCAGGGCGTCGAGGAGGTTGCGTCGGGGGCGGTCGGCGATGGCCCGATTCACCGTGGTGAGATCGGTGCCCTCTTCAAGGGCCACGTCCAGATCGAGGGCCAGCGGGTGCTCGGCTGTGACCCGGGCGGTAGCGTCGGCCACCCCGCTCAGGCGGCGGACATCGGCGGCGACGGCGTCGGCGAGAGCCCGGGCCGACACCTCCAGACCGGTGACGTGCTCGGTCGGCTCCAGGGCCACCTGGGCGACGGGTCGGCCCTTCGGCATCTGGGCCAGGAGCCAGGTCAGGCCAAGCCACAGGAGGACGAACGCGACAGCGGTTAGGACGACGAGCAGCAGCACCTGGCGGTCCCGAGCCCAGCTCCGCAGCCACGGGGACACGACCGGGTCGGCCCCTGCTCCCCCGCGGCCCCGGAGGAGCCCGGCGGTGCCGAGGCCGAGGAGCAGGAGGCCCACCAGCGCGAGGAGCCCTCGGTTCACACGGTCGGTGGTGCGCCGCATCATGAGCTCCGGGCGGGCTGGCGGCGGACGTCGACCTTGACCGGGCCCCCGGCGTCGGCGCCCCTGGCGGCGAGTGACCCCCGGGCCGTGGCGGTGAGCTGGTCGCGCAGGGACGGCAGGTCGCCGGCCACCACGGTGGCCCGCACCTCGAAGCCCCGGCGCCGGAGCCGCACCCTCGCCGTCGCCACGCCCTGGACCTGGCCGAGGTCGGCGGCCACCTCGTGCTCCAGGTCGGAGCGGCTGACGCGGGCGGGCAGGGGGCCCTCGACGGCGGCAGCCAGCTCGGCCGGCCGCTGGCGGACCAGCTGAAGGCCGAGGAAGGCGAGCCCGGCGGCGACGAGGGCGACGCAGGTCAACCAGGTCGACCGCCCGTCCCACGAGGCGCCCGACGCCCACGCCAGCCAACGGTCGTGGCGGGCCACGAGGGGATCGGCGCCCACGACGACGGCGCCGATCTCGAGGAGGGCGACCGCGCCGGCCACCACCAGGGCGAGGCCGAGGAGGGCGCCGAGCGACCGGTTGACCAGGCCCATCAGCCGACCCGGTTGCGCCCGGGCCGGAGGTGCTCGACGTGCACCCGCAGGCCGCGGACCGGTCGCCCGGCCAGCTCCTCGACCCTGCGGGCGACGTGGCTGGCCAGGTGCTCGGCGGTGGCGCGCACCGGCCGGGGGTAGGCGATGCTGATGGTGAGGTCGAGGTCGAGGGCCAGCTGGTCGGCGGGCGTACCGACCGGGACCGGGTGGTGGATGGCCCGGGCGATCGGGGCGACCGACGCTCCGCTGACGCCCTCGACCTCGTTGGCGGCCTGCGCCGCCAGCTTGGAGATCACCCGGGCGTCGATCCGCAGGTGGCCGGGGCCGTCACGGGAGCTAGGTGGGCCGTCGAGGGCGGCGGGCGGTGGGGCGGGGTCGGCCCACGGCGCCAGCGGCGCGGTGGGAGCGGTTGAGGTCACTGCCGTTGCCGACGGTTCTCGAGGCGGCGGTTGGTGAGGTACTCCTGGACGTCGAGCTCGCCGTCCAGGACCTTCGCCACGATCCAGCCCGCGAGGCCGAAGAGGGCGACGACGCATGCTTCGGTGAAGCCCCCGAGGGCGATGGCGAGCCCGAGGGCGAGGCCGACGATCAGGCCGGCGAGCTTGGTCTGCACGGGAGGACCTCCGAGGGGTCAGTCAAGGGAACGGGAGGGCGGCCGGGGTCGGCCGAGGCCGAGCCAGCCGGCCACGCCGCGTCGGCGGCGGTAGACGAGCGGGGCCTCGGGGGTGGGCCGACCCTGGCGCAGGGCGGCGAGGCCGGCCACGAACGTGGCGGGGTCCCCACCCCGGTCGGGGTGGTGGGCCAGAGCGAAGGCACGGAGCCTCCGCCGCTCGTCGGGGGTGGACTCAGGCACGGGCCGCCCCGGGCGACTCGATGAAGGCCGCGTCATCGAGGTCGAGGTCCTCGATGTGAACCTCCACGGGCAGTCCCCCGGCCACCGGGGACACCGCCGCCCGCACCGCATCGGCCAGGCGTGGCAGCTCGGTGCCAAAGCGGGCCGTGAGGTGCACCTCGACCCGGTCGCCCGGGAGGCGGACGCCGGCGACGCTGCGACCGGGCAGGTAGGTGGCGAACTCGAGCGCCGGCCCCCCGTGGAGGCCACACACCCCGGGCGTCCCCAGCGCGGCGGCGGCAATGGCGTCGGCGTCGGGCTCGCCCACCGGTTACTGCACCCGGGCGGGAGCCGGGGCCTGGGGCTCCTGGTCTTCGGAGCCGGGGATCCAGATGTCGTCGACGTTGATGTTCACCTCGGTGACCTCGAGGCTGGTCATCCGCTGCAGCCGCTCGATCACGTTCTTGCGGACGGCGGCGGCCAGATCGCCGATGGCCACGCCGTACTCGACGACGATGTCGAGGTCGATGGCGGCCTGGCGCTCGCCCACCTCGACCTTGACGCCCTGGCTGGCCGACCGGGCCTCGGTGTTGCCCGGCAGGATCTCCCGGATCGACCCGAAGGTGCGGGTGGCCCCGGCGCCCATGGCGTGGACCCCGGCGATCTCTCGGGCGGCAAGCCCGGCGATCTTGGCCACCACCGAATCGGCGATGCTGGTGCGCCCCTGCGAGCTCATCAGGCCGCTACTGCCGCTGCCGCCGGTGCCGGCCCGGTCCATTCCCGTCCGGCCAGCGGGCCTCGGCGACTCTTGCTCTGCCTGGGTGTCGGCCACGGTCGCTGTGTCTCCCGGTGCATCCTCGTTCGCTGCGCTCACCCTGTGGTCCCCTCGTCGGCGGTCAACCCTGACCTTCCCCCGCCACCCCAGCCTCACACGGCGATCTCGCCGTTCAGCCCAGCAGGCCGAGGATGCCGCCCCGAACCAGGGTCGGCGAACACTGCGCCCGAATCGGTCAGCCGGCCTTGGCCGCCAGTCGCTCCCGGGCCTGGCGGGATCGCTCGAGGAGGTGGGCCGGGATGCCCCCGACCGACTCGCCCTCGCTGGCTGCGGCCGCCTCGGCCACCGGCGCCTCGGCGGCGGCCACATGAGACCCGGCGGGCCGGTCCTTCCAATCCCGCCACTCGGCGGGGGTGGCCAGCCGCAGGCGGTCGACCGATGGCATCGACACGCCGTTGTCGAAGTCGACGAAGTAGCGGATCCAGGTGAGGCCGCTGACCATGGCCACCCGGCCCGGCGTGCCGCGGGGGACGCCGCGGAGGTCGCTGACGCTGACGACGCGGGCCTTGCGCTTCAGCTGGTCGGTGGGTGCGTCCTTCGCCATGGCGGGAGGCTAGCGAGGCCTGGTGGCCGCCAGCACGTCCGCACCCCGTGGCGGTGCCAGACTGCGGCGCCATGGCCTCGGGAGGCGGCGGCGACCCTCGGGCCCGGCCGCCGCGCCTGGTGCTGGCCTCGGCCAGCCCGGCCCGGCTGCAGCTGCTCCGCCAGGTGGGCCTGGATCCGCAGCAGGTCGTCAGCGGCGTCGACGAGGCTGCTGAGGGCACCGCGGCCGAGGTGGCCCAGGGCCTGGCCCGCCGCAAGGCCCTCACCGTGGCTGAGCGCACCGAGGGCGAGGCGGTAGTGATCGGCTGCGACAGCGTCCTCGCGCACGGCGGCCGGGTGCTGGGCAAGCCCGCCTCGGCCGCCGAGGCCGTGGCCCGCTGGCACGACCTGCGGGGCACCAGCGGGATGCTCCACAGCGGCCACTGCCTGGTGGCGGTGGCCGGCGGCCAGGTGGCCCAGGTGCTGGAGGAGGGCTCCGTCACCTCGGTGCGGTTCGCCACGCCGTCCGACGACGACATCGCCGCCTACGTGGCCACCGGCGAGCCTCTGCAGGTGGCCGGAGCCTTCACCATCGATGGCCTCGGCGCCGCGTTCGTCACGGGGATCGACGGCTGCCATTCGAACGTGATCGGCCTCAGCCTGCCGGTGCTGCAGCGGCTTTTGGGCCAGCTCGGCCTGTCGGTCTGCGACTGGTGGTGAGCCCGGTGGCGCCCTGGGACGGCGGGGACTACCAGGCCCGCTTCGACGCCCTCGCCGCCTCGGGCGTCGACGTCCACGGCGAGGTGCGGTTCCTGCTCGCCTACTCGCCGGCCAGCGTGCTCGACGCCGGCTGCGGCACCGGGCGGGTTGCCGTCGAGCTGGACCGCAACGGCATCGAGGTGGTTGGCGTCGACGTCGACCCGTCGATGCTGGCCACGGCCCGGATGCGGGCCCCGTCGGTCCGCTTCGAGGAGGCCGACCTGGCCGGCGAGGGCTTCGACCTGGGCCGCAGCTTCGCCATCGTCGCCCTGGCCGGCAACGTCCCGCTGTTCACCCCGGCGGGAACCGAGGCCGCACTGGTCGCCGGGTGCGCCCGGCACGTGGAGCCCGGCGGGCTGCTGGTCGCCGGCTTCTCTCTGGGACGGGGCTACGACCTCGGGCGCTACGACGCCGACTGCGCCGCGGCAGGGCACGTGCTCGTCGAGCGATGGTCGACCTGGGACCGGGAACCGCACCACGAGGGCGCCGGCTACGCCGTGTCGGTGCACCGCCTCCCGGGCTGAGGGCGGGTCGGGAACGTCCGGAAAGGGCGGGCCGCGAGGTCCGTTGTACGCTGGCGCACCGTGCCCCGAAGGATCGACGTCGAGCTCACCAGTGCCAGGCAGGACGGCAGCTTCACCTGGCGAGCCGCCGGAGCCAAGCAGCCCAAGGGCGTGGTCGAGGGCCCGTTGCTCTACGGCGGGGCCAAGGTGGGCGACGTCGTCCGGGCCGAGGCCGACTTCGACATCGAGGGCATCACGATCGTGTCGGTCGTCCCCCCGCCCCACGCCGCCGCCCGCACCGAGCCCCCGCGGATCGAGATCGTCGGCACCACCCGTGAGGAGGGGGGCGTCACCTCCTCGGCGGTGTCGCGCGACCGTGGCCGCGACGGCGACCGCCCCCGGGCCCGGCCCGATCGTGGCGGTCCGGGCAGCGACCGCGGCGACCGGGGAAACCGCTCCGGCGCGCCCAGAGGCGGCGAGCGGGGCGACCGGCGTGGCCCCCGCCCGGAGGGCTCCGACCGGCCCGACCGGGGCAGCCGGCCCGACCGGGGCAGCCGGCCCGAGCGCAGCACCGACGAGCGCGGCAGTCGACCCGAGCGCGCCTCCTCCGGCGACCGCCCCGGCCGCCCGCCGCGATCGGCCGGCGCCGAACGGGCCCGACCCAAGCGCCTCTCCCCCGCCAGCACCCATCGCGACGCCTACCTGGCCACCCTCGTCCCCGAGCAGCAGGTCGTGGCCGAGCTGCTGCTGCGGGGCGGGGTCCCGGCGGTGCGGGCCGCGGTGTCCCAGCAGAACCAGAGCCGGCCCGAGGGGGCGCCGGTCATCGACGCCGATCCGCTCGTCGGCCTGGCCGAGAGCCTGCTCCCAGCCGTGCGCCAGGCCGAGTGGCGCGACCGGGCCGAGGCGGCCAAGGCCACCCTCGCCGAGGTCGGCCTGCGCGACCTGCGCGCCATCGTCACCGCCGGCGAGACCTCCGCCCGGGACGAGGGGTCTCGGGCGCTGGCCGCCGAGCTGCGCGAGGGCCTCGAGAAGCGAACAACCGCCGACCGCGAGGCGTGGCTCATCGAGATGGCCACCTGCCTGACCGACGGCAAGGTCGTGCGGGCCCTGCGCCTGTCGTCCCGACCGCCCGACCCTGGCACCAAGGTGCCGGCCGAGGTGCTCGAGCAGCTGCGGGCCGCAGCCAGCGAGGCCCTCGGTCCCGAGACCCCCCAGGACCGCTGGGCGGCGCTGCTCGAGGCCGTCATCGCCTCTCCCGTCCGACGCTCGGTGGAGCCCGTGGGGCTGCCGCCCCAGGCGGGACCGGCGCTTCAGCTCGCCGCCCGCCAAGCCTCCGGCCGCATCCCGGCGCTGGCGAAGCTGCTCGGCGTCGACCTGCCGCCCCCGCCCGGTCTGCGCCTCGCAGGCGGCAAGGGCGGGCGGTCCGCCCCGCCGCCGCCGCCCCCGGGCTCGACCCCGCCGCTGGCCGAGTCGGCCGAGCAGGAGCCGGTGACGGGCAACCCTGCAGAGCCCGCTCCGGACGAGGCGATGGCTGCGCCTCCCGGCGAGGCCCCGATCGTCCTGCCCGAGGAGCCCGAGGTGGCGGAGGAGCCCTCGTCGGCCGACGCCTGAAACGGTCAGAGGGCTGGCCGGGGCTCCAGATCGCGGTGCAGGACCAGGAGCCGGGCGGTGAGGCCGAAGGTCTCGAAGAAGTTCTTCGTCTCCCGGGCCCCGGGCAGGGCGAAGGCGTCGATGCCCGTGCACCCGACCTCGGCGGCCCAGGCCACCACAGCGTCGAGGATGGCCTCGCCCACGCCGACGGCCCGGGCCTGCGGGTCGACGTGCAGCTCCTCGATCACCGCGATCTCGCCGTCGGCCGACACCAGGCCGTAGCCCACCGGCACGCCGTCGACGACGCCGGCCCACAGGCCGGTGGTCGGGTCGGCGGCGGCGTCGGCGAACGCCTCCTCGAGCGGCTCGGGTCGGCAGTGGCGGGCCACGAGCAGCAGGCCGCCCCGGTTGCCCGCCTGCTCCCGGCGGGCCGACCGGGCCAGGTCGACGAGGATCGGCAGGTCACCGGGCTCCGCCGGCCGGGCGCCGACCTCCACCTACTGCAGCTGGGTGATCTTGGTGAGGACGGTCTTGCGCCCCCGGGTGGCGGCCTCGTAGGCCCGCACCTGCTCCAGCTCGGCGGGTGCGAGTCCGGCCAGCCGCTGCACCACCTGGCTGGCCGACAGGGCGTCGTAGCCGGGGATGGCCAGGTCGGCGGCCGGCGGGGCCGGCGCCGTCGCCGCAGAGGCCACGGGCGGGGTCTCGCCGACCGCCGGGTCCGGCTCGGCCACGGGTGGCCGCACGGGCTCGGGCGCCGGAGCCGGCGGGTCGGTGATGGCCTTCAGCCGCTTCTCGACCTCGACCCTGCCCTGCTTCACCGCGAACTGTCCGATGAAGCGGGCCACCGTCACCTGGCCCTCGATCTGGGCCCGCCCCTTGGCCACCATGTCCGGCAGCTGGGTGCGGGCCGTCACAGCCAGCCCGAGCGGCGCGTACACGAGCAGGTCGAGGGCCTGCTCGAGCGGGCTCTTCTCGTCGGTCACCAGCAGAGTCTGCTGCAGCTGGCCCGGAGATGGCTACCTGGGCCCGCTGGCGTCAGTCGCAGTCGCGGCAGTACATCCGCGTCTGGTCGGCGAGCTGGGTCGTCTTCTTCACCAGGAAGCACGACTGGCAGACGAACTCGTCCTGCTGCTTGGGCAGGACCCGGCCGGCACCCTCGGTGCGGTCGTCAGGCTCGGGGGTCTCGTCCTCGTCCTCCTCCTCTTCCTGGACGACCAGCCGCTCCTTGAGGATCTCGTCGAGGCTGGCCTCGACGTCGTCCGGATCGGTGAGGTCCTCGTCGTCCAGGTCCTCCTCGTCGGTCGCGGGCGCCTTGACGACCGCGGTCTCCTCGACCAGGTCGTCATCGTCGGCCGCCTCCTCGACGTCGTCGTCGACCACGTCTTCGTCGTCAGCAGCGACATCGTCGACGATCACCTCGTCGTCGTCGAGGTCCTCCTCGTCCAGCGTCTCGAGGTCGGCGTCGTCGATCTCCTCGGGCTCGGATTCGAGCAGGTCATCCTCGTCTTCAGCAGGCAACCGATTCTCCGTCTTCCTGGCAGGCGGCGGGACCATACACCGACCCGCAGGGGTGGATCGACGGGTGCCGGTGTCCCGCCCCGCCAGGGGCCGGGGTGTGACGGGGGCAGGCAGCCTTCGGGCCGTGGTTGCCGGCGCCGGGCACCCCTGCGGGACGTTCCGGTCGACTCGGGTCTGCACGTTGTCTACTGGCGGCCTGCCCCCACCCGCCACGGCGCCCCACGTGCCTGCACCCTTGTCGAGCAACGCTGCTCGACACGCTTGCGGGCCCCACGACCGGGTGGTGGGCGTCGTCCGGACCAGCCCCTTTCTAGGTCATCGCCCGGAGCCGGTCAAGCGCCGGCGATCACCCCCGCACCTCGTCTGACCTGGGCGTTCGCGCCGCCGGGGCGCGTCGGCGCAGGTCAGGGGCCAGAACTCGGGAACGTTCCCGCTGGCCCAGATTTCTTGGAGGTTCGCTACAGAGCGGTGCGACGGGCCTCGGCCCGACGCTCACCATCAAGCCGTTCCAGACCGGAGGTGTCGTGGTCGTCATGGTCGACGAAGCACATCAGCTCGGCCACCGCCCGGTGACCGGCCTGCTCGGCGATGAGCCGGTGCATCTCCTGGCACACCCGGCGGTAGGAGGGGTGGCCCTGGGGGCTGGTGCGCAGCTCGAGGAGGTGCATGGCCTCCCGGGCGTTCACGGTCATCGAGTAGCGGACCTTGAAGGCCAGGCACACGGCGTAGCCGGCCTGCTCGACCAGGCCGGCGGTCACCATGTCGTGGTGCAGGGCCCGGCTGCGCTCCATGGCCTCGGCATAGCGGTCGCCGCCGCCGGCCTCGGCCACCGCCGCCGGCAGGTCCCAGCCGTGCTCGGGCCCCAGCCGCTGCCACTCGATGGTGAGCATGCGGTGGCGCTGCAGGTCTCGGAAGGCGCCGTAATCGGACAGAACGTCGAAGCGGTAGGCGGTGCGCTCGAGGGCCCGACCCGGCTTGAGGCGCCGGTTGCTGCGCCTGCCCCCATAAGTTCGGACCACGTCCAGCTTCTCGGCCGGGCTGAGGCGGGCCACCCGGTCCTGGACCTGGGCCTCGGGCAGGTCGGTGTGGGGCCACAGCATCGCCGCCACCAGCTTGTCCTCGCCGTCGGGGTCCCAGTCGACCAGGGTGACCCCCGGCGCCGGCGCCGGGTCCTCGTCGGCCAGCAGGGTGGCGGCAAGGGCGGCCATCCCGGCGCGTGTCTCCCCCAGGTAGGCGCTCCAGACCTGCCCCCGATCCTCCCGGTCGACCCGGCTCAAGAAGCTGGGTATCACCTTGCGCAGCTCGACGAGCATCATGTCGGCATACGTGCGGGCCTCGGGGAGGGGCGAGGCCCGCATGCGCAGGAGCAGCTGCTCGTAGCCCTGCCCGGTGCCGTAGATGCCGAGGTTGGACTGGGCGGCCGCGGGCAGCAGGCCCCGGATGGCGTCGAAGGCCTTGGCCTTCACCGATGTGCGCCACACGAAGTCGCTGTCGCCCGCCGCCTGGGGGTGGCGCTCGGCAAAGAAGGAGAACAGGAGCGGGTACAGCTCGGCGTAGGTGTCGAACAGCCGGTCCATGTCGCCCACGTAGCGGGCCCCGAGCGCCGACTCGAGCACGTCGGGGCCGCGGTGGTAGCGGTAGCGGCCGTCGGCGCCCCGGGCGTCGTAGGCCATGTAGCGGGTGCTCTGCTCGAGGTACGACATGAGCCGGCCCCACTCGAGGATCTTGGTCAGCAGGTTCGAGGCCTGCTCACAGGCCAGGTGCACCCCGCCGAGCTGGGCCACCGAGTCGTCGCCGTACTCGAGGAAGACCCGCTCGTAGAGCTGCTCGGCCCGGTGGAGGCCGACGGTGGCGTCGACGGTCTCGTCGCCGGCGATGTCGAGCTCGCCCACGAACTCGTCGAGGAACAGCCGGCGCAGGCTCTTGGCGCTGCGGCTGTAACGGGCGAACAGGGCCCCCTTCACCACCTCGGGCAGGTTCACCAGGGCGAACACCGGCTGGTCGAGGTTCGTGACGTACCGCCGGAGAATGGCCGCCTCGTCGGCGGTGAACTCCTCAGCCGAGTACGGGGGCACGGCCGAAGCGTAGGCCCGGCCCCCTTCGACTTCGTGGACCTCGGGCCTCAGTGGCGCAGGACGATCTTGCCCAGCTGGGCGCCGGCCTCGAGGCGGGCCAGCGCCTCGGGGAGGCGGTCGAGCGCCAGCGTGGCGTCGACCGGGACAGGCAGGCCGCCGGCCACCAGGGCGGTCACCTCGTCGAACTCGGCGTAGGAGCCCATGGTCGAGCCGATCAGCTCGTGCTGCTTGAAGAACAGACGGGGCAGGCTCAGCTGGACGGTGGGCCCGGCGGTGCCGCCGCAGGTCACCAGCCGACCCCCCGGAGCCAGGGCCCGCAGGCTCTTGTCCCAGGTCGGCTGACCCACGTTCTCGAGCACCACGTCGGCCTGCACCGGCCAGCGGTCGTCGCCGGAGTCGTAGGCCTCGGCGGCACCCCGCTCGAGGGCCTGAGCCCGCTTGGCCGGGTCCCGGCTGGTGACGATCACCCGGGCTCCCAGGTGGAGGCCGAGGAGCAGGCCGAAGCTGGAGACGCCGCCGCCCACCCCCACCACGAGCAGGGTCTCCCCCGCGGTCAGGCGGGCCCGCCGCAGCATGCGCCAGGCGGTGAGGCCGCACAGCCCGTACGCCGCGCACTCCTCCCAGCTGCGCCCCGGCGGCCGGGGCCGGACCTGGCGGGCCGGCACCACCACAAGCTCGGCGTGGGTGCCCCACCGGTGCTCGCCCAGGATCCCGAACGACCGGCAGAGGGGCGACTGGCCGCTGAGGCACCGGGCGCACCCCCCGCAGGCGAGCGACGGGTTCAGCACGACCTCGTCCCCCTCGGCCACCCCCAGGGCTCCGGGCCCCACCGCCTCGACCACGCCGGCCCCATCGGCCCCGGGCACGTGCGGCAGGTGGGGCTTGGGCAGGCCCTTGGCCACCCACAGGTCCATGTGGTTCAGGGCCGAGGCCACGAGCCGGACCCTCACCTCGTCGTCGTCCGGCACAGGGTCGGCCACCTCGCCGTGGCGGTACGCCCCCGGCGACTCGTCCAGGACCCAGGCCCGCATC
>JBBSKY010000074.1:0-11852 GCA_038255915.1 Acidimicrobiales bacterium | reverse complement strand
GCGCTCAGGGGTGTGGAGATGCGTCATCGGTCATCCTCCTCCGAGAGCGTGTCTCGGAACGTCGGGTAGCGGCCAGGTGAACGGCCGGGGTAACCGTCCCACCCCATGGTGAAAGCCACGTGAACCCAAGGTGAGAAAAGACTCATCTCGGGACGGTCATCAACTCCCCCCAGGCCTGAGCCTCAGGGCGCCACCGGCACGATCCGCAGAGCCAGGAGGGCGATGTCATCATCGGCGCCGTCGGCGGCGAAGGCGGGGAGCACGGCCTCGTCCAGGAGCGCGTCGAGGTTCCTCCAGGGGTCGGCGACGCAGCACCGGAGGGCTTCGAGGCCGTCGTTGATCGACTCGTCCCGCCGCTCGATCAGACCGTCGGTGTAGCAAAGGACGGTCATCCCCTCCTCGAGGTGGACGACGGCGTCGGTCGACGGCTCGAGCACCACCCCGAGCGGGGCGGTGCGGCCCTCCTCGACGTAGCGAGACCGGCCGTCGGCCGAGATGACCAGGGCCGGCGGATGGCCGGCGGCGGCCAGGCGCAGCTGCCCGTGCTCCAGGTCGAGGACGCCGACGAGGAGGGTGGCGACCATGGTGCCTCCCTCGAGATCCTCGGCCAGGCGGGTCATGCGCTGGAGGATGGCGCTCGGCGAGCTCAGGTCGAGGGCGTACGCCCGCACCGCGGCCCGCAGCTGGCCCATGGTGGCGGCGGCGGCGACGCCCCGGCCGACCACGTCGCCGACGGCGAACCCCAACCGACCGCCGTGCACCCGGAACACGTCGTACCAGTCGCCGCCGACCTCGGTGCCGGCCGCTCCGGGGCGGTAGCGGCCCGCCAGCTCCAGGCCGGGGACCACGGGGAGCCGGGACGGCAGCAGGCTCTGCTGCAGGGTGTGGGCCACGAAGCGCTGCGCCTCCAGCGACCGCTCCAGGTCCTGGCGGGCCCGCACCAGGTCGGTGACGTCGACGACGTGGGCGATGACGCCGTCGACCCGGCCCTCGGGCCCCCGCAGGGGGGCGCAGAGGACGTCGAGGTACAGCTCCTGCACCTCGCCGCTGCCGTGGCCGTCCAGCCTGGCCTTGGCCTCGTCCGCCCGGAACGGCACGCCTGTCTCGTACACGTGGTCCAGCAGGTCCAGGAAGGCCTCGCCCCCAAGCTCGAGCCAGGCGTCGCGGGCGGGCCGGCCCACCGCGTCAGCCCGCCCGGGCAGCAGCTGCAGGTAGGCGTCGTTGACGAACTGGACGATGTGGTCAGGGCCGCCGAAGGCCACGATGGCCGACGGCGCCTGGCGGAAGACCTCCTCGAGGCGCCGGCGCTCGCCCTCGGCCCGGGCCAGCACCTCGGCCTCACGACGAGCGGTGACGTCGGCGTAGGTGCCGACGAAGCCGGAGAGCCGTCCGTCATCCAGCTGGGGGCGGGCGGCGCCGGCCACCCACCGCATCGCCCCGTCGGCCCGGTGCACCCGGAACTCGGCCGACCACGGCTCCCTGGCCGCCGACGCCGCCCGCCAGCCGGCGATGACCCGGCGCTGGTCGTCGTGGTGGACGTGGACAGCCCAGCCGTCACCGAGCAGGTCGGCCGAGGGGTGGCCGAGGATGCGGGCCAGCTCCTCGTTGGCGAAGGTGCCCTTCCCGGTGGCGTCGGCCAGGAAGATGCCGACGGGGGCCTCGGCCACCAGCGAGCGGTAGCGCTGCTCGCTGCGGCGCAGCGCCTCCCGGTCACGGGCGGCGGCGATGGCCACCGCAGCCAGGTGGCTGGCCACCTCGACGAGGGCGAGGTGGCACGGATCGGGGGCCCGCCGCTGCCGGTGGTAGAGGGCGAAGGTGCCGAGCACGGAGCGTGTCGAGGACAGGATGGGGGTCGACCAGCAGGCAACGAGGCCGTGGGCGGCGGCGAGGTCACCGAAGTCGACCCACAGCGGGTCGACGGCGATGTCCTCGACGATGACGGGGAGACCGGTGTGGGCGGCTTTGCCGCACGGCCCGGCCGACGGCCCGATGGCCATGCCGTCGATGGCCTGGTTGTAGGCGGCGGGCAGACCCGGCGCCGACCCGAGGAAAAGGCGGGTCCCGGTCTCGTCGAGGAGGCGCACCGAGGCGATCGCCCCGTCGGACTGGGCCTGGATGCCGCAGACCAGGGTGTCGAGGATCACTGTGAGCGGACGGCCGGTGGCGATCTCCTCGAGGACCCGGGTCTGGGTGGCCGCCAGCGCCAGCGTCGGATGGGACACGGTCACCCCGCGCCCCGCCGGACACCGGATCGGGCCATGGCGGGAGGATACGGGGCAAATGCGGCGCCTGTCCCGCCGACCGCGAAGGGCGGGTCAGGAGCGCCAGACGGGTCAGGCCGGAGGTCCGGCCAAAGCACGCTCGACGGCACCGGCAAGGAGCGGCGAGAAGCGCGGGTTGAGGGCGGCGACGGCCTGGAGGTCCTCGCCGGCTCCAACGGTGTCGCCGAGCGCCCGGCGGATCTCCGCCCGGTGCCAGCGGAACGACGCTCTCGGGGTGCCGAGGCGCAGCGCCTCGTCCGCGTATCGGAGGGCCTCGGCGCTGCGGCCGGCGCTCTGGAGATGCCAGGCCAGGGCGTCGGCGGCGAACACGCTCGGTCGGCTCCGGTACGCCTCCCGGGCGTCCTTCAGGCCCCGGGCCAGGTCGATGCCGGTGTCGGCCGAGTGGAGGGCCAGCTCGAGGTCGAGCACCACCCCGTTGGCCTGGAACAGCCGACGTTGAGCCCCGAGGAGCTCCTCGAGCCGTCCGGCGCCCGGGCTGTCCCCGGCAGCCCGCTTCAGCTCGGCCAGCTGCACGACGAGACCCGGGGTCGGCGCCCGGTCCACCACCGGGACGAGTACGGCGATGGCGCCAGCCAGATCGCCTCGGGCGCCGAGGACCTTGGCCAGGCCGGACGGCGGGTCGAGGGAGCGGGGATCGAGGCGGGCGGCCGCCTGGTAGGCGAGATCGGCCTCGTCGAAGCGGCCCTGCTGCCAGGCCAGCTCACCCAGCTGGAAGCGGGCGAAGGCGGCGTCGGCCGGACTTGACGCGGCCTGCAACGCCGCCTCCATCGCCGTGGTGGCCCCCGCCAGGTCCCCTCGTAGCTCGCGCACGTAGGCGACCCGGGCGTAGGAGGCGAGGTCGGGCCGCAGATCAACCATGGTCTGGGTGGCCGCCGCCGCCTCGTCGTAGCGGCCCAGCTCGAGGAGAGCGTCCACGAGCGGGCCGTAGGGGGAGGCGACGTCCGGCTCGACCGTCACCGCAGCCTGCGCCGCGCGCAGCCCGGTCTCGAACTCGTGACGGGCGTTGGCCAGCACCGCCTTGGCCCGCAGCGTCCGAGCGCCGTAGGGAGCGAGGCGGAGCGCCTCGGTGACTGCGGCGTCGGCCCGGACGTAAGCGGCGGGGTCGCCACCGAGGCGGGCCGACTCGACCTGCAGCACCCCGAGGTCAGCCCAGCCCGCGGCATCGTCCGGCCGGGCCCGCAGCGCGTCGTGCTGGACCTCGATCTCGGCCCGCAGCGGGTCCCGGGACGATGGGGCCGCCAGGAGCGGCGGCCCCTGCCGCCCGTCGCGCCAGGCGTTGACCGTCGTCACCGCCCCGCCGAGCAGGAGGGCCACGCCGAGGACGAGCAGGATGGCCAGGACCCGTCGGCTGGAGGGGGGAGCCTCGGACTGCCCGGTGGCCAGGCTCACGCCGGGAGGGCGGCAGGCTCAGGCGCGGCGGGTGTGGCGAAGACCACGAGGTTGTCCAGGTAGGTCTGTTGCCTGCGGTCGAAGCGGCCGATGCAGGTGATCAGCCGCAGGCCCGGGCCGGATCCCGTCCCGAAGACCTCCTCGGTCGGGAACCGGCCCTTCGGGAAGACCTTGAGCTCCGAGACGGTGTAGCGGGCGGTGGAGCCGTCGCTGCGGGGGATCAGGATCTCCTCGCCGGCCTTGAGCCTCTGCAGGGGAAAGAAGACGGCCGGCCCGTCGTCGTCGTCGATGTGGCCGACGAGGACCGAGACACCCGCGTTGCCGGGCACGGCGCTGCCCTCGAACCAGAAGGCACGGTCGAAGTCGTCGGGGACGGCGAGCTCGCCCTTGGTGCCGATCCCGGTGGTCCCGACGGCGGCGTCGATGCCTACGGAGGGCAGGACGACCCGGGCGGGCAGCACCGCGGGTGCCACGTCGCCGGACGGCGGGCTGAGGGAGGCGTTGTCCCAGACCACCGGCGTCCTGCCGCTGGCGGCCGAGAAGGCGCCGGCTGCCGCCGGCAGCGACGAGCCGGTTGCCAGCTTGGCCACGCCTCCCGACAGGACCATCACGATCGCGGCGGCGAGCACCACGACCAGAAGGTCGCTAGGACGGCGGCCCGTGGGCGGATCTGCCTCCGGAGGCGATGGCCACGCCGTCGCCGGTGGGTGCCGGGGCGGCTGCGGCTGTGGCGGCCAGGCCAGGGCGCTCAACGTGTACGTGGGCGACCCTGCCGGCCGGGGCGGCGCCTGCTCGGGCTGCCTCGGCGGCGACGCCCACGAGGACGGCGGCCGCGCCACCGTCCTCTGCTGCTGGGGCACCGGCGGGGGCGGCGGCCAGGCCACCGCCCCCTCGGTGGTCGGCATCATCGGGTCTGGCAGCGGTTCCTCCACAGGAGGACCGACGCCGCCCCGGTCAGCACCAGGCCGGCCAGGGCTGCACCCAGCGGTGCCGCGGGGATGCCTCCGTCACCGGCGGTGCCACCGAAACCGGCGCCAACCCCACCGATCGGGGTGGCCGAGCTGCCCGAGCCGCCCGAGGTGCCGGAGGTGCCGGAGGTGCCGCCGCTGTTGTTGTTGTTGGCGGCCGGCGCCGACCCGCCCGAGGCGACGCCGACGTTGTTCCGGTTGCCCGAGCCGCTGTGGGGCAGGGCGACGTAGGGGAACGAGGAGCCGAAGGCGAGGTCGTTCTTGTTGACGGCGTCACCCAGGTCGTTCTTGGAGCCGACGAGCTCGCCCATGAGGACCTGCAGCTCGATGTCGACCACGTCGTCGCTCAGGCGGCGGCCGTTGGGGAAGCCGGCCATGTCACCACCGATGACGCCCAGGCGGTCGCCCGTGGCCACGGGCGGCACCGACATGTTCAGGCGCAGCTGCTCGCTCGGGGTGACGTTGGGCGGCTTTGTCGCCCCCTCGACGCCGGTGAGAAAGACCGACACCAGGTCGGCGCGGGGCGTGGCCGGGGCCTTGATGCCGTAGATCTTCTCGACCAGCATGGGCACCTCAGGGTTCTCCACCTTGGGCAGGAAGGCGGCGTCACCCTCGGGCTTGGAGGCGTTGAACAGGTCCTTCGACTTGATCGGCACCACCACCTCGTTGACCAGGGGGCTCCCCAGGCGGGAGACCTGCACCAGGTCACCGGAGTTGGTGACCGAGCCGTCGGCGCCCACGACCTTCATCGCCGGGCGTGAGGCGGTGGTCCACGTCCCGAAGATGGGGTTGGCGTTGGCGTCGCCGCCGGCCGCCAGCTCCGACTTCGGAACCTGCAGGGCGATGGTGTTGACGTTGTAGCCGTCGAGTGTGTCGTTGCCGACCTGCTTCAGGTTCGCCCCGTACAGCAGGTCGAAGATCCGCAGGTCGAGGAAGAACGGGTCGTCGGACTGGCCCACGAACGAGGTGCCCGGCCCGGCCGCCACGACCGCCTGCTGGCGGAGCTTGGCGTAGTCGGGCATCGAGGCCGTTCCCACGTTCGACGGAGCGACGGGTGCGTTGTCGATAACCGTGGTCGCCGCACCGTTGACGATCTTCTCCAGCTTGTAGCTCTGCTTGAAGTTGAGCGTCGGGTCGGTGAGGTTGTTCACCGGGCCGGTGGTGGCGAGAAACGTGTCCGAGTTCTCGATCTTGTCGGTGAAGCTCCACCGGTAGACGATGTCGGCCTTGGCGTCACCGTTGTTGTCGATGTTGATGTCGTACTTGGCGGCGGTCGACCACGGGTAAAAGTTCGGGCCGCCGGCCGGCTCCTGGAAGGGAATCCAGTTCGAGATCAGCGTCACCGTGTCGGACTTGTCCGGGCTGACGAAGGCGTACAGGTCGGTGGCGTCGATCTGCGGGTCGGAAGCGGTGTTCGGCGCCTCCCGATGGCTGGATGCGTCTACGGCGAGACCGGAGGCGGCAACGAGCGCCGCCGCCCCGGTTGCTGCGATAACGCGTAGGCGCCGCTGGTTGGAGCGCAAGGGAGGATCCTCCTGGGGGTGCAGACGGGGTGCCTGCTTTCGTCGATTACCCTCGCGCAGAGCTTGATCAAACCTGCAATCCGTCCTGTGACGAATGCGTTACCCGAAGGATGCATTCTCACGGAGAGTGCTCAGAACGTACCGCTCGCATGGTGTCGAGGTCGGCGCCCACGGCGCTGAGCAGAACGGCGTCGGAGCTGAGCGGGAAGGACGCCCACCTGGTGTGGCGGTCCGGTGAAGCTCCGGCCCCTCCGGCGCCGCCGTCGCGCGCCAGCGCGGCCCGGGCCGGCGCGCCGACTAGCAGGAGCGAGGTGACGACCCGGGCTGCGCCGGTGCCCGCCGGCCCCGCCGCGGTAGGCCAGGCCGGGCCGAGCGCCAGCTCGGTGCACAGCAGCGGGATGCCGTTGCGTTCCACCCGGAACCGGTGGAGCAGCGACCCGCCCGCCTCGGCGTGGCGTCCCTGCACCACCTCGTCGCGCCAGACCAGGTCGGCGTCGGCCTCCAACGCCACCGTGGTGGAGAGCCGGTGGTCGGCCCCCCGGACCAGCACGGTGGGCTCGGGCAGCCAGCGCAGCGTTGCTCCGGACCCGACCTCGACCGTCATGCGCAGCGTGGACGGCGCGGGGCTCGGTGCCGGCAGCACGAGCTGGGCGGCCACGCTGCGCACGGTCAGCGAGGCGCCCGCCGCCACGGCGACGTCGAGGGTGAGGTCGTCGCCGCCCACCGGTCCGGCGGCGGTGCCGACCAGGTACAGCGTCGCGTCGGTGGCTCGGAAGCTGAGCTGCGGCGCCGAGGCCAGCGTGGTGCAGCGGGACCGGCCCCGGCGGTGCTCGACCACCACCCGGGCGGAGGCCTTCACGCCGGGGCCCGCCACCCGGCGAGAGCCTCCAACAGCCAGTCCACCACCGGGCCAGCGGTGGGATCCTCACGCAGTGACAGGAACACCGTGGGGCGCGGCCCCCGCTTTGCGGCTGCGTCGCCCGCCATCACCTCGAGGTCAGCGCCGACGAAGGGCGCCAGGTCGACCTTGTTCACCACCAGCAGGTCGGAGGTGGTGATCCCCGGCCCCCCCTTGCGGGGCACCTTGTCGCCGCCGGCCACGTCCAGCACGAAGACCTGCAGGTCGACCAGGGCGCGCGAGAACGTGGCGGTGAGGTTGTCGCCCCCCGACTCGACCAGCACCAGGTCGGGGGCGAAGCGGGCCTCGAGCGCCTCGACGGCATCGAGGTTCTCGCTGATGTCGTCACGTATGGCCGTGTGGGGGCAGCACCCGGTCTGCACCCCGACGATCCGCTCGACCGGCAGCACCGCCCGCCGGGTCAGGATGGCGGCGTCCTCCCTGGTGAAGATGTCGTTGGTGACGGCCACCACCGACAACCGGGGCGACAGGGCCGCGCACAGGCAAGCCACCAGCTCGGTCTTCCCGCTGCCCACCGGCCCGGTGCGCGCCATCAGCCTGGTGGTCAGCACTCATCGGCGCTCCTCTGGCCCACCCTCACGCCGGGAGTGCCCACTTCTGGTCTCTCTGGATACCGGAAGTGGGCACACTCGGGTTCGGGTTCGGGTTCGGGTTCGGGTTCGGGTTCGGTGTTCAGTGTTCAGTGTTCAGTGTTCAGTGTTCACGTGGCGAAGAGACGGCCGTCGGCTCCAGCCATGGGTCATGGCGGCAAGGTCGACGAGGGTGGCACTGCGCGCCGGAAGCGCCTCGATGGGCCCAGTGGCCAACGAACCGGCAGCGGCGACGACATCAGCCAACGCTCCGGCGAGGGCGGCCGAGGCTACGGCGACAGCGACGGGATCGAGGCCCAACATGCGCACACCCGCCTGCATCGGGGTGGTGACGTTGTGGTGGGCGACGAGGTGGCCGATGTCCTCGACGCTCAGTCCGGCAGCCAGGCCGACCAGGCCGAAGGCCACGGACTGGTGCGGGTCGTGGCGCGACTCGCAGGCCAGCGCCAGCAGGACTGAAGGCCAGCAGCGGGCCCCACCCGGAGGAGCTGGCGGCCGAGGCGTCGCGATGCAGTCCGCAGCGGTGGCGCCGGGGTGCGTGCATCGAGCTCGGCGTCCAAGGCCCCAAGGACCCGCAGGGCGGCAGCCTCCTCGATCGGCGGAGGCGGTCCTTCCCGCGCCGACGGAAGGCTCGAACCCACTGTCTCCTGAGCGTCTCCGCCGACGCCGTCTTCGGCGCCTCCCAGGAGGCCCCGGCACACGGCGGCTCGCTCCACCGGGCCCCTCTGACCCAGGGCCTCCTGCATCCCCAGACCGTTGGGAGCGCTCGGCCCGAGGTGCGTGGCGGTGGCCGTGGCGAAGGCGACCTCGACCAGGCCGACCGTCCTGAGGCGACCCTCCGTGAAGGCGGTGAGAGAGGCGACGTCGGTGATCCGTCCGTCACCCACCGCCGCCTCGACCCCCGCTGAGTGGGCGTGGCCGCCGGCCGGGAACCGTCCGTCGGCCAGGAGGAGCAGGGCGGGCACGGTCCCCAAGGCGGAGGGCGAGCGCACGGCGGGCAGCGAGACGGTTCCGGGCATCAGAAGAGGAAGTAGCGCTGGGCCATCGGCAGCTCGACAGCCGGGTCGGCCTCGACCAGCTCGCCGTCGATGGTGACGCCGAAGGTGTCCGGGTCGACCTGCACGTCGGGCCGGGCGCTGTTCTCCGGCAGATCGGCTTTGGTGAGGCGGCGGCAGTCGGCCACCGCCACCAGCGGCCTGCACAGGCCGAGCCGCTCGGCCAGATCGCCCGCCTCCAGGGCAAGGGGGGCCACGAAGGTGACGCTGACCGCGGCGGCGGCCAGCGGGGCGGCTCCGAACATGGGGCGGGGCAGGATCGGCTGGGGGGTGGGGATCGAGGCGTTGAGCGGCCGTTTCCCCCAAGTTCCGCAAACATGACGCTCCCGTGAGCGTGCGCTGACGCGATTCTTTACGGCACCGTCGAGGTGGTCGTGGGTTCGGTTCCCGGCTGCTCGAGCGGCCAAACCGTGCCGATCAGCTCCACCAGGGCACGACCGAGGAGGCTGGCCCCGGCGGGGGTCAGGTGGAAGCCGTCGGAGGCCCTGACCCGCCTCGGCTCGCCGTCGATGGTGAGCACGTCGGTGTAGCCGCCGTCGGCGCCGGCCAGCAGCGCAGCGCTGTCGAGGAAGAGGGTGCCGGGCCGCTTGGACAGCTCGGCCTGCGCGGCCCGGGTCATGGCCGGGCGCCCCTTCTCCATGTTCGTGGCCGTGGCCACCGGCATCCCGATCCACACGATCGTGCGCCCGGGCTGGGCCGCCGCATCCAGCACGCGACCGACGCGGGCCTGGTACTCGGCCTCCCACTCGGGCTCGGCCAGCTTGGCCCGCCGGCGGTTGACCAGGAGGTCCTGGGCGTCGTTGCCCCCGAACCCGAGGACCACCACCTCGGCGTCGCTCGGCATGCGGGCCTTGATCCGCGCCGGCCAGTTGATGACCTCGGGACGGCTGAGGCCGGTTCCCGCCTTGGCGTCGGTGGTCGGCTCCCACCGCTCGTCCTTGGCCACCGCGGCGCTGAGGCCCCGGCTCACGTCGGCCAGGAACGAGTCGCCGGTGAGGTAGATCCGGAGAGGGTCCTGGTCGGACGGGGCCCGGACGCGGATCGGGGCCAGCGTCGTGGCCGTCTGCTCGGGCACCGTCTCCGGAGGAGGGGCGACCGGCCTGGGGTCGCGCCCGGCGTCGAGGAACGTGGGGGCGTCGACGGCCCCGGCCAGCCAGGCCCGGGGACGGTTGAGCAGCAGGGCGTGGGAGACGGCCTGGAAGGGAGCGACCGCGGCCCGGGCCGTGCTGCGCCGCCAGCCCAGGGGTTGGACATCCGCGATGTGAGCGACGCCGTCGGCGTTGAGCAGCAGGCCGGCGAGGAGGGCAACGAGCACGGTGAGCCAGGCTCCGCCGGCCGGCCGGCGGACCCGGCCGTCCTCCACCGAGCCTTGCACGGTGGGTCGGGGGGCGCAGCGGGACGGGCGGCGGCGGAGGGAAGGGGAAGCGGTCATGGGAGCAGTGCCACGATCAGAACTGGAAGTAGATGAAGGGGGCGACGCCCTCGGGCCCGAGCACGTCGACCACGACTATGGCCGCGCCCAGCCCGACGCCGAGGACGGCCGGGTGGACCAGGGCCAATGATCCCCGGGCCCGATCGACGACGTCCGAAGGCACCAGCTGGGCCGCCAGCATGAGAACGACGACGACCGGGACCATGGCGTTCAGCGGGGTCGGCGAGGAGGCGAAGAGCCGCTCGAGGACGAGCCCGGCGGTGCGGAACGAGTCGGCCCGGAAGAACACCCAGCCCAGGCACACCAGGTGGAAGGTGAGGAGCCGGCCGAGCCAGACCTCCCGCCGGCCCGGGGCCCGGTGCTGGCCCGACCGGCCCCGCCACGTCCGCTCGGCCACCTGCCACCCCCCGTGGAGCGCCCCCCAGACCACGAAGGTCCAGGCCGACCCGTGCCACAGGCCGCCCAGCAGCATGGTCAGGAAGATGTTGATCGCCGTGCGGCGCCGGCCCTTCCGGCTCCCGCCGAGGGGGATGTAGACGTAGTCGCGCAGCCAGCGACTGAGGGTCATGTGCCACCGGCGCCAGAAGTCCTGGACCGAGGTGGCGGCGTAGGGGCTGTTGAAGTTCTGCGGGAAGCGGAAGCCGAGGAGGGCGGCGATCCCGATGGCCATGTCGGTGTAGCCCGAGAAGTCGGCGAAGATCTGGATGGCGTAGGCGTAGATCCCGAACAGCGCCTCGATGCCCCCATGCTGCTCGGGGTTGGCGAACAACGGGTCGACGATGCGGTCGGCCAGGAAGCTGGCCACCACCACCTTCTTGAACAGCCCGGCGGCGATGAGCCAGAACGCCGGGCCAACGTCGACCCGGCGGGGGTCCGGCCGGTGCTCGAGCTGGGGCAGGAACTCCGAGGCCCGCACGATCGGCCCCGCCACCACATGGGGGAAGAAGGCCAGGTAGACCCCGAAGTCGAGCAGCGAGGTCGGCCGCACCTTCTCCCGGCCCACGTCGATGACATAGGAGAGGGCCTGGAAGGTGATGAACGAGATGCCGACGGGCAGGACGATGCGCCCGAGCGGCGGGGCAGTGTCGAAGCCGAACCCTCGCAGCACCGACGTTCCGCTGTCCAGGAGGAAGCTGGTGTACTTGAAGTAGCCCAGCAGGGCCAGGTTGGCGGCCACCGCAGCCCGCACCGCCCAGCGCCTCGACGAACCCTCCGGGGCCCGGTTGACGAGGTGGGCGAAGCCCTGGTTGCCGGCGGTGCTCAGGGCCAGGAGGGCGATGAACCGCCAGTCCCAGCAGCCGTAGAAAAACCACGACGCCCCGAGCATGAACCACTTCCACCGCTGCGACGACGGGACGAGCGCCCACGAGAGGGGCAGCACAACGGCCAGGAACGCAGCGAAGCGGATGGTGGGGAACAGCAAGGCCCTTCAAGGATCGCAGGCCGGGAACGCCGCATCGTGGAGGGCTCGGACCGCTCGGGCTCGGCCCGACGACTGGTCGACCTCTTTGGGGCAAAGAGGCCCTTGTTCGCGAGAGCAGGCGAACCTACACTTCGGACGCAGCAAGGCGGATCCGCAGACCTCAAGGGGAGCTCCCGTGACCAGGGCCAGACGACTCGGCGCAGGCTTCGGCGTGGTGCTGCTGCTCGGCACCACCCTCCACACCAGGCCGGCGGGGGCGGTTCCGGCCGCG
>JBBSKY010000073.1:0-11936 GCA_038255915.1 Acidimicrobiales bacterium | reverse complement strand
TTCTTGGCGCGGATGATGAGGGTGCGGGGGACGTACTGGAAGGTCTCGCGCCAGAACATCGAGCGGGGGCCCGAGGGCAGGGGGGCGGGCTCGAGGATGGTGTCGAGGCGGTAGCCGCTGCGGATCAGGCCGGCGACCAGGTCGCCGATGGTGTGGCGGTAGTCGGTGAAGGGCACGCCGTTCCAGTCGAAGTCGATGGGCTCGTGGTCGAAGTACGACCGGCGGATGCGCAGCGGCTCCAGGGGGTGGTCGTCGACGATCATGTCGTAGGCCGGGTGCTGCAGGCTGAAGACCAGCATCGACCCCCGGGTCAGCACCCGGTGGGCCTGGCGGAACACCCGCTGCAGGTCCTCGACGTAGCCGAAGGCGTAGGCCGAGTACACCAGGTCGACCGAGTCACCCCGAAGGAACGACAGGTCGGCCACGTCGCCCAGCCGCAGCTCGACCTTGACCTTCTCTCGCTCGCACAGGCTGCGGGCGTAGGCCAGCTGCTCGGAGGAGAAGTCGACGCCGATGGCGGTGGCGCCGGCCCTGGCCATGGCGATCGACGACTGGGCACCGCCGCAGCCCAGCTCGAGCACCCGCTTGCCCTTGAGGTTGCCGAGCAGGCCGAGGTCGGCCTCGGTCGCGATGTCGGGGCCGTAGTGGACGACGTCGGTGGGTAGCTGGGCACCGGCCTGGTAGGCGGCCGAGTGGCGGTCCCAGGCTGCGGCGTTGTCCGTCGGCATCGGCCCGCAGTCTTGCAGGGCCACCGCAGGCCTGGGCGGCCCGGGCCGGGACCGGGGCCGGAGTGGGGTGGCACAGGCGTCCGGGCTCTGCCACGATCCCCAGGGGTCTGGGGCGTGGAACCGATGGTGAGGGGCGGTCATGGGGGCGTCGAACGATGGGGGCGACAGGGCCGAGGGCCCGCCTTCCGGGCCGCTCGCCTCGTTCCTGGACGCCGGCGCCGCCCTGTTCAACGAGCGACGCCTGGGTGAGGTGCTGCCGGGGGTGCGCGAGGTGTGCCAGCGGGCGGGCCGGTCGACGGCGGTGTTCTACGGCCACTTCGAGAACCTGGCCGCCTTCCACGACGTCCTGATCGATCAGCTGATGGCGACCGACGTCGCCTTCGAGGTGATGGCCACCACCATGGACCTGCTGGCCGAGGTCACCCAGCAGATCCGCACCTGCCCGGTCGACCAGATCCCCCGCCTCATCGCCTCGGTCGCCGCCGCCAACATCGACGCCCAGCTGCGGATCGGCATGCCCGCCTTCCGCAGCCGGCTCCTGTTGCAGGCCACGGCCGATGATCGGGCCCACCAGCGGGCCCAGCCCGCCATCCGTCGGCTCTACCAGCACGTCACCGACGTCCAGGTCCTCGCCTACGAGGCGCTGCTCGACGCCTGGCACCGCGAGCCCCGGCCGCCGTACGACCTGCGCACGGTGGCCATCACGATCACCGCCGTGGCCGACGGGCTCCTGGTCCGGAGGGGCTTCGAGCCGGACCTCGACGTCATCACCCTGTTCGAGGACGCCGTCCGCTCGCTCATCCCCACCCTCACCCGTCGGGTCGGGACCCCAGACGACCTCGACGAGGCCCTGCGCCGCTCCTACGCCCCCTGGTCCGACGAGCCCATCTAGCAGGGCGCTGATGCTCTCGCGGCCAGACGCGACAGGTGTCGCGGGCCAAATGAGCGGATGGTTCCTACTCTTCGGGGTGGCAGCGGCTGCGGGGTGACGGAAGTCCATCGTCGGGCGTCACCCCGCCCGGCGGCACACCTGGCTGCGGCGCGAAGGGGGTCGTTAGGCTGCGGGCATGGCGGACGGCGACGAGGACCTTGGGCTCGGGCTGCGGCTGCCCTGGGGCAGGGTCAGCCCACCGGACGACGAGGCGTTCGCCGCGCCGCCGTCCACCGCCCCGCCCGGCGACCGGGCGCCCGTGGACGAGCCCCCGACCGATCCCGGGACCCCCCCGTTCGACCCGACCGCCCTGCACCGCCGCCTCGACGCCCTCCTCGAGGCCGTCGACGGGCGGTTCGACCGCCTGGACGAGCGCCTGGCCCACCTCGAGCACGGCCTGCCGGAGCGGCTCGAGCTGATCGGGGCCCGGCTGGCCGATGCTGCCCCGGCCGGCGGCGGCCCCCCTGGGGATGCCGTGCTCGAACGGCTCGAACAGGGCTTCGACCGGGGTGTCCGCCTGCTCGAGGACCGCCTGGGGTTCCTGGAGGACCGGGTGACCTCCTCGACCGCCGCCACCGTCGAGGCCCTGCGCCAGGTCGCCCCGGGCGGGTCCACCGACGAGTCGGACGCCGACGCCGTCGGCGCCGTGCTCGACCGGCGCCTCGACCGCCTGGAGACGCTCGTGGCCTCGTTCCACGAGGCCACCATGGGTGCCCTCGGCCGCAACCCCGAGCAGATCGTGGCGGCCCTCGACGCCTCGTACGCGGCCCTGATCGACCGGGTCGCCCAGCTGGCCCCGGCCGAGCTGGTGGCCCGGCTGATCGAGGGGGTGATCACCACCGGCGAGATGCTCGATGCCGAGCTGATCGACCTGAAGCGCCTCCTGGCCGACCTGCGGCCCCCCGGTCCGTGAGGGTGGCGCCACAGGCGTGGGCGCAACGTACTTGACGTCCAGGTTCGTACCCCGCAATACTGCTGGCACACCGCTGAACGCCGGTGGGCAGAGGTGCGACCACCCAACGATGGGAGGCCACTATGACGATCAAGGAGAATTTCATGAGCGCAGTTTCTAGTGAGCTGACCATCGCCGAGTTGGACGCCCAGGCTGGCGAGTTCCTCCCCGCCCGCGAGGAGATGAACATCACCTTCAACCGCCGGGCCAGCTTCTCGGTCTTCGGCCGCCGGGCCGGCATGACCATCGCCGACGGCAACGTCACCTTCGGCAGCATCATCACCACCAACATCAAGAAGGCCTAGCGGCCTCAGTCGGGGGGATGATGCTCTGCGTTATCCCCCCGGCTGTTCTCGCTGCTGCGCACCGTGGTTTCGCGCTGCAGCATGACTGACCTCGCCGAGCGTCCGGCTCTCCCGAGCACCCCCGCTCCCCGGTTGGGCGACGGGGTCGAGCTCCTGGGCGAGTACCAGTCCAGCGGGTTTCTCGATCAGAAGTTCCTCCTGCGGCGTCCTGATGGCCAGGTCATCCAGGTGCCGCACCTGCTCTACCTCGTGGCCTCCAAGCTCGACGGCCGGCGTCACGCCGATGCCATCGCTGAAGAGGTCACCCCCCAGTTCGGCCGGCGGGTCAGCGGCGACAACGTCACCTATCTCCTCGAGCAGCGCCTGGCGCCGCTCGGAGTGCTGCAACCCGCAGAGGGCGAGCCCGCCCCGCTCCCGGTGGCCACCCCCCTGTTCGCCCTCGGTCTGCGGGCCGCGTTCTTCCCGCCCCGCCTGGTGTCGGCCGCCACCCGGCCGCTGCTGTTCCTGTTCCGGCGACCCGTGGTGTACGCCGTCCTGGCCGCCGTCGTCGCCCTCGACATCTGGCTGTTCCTCATCCACGGGGTGGGCGCCGCCGCCCTGCAGGTGATGACCAACCCCCTGCTGGTGCTGGTCCTGGTGGTGGCAGGGATCTTCTCGGGGTTCTTCCACGAGCTCGGGCACTCCACCGCCTGCCGCTACGGCGGCGCCAGCCCGGGCCGCATCGGCGTGGGCGTCTTCATCGTCTGGCCCTGCTACTACAGCGACGTCACCGACACCTACCGCCTCGGGCGGACGGGGCGGCTGCGCACCGACCTCGGTGGCGTCTACTTCAACCTGGTCATGATGCTGGGCTTTGCCGCCGCCTACGCCGTCACCGGCTTCGAGCCCCTGCTCATCCTCATCGTCTTCGAGCAGCTGGAGATCCTGCAGCAGGGCCTCCCCTTCCTGCGCCTCGACGGGTACTACGTGGTGAGCGACCTGGTCGGGGTGCCCGACCTGTTCGGACGCATCCGGCCCATCCTGGCCAGCCTGCTCCCTGGCGCTGTCCCCGGCCCGAGGGTCACCGAGCTGCGGCCTCGCGTCCGGGTGGTGGTCACCATCTGGGTGGCGCTCACGGTCGTCCTGATCACCGGCGGCCTGGTGTGGTTCATCTTCAACGCGCAGACGTTCGTGGGGGCGATGGTCGACACCTTCTCGTTCCGCGTGAGCGAGGTGTCGCTCACGCTGGCCGAGGGTGACTTCCTCAGCGCCGCGCTCAACGCCGGCCAGGCCGGGATGGTCCTGATCCCGGTGCTCGGGATGGGCCTGATGGGGAGCAGGGTCCTCAAGCTGCGGAACAAGCGGCGAGCCGAGAAGGCCGACGCCTCGTCGCCGGATTCGACCTGGGGGCTCCTGGCGGCCGAGGTTGGGCCGACGGGGCCGTGGCACGCCCTGGCCGTAGCCACCTCCGTCGTCTCGGTGCCCGTCGGGATCGCCGGCGCCCTCGGGCTCGGCGTCGCCCTGGTGCAGGCGCCGTGGGTGTACGCCCTCCTGGTGCCCGCCGCCGTCTCCCTCGCGGTGCTCCGGGCCGTGCTGCGCTCGACGACCACCGGAGAATCGGGGGACCGCCAGGTCGCCTGGTGGACCTACGGCTCCTTCGTCCTGCACCTGGCCCTGAGCCTGGCCATCAGCGCCTCGGGCCAGACCGCCCGGCTCTTCGGAGGCGTCGACGCCGCCCACAGCAACGCCCTGGCCATCCTGCGCCACTGGTCCGAGGGCACGCCGCTGCCCGCCTTCGCCACCGGGGATGCGGGCTTCGCCTACGCCCTGGCCCGGCTCTACCAGGTCCTCGGCCCCCATGAGGTCGCCGGCCTGGCGCTCACCAGCCTGTGCGCGGCGCTGGCGGTGGCCTTCGTCGCCGACACCACCCGGCGCCTGTTCGGGGCCCGGGCCCGCCTCGCCGTCCTCCCCCTCCTGGTCCTCCTCCCGGGGCTCCTGCTGTGGACCTCGCAGCTGCTGCGTGAGGCGCCGATCCTGACCGCCCTGGCCCTGGCCGCGAACCTGTCCGTGCGCCTGTCGGAGGAGGTGCGGGCCGGTCGCCTCGTCATGCTGGGGGTCACCGTCGCCACCCTCCTCGCGCTGCGGCCCACCCTCGCCTATGTCCTCGCCGTCGGCCTGGTCATCGGGCTGATCGCAGGCGGGCGCCGCCTGCTCGCCGGCGTGGTGCTGGCCACGCTGGTGGCGGCCATCTTCGGCGTGCTGACCCTGGGCCTCGGTCTCGGGGGGAGCAGCATCGAGCAGCCGGTCGACGCTGAGCTGACCGCCGTGGCGTCCGCCGCCGGAGGTTCTGCCACCTCGGTGGCCCTCACCGACCTCCCGAGCCGCCTGCCCCAGTTCCTCCTGGGACCGGGCTCGTCGCAGTCCGATGGCCTGCGCCAGGGCCTCGGCGTTCTCGAAGCCCTCAGCCTGTGGCTGTTGGTGCCGTCGCTGGTGCGGGGACTGGGCCGCGGCCGCCGCATGATCGGTCGGCGCGCCGCCGTGCTCCTGGCCCCGGCGCTGGCCATGACTCTGGCCCTCACCCTCCTGGGGGGCTCAACGACGCTCGTCCCTCAGCGCCTGCAGGTGCTCATCCTCCTCCTCCCGTTCGTCGGCCTGGGACGGTCGCGCCGGTCGCAGTCCGGGCCGGAGGCGGCGGTGCCGTCCGAGGAGATGGCCGACTTCTAGATCGGCTTGACCTGCAGGGTCCACCGCCCCCATACTGCCGGGGCACCGTTGAACGCCGGGGCACAGGTGCGACCGACCAACGATGGGAGGCCACTGATGAGGATCAAGGAGAGTTGCATGAGCGCAGTTTCCAGTGAGCTGACCATCGCCGAGCTCGAGGGCTTCGCAGGCGAGTTCCTCCCCGCCCGCGAGGAGATGAACATCACCTTCAACCGCCGGGCCAGCTTCTCGACCTTCGGCCGCCGGTCGGGCATCACCATCGCCAACGGCAACGTCGTCTTCGGCGACATCGTGAACCTCACCATCAAGAAGGCCTAGCGGCGGTACCGCCCCCAGGTTCCTACTTGACCTGGGGGTCGCCACCCTCCATACTGCCGGGGACACCGTTGAACGCCGGTGGGGCTGATGTGCGACCGACCAACGTTGGGAGGCCACGATGACGATCAAGGAGAGTTGCATGAGCGCAGTTTCCAGTGAGCTGACCATCGCCGAGCTCGAGGGCTTCGCAGGCGAGTTCCTCCCCGCCCGCGAGGAGATGAACATCACCTTCAACCGCCGGTCCAGCTTCTCGGTCTTCGGCCGCCGGGCGGGCATCACCATCGCCGACGGCAACGTCGTCTTCGGCGACATCATCAACACCACCATCAAGAAGGCCTAGCGCTGACAGCCGGGGGCTGGTGCTCTGCACCAGCCCCCGGCTGTTTTTGTGCGCGATGACGACCCGAGAGAGAGATCTCGATGAGAGAGCCCGCTGAGATGACGATCGCCGAGCTCCGGGCTCAGGTCGGTTCCCTCCTCCCCGCCCGCGAGGAGATGGCCGTCGTCTTCAACAAGGGAGTGAAGATCTCCAACGTCGGCAGGAACTCCTTCACCCTCATCGCCGATGGCGACGTCGTCTTCGGTGAAACCATCACCATCATCATCAACAAGGGCTGACGACCCGAGCCCTTGGGCTCACCCCGTGCTTAGGTAGACTGGCAGGGCATGTCTCAGGGCGCCATGAACGACGCCGCCCCTCGGCGCCAGATGGCCGTCCTGCGACGCCGCTGGTTCCTGATCGTGCTGCTGGCCGCCCTCGGCGGTGGCGCAGCGGTCGTGCTCACCGGTCGACAGCCGCCGGTGTACGAGGCCACGGCGACGATCCTGCTGCGACCGCTGTCCAGCCAGGAGCAGGCCGAGGCCGGCGGTGCACCTGCGGTGAACCCGAACATCATCACCGAGATCGAGGTGATGCGCTCGCCGGCGGTGCGTGAGGCGGTGTTCGACGAGTCGGGCCGCACGCCCAGGGTCGCTCTAGCGGCGCGCCCTCGCAGCGAGCTCATCGACATCCGGGCCCGCTCGACCCGGGCTGCTGACGCCGCCGCCGAGGCGAACACCTTCGCCGAGGTCTACCTCGCCCAGGACCGGGTCTCCCCCGGTGCCGTCGAGCCGTTTCTGCCGGCCGAGGTACCGACCGACCCCGTCTCGCCCGGTCCCGCGCGCAACGGCGCCCTCGGGCTGGTCGGAGGCCTCGCCCTCGGGCTGGCCCTGGCCAACCTCCTGGACCGGACGGACGACCGGCTGCGCCGCAAGGAGGATCTGGAGGGGGCGGTCGACCTGCCCGTCCTCGGGCTGCTGCCCCGGGTGTCCCGCCGGCAGCTCGAAGCGGGTGCCATCGGGGTCGTGGCCGCCGGCACGCCCTCGGCCGAGGCCTACCGGACCTTGCGCACCAACCTGCAGCTCCTGGCCATCGGGCGGCGGATCCGGTGCCTGCAGGTGACGAGCCCGACCTCGAACGAGGGCAAGAGCACCGTGGCCACCAACCTGGCCGCCTCGTTCGCCCAGGCCGGCCAGCGGGTCATCATCGTCGACGGTGACCTGCGCCAGCCCCGGGTGCACGAGGCCTTCGGGCTGCCCAACGAGGTGGGCCTGTCCTCGGTGCTCCTCGGCCAGCGGTCGCTGGCCGAGTCCATCGCCACCCTCGACGGCCAGCCCTGCCTGGTCGCGCTCACCGCGGGCCCCGTGCCGCCCAACCCGGATGAGCTGCTCGGTTCCGACCGGGCCCGGGCGGTGCTGGCCACCCTGCGCGACAACTGCGACATCCTCCTGATCGACGCCCCCGCCGTGCTGCCCGTCCTCGATGCCCTCGTCCTGTCCCGCCTCGTCGATGCCACCCTGCTGGTGGCCCGGCCCGAACGCTCCACCCGCGGCCAGGTCGTTGCCGCGCTCCAGCGCCTCGGGCAGGTCGGCGCCCCGGTCGTCGGCACCGTGCTGAACGGGGTCGTGCGAAAGTCGGGCGACGGGGGCTACGCCCGGCCGCCCACCCGGGCCACGGCCGAGCGCCGCCGCAAGGCGCCCCCGCCGCTTCCCGCCGGCGGCGCTGCGGCCCCCGATTGAGGCCCGGGAGAAGGTTTCCCCCCTGAGGGGCGTCCCCTCCGGGCTACGCTCTCGCAGCGAGGACCGATGCCGATGGTGACCCGAGCGCCCGACAGCGCACTGACCAACCCCCGGGTCGGAGCTCGGAGCAACTGGGCGCTCCGGCAGGATCGCACCCTCCGGCCGTGGCTGGCGCTGGTGGTGATCGACGCCGGAGCCAGCGTCATCTCCTGGGCGACGGTGCTGGCCACCTCGCACCTGGTGATGCCCAGCGCCCACGCGCTCACCCTGACCCTGATCGCCGTGGCCACCACCCTGTTCTCGAACGCCGGCCGCCAGCTCTACCGCGAGCACGTGCGGCGGGTCCTGTCGGTCGAGCTCAGCGGCGTCGCCCGCGCCGCATTCGTGGCCGCGGTCGCCGTGGCGGTGGGTGCCGGTCTCGTCGGCCAGGAGCTGGGGCTTGGCGTGGCCGTGCGGGGCATGATCGTGCACGCCGCCCTGCTGGCCCTGCTCCGCTGCGTGGCCCGGGCGGTCGTGCGAGCGGCCCGGCGGGCCGGCCGCTTCCAGCAGCGGGTGCTGCTGGTGGGCGAGTCCAGTGTCACCGCCCACCTGGCCGAGGAGCTGGTGCGGCGGCCCTCGGAGGGCTATCTGGTGGTCGGTGCCGTGGGCGACGAGCGGGCCCACCGACTGCGTCAGGTGGCGTGCCCCTACCTTGGCCCGCTCGACCAGATGGAGCAGGCGCTGGCCACGAGCGGCGCCACCGGGGCCATCGTGGCCACCGACGGGCTGGGTCGCAAGGACTCCACCGAGGTCGTGCGCCGCCTCATCGACGGCGGCTGCACCGTTCAGCTGGCCGGCACGCTGGGCCTGCACCACCGACGCCTGCGGGCCACGGCCATCGGTCACGAGACGGCGTTCTACGTCGAGCGGGTGGCCCTCACCGGGCCGCAGCGCACGATCAAGCGGGGCATCGACATCGTGGGGGCCCTGTTCGGCCTGGTGGTCGGCAGCCCGATCCTGGCCGTCGCCTGCCTCGCCGTCCGTTGGCACGACCACGGCCCGGCGCTGTTCCGCCAGGAGCGGGTCGGCCTGCACGGCGACACCTTCGTGATGCTGAAGCTGCGGACCATGTGCACCGACGCCGAGGCCCTCCGGGCCGCCCTACCCCTCGGGGAGGGTGCCCAGGGGTCCCGGTTCAAGCGGGCCGACGACCCCCGGGTCACCCGGCCGGGGCGGTTGCTGCGGGCCACGAGCATCGACGAGCTGCCCCAGCTGTGGAACGTCCTCCGGGGCCAGATGAGCCTGGTGGGGCCCCGCCCGGCCCTGCCCAGTGAGGTCGCCCTCTTCGGCGAGAACCTCAACCGGCGCCACTCGGTGCGCCCCGGGGTGACGGGGCTGTGGCAGGTGGAGGCCCGGGACTCCGAGCGGTTCGAGGACCTCGAGCGCCACGACCTGTTCTACATCGAGAACTGGTCGGTGCTGCTCGACCTCGCCCTCCTCAGCCGCACCTTCGGCGGGGTCATCGGGCGGGCGTGGCGCCTCGGCCGGTCTGGTGGTGGCCGGTGATGTCGCTGCGGGACGGACTGGTCAGCCTCCGCGACCGGCTCGACGACCTGCGGTTCTGGCTGGGTGAGCGCCGGCCCCGGGGGGACGGCCTCTGGCGGTGGCTCGGAACCCACCGGCCCCGGCTCGACGCGCTGCGCGACCGGCGCGACGACCTGCAGGACCGCTGGGCCGAGCTGCCGTCGCGGGGCCGACGGGTGCTCGCCTCGGGTGGGTTCGGGTCGATGGCCGTGGCCGCGGTCGCCACCCTCGTGGTGCTCAGCGGCACGGGCTGGCTCAGGGCCGCCAGCACCGACACCAACGTGTCGGTCGTGCCGGCGCCGGGCACCGCCGTCCCGGCTCCCCGGGCCGACGGCGACGGGCCGCCGGCCGAGGCACCGACCGGGCAGGTGGCCGAGCAGACGTCCGATCCGCCCGCCCATTCGCCCGCCGATCCCCCGACTGGCCCGCCGCCCGAGGGGCCGGGCCTCGACCCGGGCCCTGAGGCCTCGCCCGGCGCCGGCCGGCCCGGCTCGCCCGCCGGCCCCCGTGGCGAGGGCCCGTCGTCGCCGGCGCCACGACCGACGGCGCCGCCGACCGGCCCGCAGCCGCAGCCGCCGGCCCCCACGACGCTGCCGACGCTGGCGCCGAAGCCGCCGGCGACGACAGCGACGACCAAGAGGCCGCCGAAGTCGACGACGACAGGCAAGCCGCCGCTGCTGACTCCCGGTGGGTCGGACGACAACCCCGCCGCCAAGGGCGGGCCCCGGGACGGCTCCTAGAAGCCTCAGCGGCGCTCGTCGCCGGCGGAGAACTCCTCGACCATCTTGTGGGCGTCCTCGTCGCGGTACTGCACCGGGGGCGACTTCATGAAGTAGGCGCTCGGGCCGAGGAGGGGACCGCCGATGCCCCGGTCCATGGCCACCTTGCAGCAGCGCAGGGCGTCGATGATGACGCCGGCCGAGTTGGGCGAGTCCCACACCTCGAGCTTCAGCTCGATGTTCAGGGGGACGTCACCGAAGTTGCGGCCCTCGAGGCGGATGTAGGCCCACTTGCGGTCCTCGAGCCAGGCCACGTGATCGGACGGGCCGATGTGCACGTCGTCGGTGGCGATGCCGTTGTCGATCTGGCTGGTGACGGCCTGGGTCTTGGAGATCTTCTTCGACTCGAGGCGATCGCGCTCCAGCATGTTCTTGAAGTCCATGTTGCCGCCGACGTTCAGCTGGTAGGTGCGGTCGAGGACCATGCCCCGGTCCTCGAACAGCCGGGCCAGGATGCGGTGGACGATGGTGGCGCCCACCTGGCTCTTGATGTCGTCGCCCACGATGGGCAGGTTGGCGTCGGTGAACTTCCTGGCCCACTCGGGGTCGGAGGCGATGAAGACCGGGATGGCGTTCACGAAGCCCACGCCGGCCTCGAGGCAGCAGGTGGCGTAGAACTTCTGGGCCTCCTCCGAGCCGACGGGCAGGTAGGAGACGAGGACGTCGGCCTTGCTGGCCTTGAGGGCCGCCACCACGTCGATGGCTTCGGCCGGCGACTCCTCGATGGTCTGGCGGTAGTACTTGCCCAGGCCGTCGTAGGTGGGCGCCCGCAGCACGGTGATCCCGAGCTCGGGGACGGGGGCGAACTTCACCGTGTTGTTCTGGCCTGAGAAGATGGCCTTGCCCAGGTCGAGGCCGACCTTGGCGGCGTCCACGTCGAAGGCGGCGACGAACTCGACGTCGCCCACGTGGTAGCCGCCGAGCACCACGTGCATCAGCCCGGGCACGGTGTCGGCCGGGTCGGCCGTGCGGTAGTACTCGATGCCCTGGATGAGGCTGCTGGCGCAGTTGCCCACGCCCGCGATGGCGACTCGGATCTTCTTCATGGCGGGATTAGCCCTTCTTGGTCTGCGCCCGCTCGCGGGCGATGAGGTCGTCGAGCCAGGAGATGTCCCGCTCGGTGGTGGCACAGCCGTGCTCGAGGAGCGCAGCGGCGTAGGCGTCGCGGCCGGAGCGGCCGCGGGTCTTGGTGAGCCGCTCGACCAGGCTGGCCCGCCGCCGCTCCAGCAGCCGCACCCGGGCGTCGGGGGGCAGGAAGCGGGCGAAGGCCAGCCGCAGGGTGAAGTCGCGCTCGTCGTCGAGGCTGGCCACCTCGGCGGTGAGCAGGTCGTTGAACACCTGCCGGCCCTGCTCGGTGATCCCGTAGACCTTGCGGGTGCGCCCGCTGCGCCCCGGGCCGGTGGAGGCCGCCCGCCGCCGGAACATGGCCAGGTCGGCGCCGAGCGACCCGGTCACCGGGGGCTCGTCGCCCTCGGGGAGGGCGGTGACGACCTTGACCGCCGCCGCCTTCTCGAGCCGGCCGAGCGCCGGGTAGAGCGACCCGTACGACACCGACGACAGGGCGCCGAGCACCTCGGTGAGACGCCGCTTCAGCTCGTA
>JBBSKY010000072.1:0-12645 GCA_038255915.1 Acidimicrobiales bacterium | reverse complement strand
TCTTTTCTCACCTTGGGTTCACGTGGCTTTCACCATGGGGTGGGACGGTTACCCCGGCCGTTCACCTGGCCGCTACCCGACGTTCCGAGACACGCTCTCGGAGGAGGATGACCGATGACGCATCTCCACACCCCTGAGCGCAGACGGGTAGCCCTGTACTCGCACGACACGGTGGGCCTCGGCCACCTCCGCCGCAACCTCGCCCTCGCCTCTGCCCTCGTCGCAGGGCCGGTGCCCGTGAACGTCCTGCTGATCTCGGGCAGCAGGGAGGCCACCGCCTTCGCCGTCCCACCGGGTGTGGACTGGGTGACGCTGCCGGCCCTGGCCAAGCGGGACGGCCGGTACGGCGCCCGCACGCTCGACGTCGCCCTGGCGGACGTGATCGAGCTGCGCACCAGCGTCATCAGTGCTGCTCTCCTCGCCTTCGATCCCGACGTCCTGATCGTGGACAAGGTCGCCCGTGGCGTGTGCGACGAGCTGTATCCCGTCCTGCGGAGGCTCAGGTCCAGGGGCCGGACCCGCTCCGTCCTCGGCTTGCGGGACGTCCTCGACGACGTCCGCTCCACAGCCGTCGACTGGGCCTCGTTCCGCACGACCGAGGCCATAGCCGAGCTGTACGACGAGGTGTGGGTCTACGGCGACCCGTCGGTGTTCGACCCGCTCGTGGAGTACGACCTGCCGGCGGCGGTGGCCGAGCGGACGACGTTCACCGGCTACCTGGGCCACCACCGACGCGGACCGCAAGGACCGGCCACCGACGACGGCGAGCCGCCTTCGCCCTACGCCCTGTGCATGGTGGGCGGAGGCCAGGACGGTGTGGGACTGGCCGAGGCCTTCGCCGCCGCCCTCCTGCCGCCGGGGATCCGCGGGGTGGTGGTCACCGGGCCGTACATGGATGACGCCGACCGCGAGCGCCTGAGGGCCACGGAGGCATCCCGCCCGGACCTCACCGTCCTCGACTTCGTCGTGGACTGCGAGCGGCTGATCGAGGGCGCCACCGCCGTGGTGTGCATGGCGGGCTACAACACGATCTGCGAGGTCCTCGCCGCCGGGAAGCCGGTGCTGGTCGTTCCCCGGGTCTGGCCGCGCCGCGAGCAGCTGCTGCGGGCCGAGCGGCTGGCGGGCCGGGACCTGGTCGACATGGTCGACCCGGCTGACCTGACCCCG
This sequence comes from Acidimicrobiales bacterium, assembly GCA_038255915.1. Lineage (GTDB taxonomy): Bacteria > Actinomycetota > Acidimicrobiia > Acidimicrobiales > JAUJNH01 > JAUJNH01. The sequence goes on along the minus strand of JBBSKY010000072.1, from coordinate 11,478 downwards.
GACCGCATCGGCGCCTGGCTGGCCGCCGGTCCGGACGCGCAGCGTGCGCCGGCCGCACCCGTCGACCTCCTCGGCCTCTCCCGAATCCCCTATCTCGTGGACCGCCTCCTCGCCGGCCGCCCCGGCCAACGGGAGGTGGCCCGTGTCGCCGGTTGACCCGCCCCGGGTCGGCTACGTCCTCAAGATGTACCCGCGCTTCTCGGAGACGTTCATCCTGAACGAGATCCTGGCCCACGAGGCGGCGGGCGCCCGGCTCCACCTGGTGTCGCTGCGGCCGCCGGTCGACGGCCGCTTCCACGAGTCGCTGGCCGAGGTGCGGGCTCCCGTCACCTACCTGACCTCACGTGGGCTGCGGGGCACCGACCTGTGGGCGCTGCTGGCCCGTTCCGCCGGCCGCCTGCCCAGGCTGCCCGGCGTGCTCGGCGAGCTGCTCGCCGTCGACGTTGGCGACGCCGCCCAGGCCCTTGAGCTCGCCGCCCTCGTCCAGGACCAGGGCCTGACCCACCTCCACGCCCACTTCGGGTCGGTGGCCACGACCGTCGCCCGGCTGGCCTCGCTGCTCACAGGCGTGACCTACACCTTCACCGCTCACGCCAAGGACATCTTCCACGAGGAGGTCGACCCCCCCGACCTCGAGCGCAAGCTGGCCTTCGCCAAGGCCTGCGTCACCGTGAGCGACTTCAACCTCGGACACCTCCGGGCCGCGTACGGGACTGCAGCCTCCAACGTCGTCCGCATCTACAACGGCCTCGACATGGTGCGCTTCGCCTACTCGGATCCGGCCGAGCGTGAGCCCCTCGTGATCTCTGTGGGCCGGCTCGTGGAGAAGAAGGGCCTGTTCGACCTCGTCGACGCCTGCGCTGTCCTCGCCGGCCACGGTCGCCGCTTCCGCTGCGAGATCGTGGGCACCGGCCCGCTGGCAACACCGCTGGCCGAGCGGATCGAGGCGCGGATGCTGGGCGGCACCGTCGTGCTCCGCGGCCCGATGCCCCAGGGCGAGGTCCGCCGCCTGGTGCAGGACGCCGCAGCCTTCGCCGCCCCCTGCGTCGTGGCCGACGACGGGAACCGCGACGGGCTCCCGACGGTCCTCATCGAGGCCATGGCCCTCGGCACGCCCTGCGTGGCCACCGACGTCACCGGCATCCCCGAGCTGGTGCGCCACGACAGCAGCGGCCTGCTGATACCCCAGCACGATCCCGCCGCCCTCGCCGAGGCCCTCGGCCGCCTGCTCGACGACGCCGCCCTGCGCGTCCGCCTGGCCCGCCGGGCCCGCGCGCTGGTCGAGGCCGAGTTCGACGTGCACCGCCAAGCCGCCTCGCTGCGCCAGCTGTTCTTCGGCGCTCAGGCCGGCCCGGCCCTGGGGGAGGTGGCGTGATGCGGGTCGCCTACGTGTGTGCCGACCCGGGGATCCCCGTGTACGGGCGCAAGGGCGCCTCGGTCCACGTGCAGGAGGTCATCCGGGCGCTCCGGACCCGTGGGGCCGATGTCGAGCTCCTCGCCGCCCGCCTCGGCGGGCCTCCGCCCCCGGGACTGGAGGACGTGCCCGTCCACCCCTTGCCCGGGTCCGGAAACGGGACCAGCGGCGAGCGGGAGCTGGCGGCCCAGCACGCAGGCGGAGCCGCGCACGCGGGGCTGGACGCCCTCGGTGCGGTGGACCTCGTCTACGAGCGCTACTCCCTCTGGGGCCGGGCGGGCATGGCTTGGGCGAGGTCGAATCGCGTCCCAGGCGTGCTCGAGGTGAACGCCCCGCTGATCGAGGAGCAGGCGCGGCACCGGACCCTTCACGACCCGGGCCGCGCCGCCGCCGTGGCCCGCACCGCCATCGGTGCCGCCACCGCTGTGGTGGCGGTGTCGCAGCCGGTGGCCGAGTGGGCCACCGCGCTCGCCGGAGACGCCAGGAAGGTCCACCTGGTGCCGAACGGCGTGGACGTCGACCGGATCCGGCCCGTGGCCGGGCGGGTGCCGATGGCGGGCCCCACGTGCACCATCGGCTTCGTGGGCACACTCAAGCCGTGGCACGGTCTTGACACCCTCACCGACGCCTTCGCCCGCCTGGCCGCCTCTGACCCCGCCTACCGGCTCCTCGTCGTGGGTGACGGCCCCGAGGCCCCCGGGCTGGCCGCTCGGCTGGCGGCAGCCGGCGTGGCCGACCGGGCTGAGCTGGTCGGCGCCGTCGACCCCGTCGCCATGACCGCGCTTCTGCACCGCATGGACGTGGCCGTCGCCCCCTACCCCGCCTCGGCCACCTACTTCTCGCCCCTGAAGCTGTACGAGTACCTCGCCGCCGGGCTGCCGGTGGTCGCCAGCCGGGTGGGCCAGATCCCCGACGTCATCGAGGACGGCCGAACCGGACGGCTTTGTCCTCCCGAGGACCCCTGCGCCCTGGCCGAGGCGGTGCTGGGTCTGCGCAAGGACCCCGGGGCCGCCGCCGCGCTCGCCGCCGCCGGGCGGGCCATGGTGGAGCGGGACCACACCTGGCTGGCCGTGGCCGACCGGATCCTGCAGATGGCCGGCGCGCCCGTGCCGGCGACGGCCTGAGATGGCCGACGCAGGGCTGCGCGAGGCAGCCCCCAGCCTGGCCCGGACGCTCCGGCGGTTCCGGCCCCACCTGCGCCGCCAGCGCAAGCTCATCGGCGGCGGCTCCGCCGCCCTCCTGGCCGAGATCGCGCTCCGGCTGCTGGAGCCCTGGCCGCTCAAGGTGATCATCGACACCGTGGCCCAGCCTGCCGGCGCCGTCCCGGGCGACAGGCCGACCGACCCGGGCCTCGTCCTGGTCCTTGCGGCCGTCGGCATCGTCGCCGCCACCGGCCTGCGGGCGGTCGCCTCCTATCTTTCGACCGTGGCCTTCGCCCTGGCCGGCAACAAGGTCCTGACCGAGGTCCGGGCCGAGCTCTACGCCCACATGCAGCGGCTTTCGCTGGCGTTCCACAGCCGGGCGCGCACCGGGGACCTCATCCACCGGATCACCGGCGACGTCGGCCGCCTGCAGGAGGTGGCGGTCACGGCCGCCCTGCCGCTCGCCGGCAACGTCGTCACCTTCGTGGGCATGGCCGGCGTGATGCTGTGGCTCGACTGGCGGTTGGCCCTCCTCGCCCTCCTCGCCCTCCCCCTGTTCCTGCTCACCAGCGTGCGCCTCACCCGGCGAATCACCACGGTCTCCCGGGTGCAGCGGCGCCAGGAGGGCGAGCTGGCGTCGGTGGCGGCGGAGTCGCTGGGCGCCATCAAGGTGGTGCAGGCCTACTCCCTCGAGCCCACCCTCGAGCGGTCCTTCTCGACGACGAACGTCAAGACGCTGCGCGACGGCGTCAAGGCCAAGCGCCTGTCCGCAGGCCTCGAGCGCAAGACCGACGTCCTCATCGCCGTCGCCACCGGGCTCGTCCTCTACGTCGGCGCCCGTCGGGTGCTCTCCGGCCAGCTCACCCCAGGAGAGCTCGTCGTGTTCGTCAGCTACCTGAAGAGTGCGTTCAAGCCGATGCGTGACGTGGCCAAGTACACCGGCCGTCTGGCCAAGGCAGCAGCCTCGGGCGAGCGCATCGTCGACCTGCTCGAGACCGTCCCCGACGTGCGCGACGCCTCGTGGGCCCGCCCGGCCCGCAGGTTCGTGGGCGACGTGCGCTTCGAGGACGTGTCCCTCTCCTACGCCGGCGAGCGGCCGGCGCTGTCCCGGCTCGACCTCCAGGTCCGGCCCGGCCAGCGGGTGGGCGTCGTTGGGCCGTCGGGGGCCGGTAAGTCCACGCTGGTCTCGCTGCTCCTCAGGCTGCAGGACCCGACGACCGGGGCGGTGTACATCGACGGCCTGGACCTGCGGGACCTCACGTTGGCGTCGGTCCGGGGCCAGATAGCCATCGTGCTCCAGGAGAGCGTGCTGTTCGCCACGACGGTGCGCGAGAACATCGCCTACGGCGCCGATGACATCGAGCGGGTCACCGACGCAGAGATCGAGGAGGCGGCCCGCCTGGCCAACGCCCACGACTTCATCGTGCGCCTCCCCGACGGCTACGGCACCGTGCTCAGCGAGCGGGGGTCCTCGCTGTCGGGCGGCGAGCGTCAGCGCATCGCCATCGCCCGCGCCGCCGTGCGCAAGGCGCCGATCGTCGTGCTCGACGAGGCCACGGCAGGGCTCGACATCGACAACGAACTGGAGGTGGTGGACGCTCTGCGCCGGCTCACCCGCGGCCGCACGACGTTCATCATCTCCCACGACCTCACCGCAATCGCCGACGCCGACGTGGTGGTGCGCCTCGACCAGGGCCGGGTGGCGATGATCGGCCCCGCCGATGCCGTGCTGCGCCCGATGGCCGTGGTTCGAGATGACGAGGGCATCGGTGAGGGGGCCCGTGCTGACGCCGGCTGACACCGCCCTGGTCCGTCGGGACCCGACGCTGCGAGGGCTCGCCACCGTGCTCGACCCCGAGGCGGTCCTCGGTCGGTCGCAGGCACCAACGGGCTGCCCCCTCGTTCTCGGCGCCTCCCCGACCTACGTGCGCTACAAGCCGGGCACCAGCTGCGTCGTCGGCTACCGGCTGGCCACCGAGGCCGGGCCGGTGCTGGCCTACGCGAAGGCGCACCACCCGCGCGACGAGGCGAAGCTGCGGAAGGCCGAGAAGAAGGCGGCGTCGGACACCGATCTGGGGTGGGGTGTGTCAACCCACCTCGCAGAGACGATCTTCGTCGCCGCGGCGTCGAGCGACCGTGACCTGCCCGCCCTCGCCGCGCTTGCCGACGAGGGTCGACGGGAGCGGCTGCTCCGGCGCCTCCTACCCGACGAACCCGACCTGTGGACCGAGCAGCCGCGAGCCATCCGCCACAAGCCCGAGCGGCGGTGGCTGGGCCTGGTCGAGCGGGACGGCGAGCCAGTCGCCCTCATCAAGGCCTACCGGGCCGGCGAGGTTCGAAGCGCCCGGGCCGGGCAGATGGCGCTGGCCGGCCCGGCCGTGCCCCCTCTCGGATGCTCACACCGCTCCGCGGCCCTGGCCTCGACGTGGGTGCCCGGCGTGAACCTGCGCGACGCCCTCGCTTCAGCGGACCCGGTTGACGTCGCTGCGGTCGGAGCGGCGCTCGCCCGGCTGCACGCCCTGCAGCCCGACCGACGCCTGCCTCGGATCGACGGCGACGATGGCTGGAGCGCGGCGGTGGAAGCAGCCGAGGCGGTGGCCGTCCTGGTGCCTGCGCTCGGGAAACGGGCCTGCCGGCTGGCCCACCGCCTTGGCCGTGCGCTGGCGGCTCTGCCCCCCGCCGCTCGCGTCGTCCACGGCGACTTCTCGGCCGACCAGGTGGTCCTCACCGACAACGGGGTGGCCGTCATCGACTTCGACGCCGCCGCCGTCGCCGACCCTGCTCTCGACCTCGGTTCCTTCGCGGCCGACCTCGATCGCGCCGAGCTGGAGCACCGGCTGCCCGTCGGACGGGCGGCGACGGCGGCGGCCGAGCTGGTAGACGGCTACCACCGGGCCGGCGGAGCACCTGTCGACCATGGCGTCGCCGCCCACCGGGCCGCTGCGCTCCTGCGGCTCGCCGTGCTCCCGTTCAGGGAGCGCCAGCCGGAGTGGCCTGTGGCCATCGAGGCCATCCTCGCCGGTGCCGAGGCCGTCGCCGCCGGGTCCCGATGAGCACGGTCCTCGCCCTCCTGACCACCCTCAGGGGCTCCGCGGCCGGCGAGGGGCCGCTGCGCCTACGGCGCTCGTGGCCCCGAGGCGAGGGCCGACTGCTCCTCGAGTACGTCGACGGCCGTGGCACCGCGGTCGCCGGCCAGTGGCACGACGACGCCAGGCTGGGCGAGGCCGTCGCCCGGACCACGCCTGGCGCTACCTGGCTCGCTCATCCCGGCGTCGTCCTCCAGCCGGCCGGCGCCGACCGCCGGCTCCCGGTGATCGCCCGACTCCTGGCCGAACCTGGGGCATCCCTGGTCGTGCACCGTCCGGAACGGCGAGCCGTGATCCGGCGCCCCGGGGCCACCTACACCAAGGTCGTGCGCCCGTCGAAGGCGGCCGCCGTCCTGGCCTCCGACCGCGCCGCCCGAGGCACCGGCGCCATCCTTCCCGAGCTGCTGGGCGTCGACCTCGAGGCCGGCACCCTGGAGTGGGCCGAGCTGCCGGGGCGGGCGCTCGACGACCTCCTGCTCGACGCCGCCGTCCCGCTGCCCGAGCTCGCCCGGGCGGGCGCCTCCACGGGCCGGGCGCTTCGGTCACTGCACAGCTCTGCGCCCTCCGCTGGCATCGCCTACCACGACGCCGCGGCTGAAGTCGAGGTCGTGACCGGGTGGCGAAAGGCCGCGCTCGCCTTCGCGTCCGGGCCGCCCGGCCTCGACCGGGTGATCGACGAGGCCGCTGCCCTCCTCGCCGAGCCACCGAGCGCGCCGGTGCTGGTCCATCGCGATCTGCACGAGAAGCAGGTGCTCATCGACGGCGACCGCACCGGCCTGCTCGACCTGGACACCCTGGCCGACGGCGAAGCGGCCATCGACCTGGCCAACCTCCTCGTGCACCTCGAGCTCCGGGTCGCCCTCGGTCCGACGCCCGAGCGCAGCCAGGCCGTCGCCGCCGCCTTCCTCGATGCCTACGGGCCGTCGCCCGACGTCGTCGCCCGGATCCCGGGCTACGCCGCCGCGACCCGGGCCCGCCTCGCGTGCGTTTACGCGTTCCGGCCGGCGGAGGCGGCCGCCGCCGCCGCCCTCCTCGCCCACCCGGCGGCTGCCCGCACCAGGCAGGGGTGAGCCCGACGGGCACCTACAGGGGCGCCGCAGAGATGTGCGGTGTCACCGCCAAGACCGTGACGCGCGGTCAGGCCTGGATCGACACCGGGGTGCCGTCGGCGGCCAGCGAGGCGACCTGGATCCAGGCGGCGTTGAGCATCCGGATGCAGCCGTTGCTGACCGTGCCGCCGATGCTGCGGGGGTTGTTGGTGCCGTGGATGGCGATCTGGCCGATGCCGCCGCCGAAGGTCTTGTAGACCTCGGAGAACCCGCTGACGCTGAGCTGGCCGGCGCCGTAGGGACCGTTGGCCTTGGGCAGGTTGACGGTGGTGTCGACGTAGAACTCGCCGAGGGGGGTGGGGGCCCGGGGCGAGCCGATGGCCACGGGGTGCTGGGCCAGCACGTCGTTGCCGTGGAGCACGGTGAGCTGGCGGTCGGAGAGGTCGATGACGATGCGGTTCGGCAGCGTTCGCAGGGTGACGTCGCTGCGGCGGATCCACGCCCGGGCTCCGTTCGGCCGGGTGTTTACCCGCACGTGCAGCCACGCCCCCTTGTCCTCCAGGACGTGGAAGACCAGCGGAACCTTCTCGAAGGTGGGGTTGCTCAGGCTGGCGAAGGGCTCACCGCCGCCCTCGGCCTCGAACAGGGCGACCTTGGGCACCATGGCGTCGGCGCCGGCGGTGTCGCCGGGGACCGGCGCCGGGGGCGGCGGCGGGGCGACCTCCGGCTGCGGCACCTCCACCGGGAGGGGGGCGGCGGGCACGGCGATGGCCTCGGGGGCCGAGACGGTGAAGGTGGAGACGACGCCGACCACCAGCTGGAGGACCACGGCGGCGGCCACCAGTCGGCGCACCCACACCTGGCTAACGATGGCATCCACGGACCAAACGGTACCCCCGCTCAGGTGATGGGCACGACGCGGACATGGGCGATGTGGAGGCCGCTGGCCCCATCGGGGAACGCCGAGCGCTTCTCCTCGGTCTGGATGAGCCCGGGGTTGGTCACCGCACCTCGATGGTGATGGTGCCGGGCTCGGGGTCCCACTCGGTCGTCCACTGGCGCCAGGAATGGGCCGGCGCCGAGCGATGCCGCACAGGCCCAGCCCAGGCCGCCCAGCGCCCCGCCCATCAGGTCGACGATGAGGGGGCGGCGCACGGCCAGGGACCGGTGGCCGCCCCGACCAGCAGGACGACGGCCACAACGGTCCCCACCAGGAGCGGCTTGTCGGCGGCGCCCACCGTCTCGATGGCGCGGAGAACGAGACCGCCGGGGGCGGGCCGGATGACCCACTGGCCCGACGACGACCAGGTGGTCGAAGACTCCAGGCCCTAGCGGCCGACGCCGGCGGGCAGCGCGGCGGGGTCCCAGCCCAGCAGGGTCACCGCCTGGGAGAAGGCGAAGCGGTCGGTCATGCCGGCCACGTAGGTGACCGCCTCGCGCAGCGCAGCGTCGCTGCCGGCGACCAGGCCCCGAGGTGTGGTGCCTTCGCCGAAGGCCGGGAGCACGTTGGGGCGGTCGGCGTAGCGCTCGACCAGGGCCTGGAGGACCTTCACCACCGCCGCCCCCTGCTGCACCGAGGCGGGCCGCAGGTAGACGTGCTCGTAGTTGAAGGCCCGCAGGGCGGCCAGGGCCTCGGCCATCTGGGGGTCCATGGCCACCCGGCCCCCTCCGGCCGAGCACTCGACCAGGCCCCGGATCAGGGCCCGCAGCTGGCTCGATCGGGTCGACCCGCACCGCTCGAGCACCACCTCGGGGACCATGTCGTAGGTGACGACGCCGGCCGCCACCGCATCCTCGAGGTCGTGGCACACGTAGGCGATGCGGTCGGCCCACGACACCACCTCGCCCTCGGCCGTGGCCGGCGCCGGCCGGCTCCAGGAGTGGTTGCGGATCCCGTCCAGGGTCTCCTGGCACAGGTTCAGCGGGGCGAGGGTCACGTCGGCCCCCCAGGTGGCGTGGTCGAAGCCGTCGGGCAGGAACGAGGCGAAGGCGTCCTCGCTGGCGTGGCCACCCGGGCCATGGCCGCAGTCGTGGCCCAGAGCGATGGCCTCGGCCAGGGCCACGTTGAGCCGAAGGGCCCGTGCCGCGGCGGTGGCTACCTGGGCCACCTCGAGGGCGTGGGTGAGGCGGGTGCGCTGGTGGTCGTCGGGGAAGACAAAGACCTGGGTCTTTCCGGCCAGGCGGCGGAAGGCGGCCGAGTGCAGGATGCGGTCGCGGTCACGCTCGAAGCAGGTGCGCCAGGCGTCGGGCTCCTCCTCCCTGCCCCGGGACCCCGCCCCCACCGCCCGGGTTGCGCCGGTCGCCAGCGCCGCCGCCTCGGCCTCCTCGCGCTCGGCCCGCTCCAGCGGCCCGATTCCGCCGATGGCCGCCACCGAGTCGGCGTGGGCAACCCGCACCCCGTCGCCGGCCTGGTGCCCCGCCATGGTCGACGCCCACTGTGTTGCCCGCCGTGTATCGGGACCCGCTGCGCTCGCCTCCGTCATCAGAGGGAAGGTAGCCAGGGGCCGTGACGGGCAAGCGCCACCGCGGGAGTAGGTTGCCCGGGCATGGAGGTCCGCATCGGTGTGACGCAGTCGACTCGCGAGCTGGAGGTCGACCTCGGCGACGCCTCCGACGGGGTGGCGCTGGGCGAGGAGATCGAAGCCAAGCTGGCCGCCGGCGGCATCCTGTGGCTCACCGACAAGAAGGGCCGTCGGATCGGTGTCCCCACCGAGAAGGTCGCCTACGTCGAGCTCGGCTCCGCCGACGACCACCGCCGCGTCGGCTTCGGGCTGGGCTGAGCCGAAGCCCCACGTGGCGGCGACGACGCCCCTCCTCGATCGCCGCCTGCTCTTCGTCTCGGGCAAAGGTGGCGTCGGCCGCTCGACCGTCGCCGCCGCGCTGGCCCTGTCCGCCGCCGAGCAGGGCAAGCGGGTGCTGGTGTGCGAGGTCGACGCCAAGGGCAACCTGGCCGACTTCTACGAGACCAGCCCCCTCCGCTTCGATGAGCGCGAGGTGTCGCCCGGCCTGTGGGCCATGGCCATGGACACCGAGGCCAGCCTGAAGCAGTACCTGTCGCTGCAGATGAAGGTGCCCCTGGTGGCCCGCATCGGGCCCATCGCCCGGATGTTCGAGTTCATCGCCGTGGCCGGTCCGGGGGTGAAGGAGATCGTCACCATCGGCAAGTTCTGCTGGGAGGTGAAGGAGCGCCACTACGACCTGGTGGTGGTCGACGCCTCGCCCACCGGGCACATCATCGGCCAGCTGGCCTCGCCCCAGGCCATCAACGAGCTGGTCCAGGTCGGCCTCATCCGCAGCCAGACCCAGTGGATGCTCGACATCCTGGGCGACCCGGCTCGCACCGGCCTGGTCATCGTGGCCACCCCCGAGGAGATGCCGGTGGCCGAGACCATCGAGCTGTCGCACCGCGTCCGGGCCGAGACCAACGTCGAGCTGGCGGCGGTGGTGGTGAACCGGGTCCTGCCCGAGCTGTTCGGCCGGGGCGAGGAACAGGTGTTCGACCACCTGGCCGCCCAGCCCGACCGCCTCTCGGAGGCCGTCGGCGGCGACGCCGGCCCGCTCCTGGAAGCCGCGGGGCTGGCCGTGCGCCTGCGCCGCACCCGGGCCGTGCACCTCGACCACCTCCGCCAGGGCATCGACCCGTCCGTCCCCCTGCTCTATGTGCCCTACCTGTTCCTGAAGGACCACGGCTTGCGGGCCACCCGGGTGGTCGCCGAGGCGCTGGCGGCGGAGCTTGGGACATGAGTGCGACCATGCCGGCGGGGCGGCTCGAGGCGCTGCTGGCCTCCAAGGAGATCGTGATCACCTGCGGCTCCGGCGGGGTGGGCAAGACCACCACGGCCGCCGCCGCCGCGGCCATGGCCGCCACCCACCTGGGGGGCCGGGTGCTGGTGCTCACCGTCGACCCGGCCAAGCGCCTGGCCACCGCGCTCGGCCTCGAGGGCTTCGGCAACGAGCCGACCCTGGTCTCCGCCCAGGCCTTCCGGGCCGCCGGCACCCAACCTCGGGGCGAGCTGTGGGCCGCCATGCTCGACACCAAGCAGAGCTGGGACCAGCTGGTGCGCCGCCACGCCCCCGACGCCCGGACCGCTGAGCAGATCCTGGCCAACAAGCTCTACGCCAACATCAGCGGCCGCTTCGTGCAGAGCCACGAGTACATCGCCATGGAACGCCTGTACGAGCTGCACCAGTCGGGTCGCTACGACCTGATCGTGGTCGACACCCCGCCCTCGCGCAACGCCCTCGACTTCCTCGAGGCGCCGTCGCGCATGGCCGACTTCTTCTCCAGCCGCTTCCTCAAGATCCTGGCCGCCCCGTCCCGCAACCGCCTGGTCTCGGCCGCCACCCGGCCCTTCTACTCGGTGGCTGACCGCGTGCTCGGCAGCCAGTTCCTGTCCGACATCGGCGAGTTCTTCACCCTGTTCGAGCGGATGGGCCCCGGGTTCGTCCAGCGGGCCCGGGCCGTCGAGCGGGTGCTCCACGACCGGCGCACCACCTTCGTGGTGGTCACCACGCTCGAGGCGGCGCCCGTCCACGAAGCCGAGTTCTTCCTCGCCAGCCTCGAGCAGATGGGCTTCCACCTGGGGGCGGTGGTGCTGAACAAGGCCCTGCCCTCGTGGCTGCTGGCCGAGGCCCCGGCCCGCCTGGCCGAGGGGATGCGCGACCGCGTCGGCCCGGCGGTGGAGGCCCTCGGGCTGAGCGCCGACGCCGAGCCGGCCCAGGTCCAGCGGGTGCTGTGCGAGGTCGCCGACGCCTTCCTCAACTACCAGGTGGTGGCCCGCCGCGAG
>JBBSKY010000071.1:0-13468 GCA_038255915.1 Acidimicrobiales bacterium | reverse complement strand
TGCCTGCCCTACCCGCTCCGTTCTCCCCGCAACACGCGGAGACCCCCTGCCTGACCTGCCCAGCCTTCTCGTCTGCATTGCGACCGCCGAGATGTCGCCCGCGCTAGTGACAGGGCCAGGAAGTGTCCGTTAGGGTGTGGAAGCAAACGGGCAGAGGGCTCGTGCTCCACTAGTTCGAACACCCCTGGGGGATCCATATGATGCAGTCACGTCCCAAGGCAGGCCGCCGTGCCGCCGTCGCCACACTCGCCGTCTCGGCGTCGGGCCTGCTCGTAGCGGGTCTCGGCCAGGGTGCGGCCAACGCCGACGTCTCCGCAGTCCAGGGCAGCGCCTACGGCTACTTCGCCAACCTCGGTTTTGCCGGCCCGCCCAGCGAGACCTCGGGTCCGGCCCCGACGGTGACGCTCCCGACGACGGGCTCGGCGCCGGTCACCGCCACCGCAGAGAGTGCGGAGGTACGCCCGCCGGGCTTCGGATCATTTGTCATCCTTTTCTCCTCCGGCCCGCTGAACGTCAGCACTGAGGGGACCACCGGCCCGACTGGGTCGGTGACCAGCACGGCCACCGTCACCGACGTTGGCGTCGACCCGGACGAGGCGCTCCAAGCCGTGAGCGTGTCGAGCACGTGCACGGCCACCGAGACCGGCGTCACCGGCTCGACGACCGTCGTCGACGGCACCGTGGTGACCGACCAGACAACCACCCCTGAAACCGTGGTCGAGGTGCCCACGAGCCCCGGGCCGAACTTCTCCATCGAGGGCAGGAGCAGCGCCGCCACCTACCGCTACATCTTCAACGAGCAGATCCCCAACTCCGATGGCTCGCTCACCGTCAACGCCGTGCGCCTCGAGCCCACGGGGGGCCCCGTCACCGGCACGCTCATCATCGGACAGGTCGTCTGCGGCGTGACGGCGACGCCGACGACGACGACGCCGCCTACGACGACGCCGCCTACGACGACGCCGCCTACGACGACGCCGCCTACGACGACGCCGCCTACGACGACGCCGCCTACGACGACGCCGCCCACGACGACGCCGCCCACGACGACGCCGCCCACCACGACGCCGCCCACCACGACGCCGCCCACCACGACGCCGCCTACCACGACGCCGCCCACCGACGAGCAGCGGTGCCGCATGGAGACCGTGACGATCATGGGCACCCCGGGTGACGACGACATCACCGGCACCCCCGGCAATGACGTGATCGCGGGTCTTGGCGGCAACGACCGCATCTGGGGCCTCGGCGGCGACGACATCATCTGTGGTGGCGCCGGCGACGACCGGCTCATCGGCGGGTCCGGTGCCGACCTGATCGTCGGTGGTGACGGAGCCGACTACATCTCTGGTGACGAAGGCGCCGACCTGCTCATCGGTGGCGGCGGCGACGACCACATCCGTGGCGGCCCTGACGACGACACGCTCGACGGCAAGGAAGGCCAGGACCTGTGCCGAGCGGGCGGGGGCCGGGACACCCTCCGCAACTGCGAGGCCTCGGGCGGGATCTCGTTCTAAAGCCAGCCTGCCCGGGTCCTCCGCTGCGTGCAGCGGGGGCCGGGTGGTCCGTCACAGCCTGAGCTCTCTTCGAATCGACGGAGCGCCCGCTTTCGCAGCGGGCGCTCCGTCGCGCGGCAACGCTCCGCTCAGGGCTGCCGGGGCTGGGTTCCCGTCTTCTGGCCGGTGATGTAGACCTGCTTGTTGTAGGGCTCGACGATCCCGGGGCCGAACCCACCGGGCGTGAAGTACCAGGGGTCGAACACCTCCTTGCGGAAGGCGTAGAAGGCGCCGGTGTAGTACAGGGTGGCCACCGGCAGGTCCTCGGCCACCAGCTTCTGGATCTGGCTGACCTGGCGCTTGCGCTCCTCGAGGTCGAGGGTGGCGACCTGGGCGTCGATCAGGCGGTCGACCTCGGGGTTGTCGTAGCCCGTGGCGCTGCTGAGGGGGGTCGGGGGCTTGGAGTGGAACACGCTCCGCAGCAGCTCGGGGTCGCCGGTGGGCCCGGCCCCTGCCGGGCCCGGGTACAGGGTGACGAGCATGTCGTAGTTGGCCGACAGCTTGAGCCCGAACAGCCGCACCAGGTCGATGCGCTGCAGGTCGACCTCGACCCCCACCGCCTTCAGGCTGGCGTTGACGATCTCGGCCAGGGCGATGGGGATGCTGTCGGAGATGTGCAGCACGTAGCGCAGCGGGCTGCCGTCGGGCCTGGTGCGGGGCCCGCCGGGGCTGGAGCGGCGGTAGCCGCCCTCGTCCAGCAGGCGCTCGGCCTCGGTCCGGTCGAAGGGGTACTGCCGCACCTCCGGCTCGTAGAAGGGGTTGGCCGGGGCCAGCCAGCCGGCGCTGCCCACCTGGCCGTTGCCGGTCAGCAGGCGCCGGACGATGTCCTCACGGTCGATGGCGTGCAGGCAGGCCCGCCGGAAGCGCAGGTCGGCGAGGGCGCCGCCCCTGTTGAGGTTGAAGTACATGGGGAACGAGAAGGCGCCGTCAGCGGTGATGGTGCCGTACTTCGGGTCGTTGCGGAACGGGTCCAGGATCTCGTTGCGGGCCCCGTCGGGAGGGCCAGCGGCGGCGTCGAGCCCCCCGGCCGCCAGGGTGGCCAGCGGGTCGTCGTTGACCGGGGGGCGCATCTCGATGCGCTTGACGTAGGGGGTGCCCAGGAAGTATTCGTCCTTGGCCTCGTAGGCCTCGTTGTCCTGGGCCTCGTCGCGCGAGGCCAGCTTGTACGGCCCCGTGCCGATGAGCGCCCTCGGGTCGGACGCCGCCGACATGGGGTCGTTGATGGTGGACCAGACGTGCTCGGGCACGATCGGCATCGTTCCTAGCACCGTCGAGACGAAGGTGGCGTTGGGGCGCTCGAGGCGGAACTCGATCGTCTTGTCACCGGTCGTGCGCAGGCTGGCGACCTTGGGCGGGACGCCGATGAGGAGCGGGGTGAACGTCTTGGACGTGTAGTACTCGTAGGTGAAGGCCACGTCGCGGGCCGTCACCGGGCGGTTGTCGTCCCACCTGACGTCACGCAGGTCCAAGGTGTGCACCAGGCCGTCGTCCGACGCGGTGTAGGACGAGGCCAGCCACGGCAGCAGATTCCCCGTGGAGTCGGGCCACAGCAGCGTGTCGAACAGCAGGCTCATGCGCCAGTAGCCCGGGGCGGCTGTGTAGGTGAAGGGGGAGGGGAAGCCCAGCAACGTCCACGAAACGACCCGCACGGTCGGACGCTCTCCGGGCGGGGTGGTCGTGTCCCCGCCCGTTTCGCCCGCACAGGAGCTGAGCAGGACGGCCCCTGCCGCGCCACCCACGCCTTTCAGGAAGGTTCGTCGGGCGATCGGGGTGGTCATGGTCGTACCTCGGGATCGTTGGGGAGGGTTCCGGGCAGGTCGAGCGATCTGTCGCTCATCGGGCCCGGTTCGAACGGGGGTTGAACTCGGGCTCGAGGGCCACTCCGACCAGGGTGAAGCCGATCACGGCGAGGGTTAGGGCCAGCCCGGCGGGCACCAGCCACCGCAGCCACAGCTGGTCGATGAGGATCTGAGGGTTGCCCACGGCCCGGCTTATCTCGGCGCCCCAGCTCACGGCGGCCGGGTCACCGAGCCCGAGGAAGGCCAGCCCGGCCTCGATGGCGACCGACAGGCCGGCCACGAAGACCAGGTTGGCGGCGATGACCGGGCCGAGGGAGGGGATCAGGTGGCGACGGATGACGTACCACGGCCCGGCCCCGAAGCCCCGGGCGCTCGAGATGAACCCCCGCTGGCGCAGGGTGAGGGTCTGGCTGCGCACGACGCGGGCCGTCTGGGGCCAGGTGAACAGGCCGATCATGAGGATGGAGACCGTGAGGCTGCGACCGGCCAGGGCGGCGACGAAGATGAGCAGGGGCAGGATGGGCAGGCCCAGGAACACGTCGACGACCCGCATGGCTGCGGTGTCGACGAAGCCACCCCGCAGGCCGGCGGTCAGCCCCACGGCCAGGCCGATGGCCAGGACCATCGCGGTGGCGCACACCACAACGGTGAACGTGGTGCGGCTCCCCCAGATCAGGCGGGAGAAGATGTCGGATCCGTTGTCGTTGGTCCCGAGCAGGTGTTCGGCCGACGAGCCTTGGTAGTTCTCGCCGAACGGGTCGATGGCAGGGTGGGGAGCCAGCCACGGTGCAAAAAGGGCCACGAAGCAGAAGGCCCCGATGATGGCGGTGCCCACCGCCAGCATCGGGCGGCCCCGCAGCCAGGCCGGAAGCACCTTCACATCGACGTCCGGGGATCGAGCCGGCGGTAGACCAGGTCAACGAAGAGGTTGACCGTCACGACAGAGATCGTCAGCAGCAGGAAGGCGCCCTGCATGGCCGGGTAGTCCCGCTGCCCGATGGCCAGGAACATGTACCCGCCGACTCCGGGGTAGGAGAAGATCCGCTCGATGAAGATGATGCTGGTGATGGCCACGCTGAACTGCAGCCCGATCACCGTCACCACGGGCAGCAGGGCGTTGCGGGCGGCGTAGCGGTACTTGAGGCGGCGCTGCCGCAGCCCCTTGGCCCGGCCGGCCAGCAGGTAGTCGGACCCGAGCTCGCTGACCATCGACGAGCGCATGACCAGGTACTCATAGGTGGCGAAGTCGAGGCCGAGCAGCAGCGCCGGAAGGATCAGGTGGCGCCCGACGTCGAGCACGTAGGCGAAGCCGGTGTACCCGCCGTAGAGCGTGGTTGCGCCCCCGGGGGGGAAGAGGCCGAACTTGCTGACGAGCAGGGTGAAGGCGGCCGCCGCCACGAGGTAGATCGGCAGGTTCTGGAGGGTGAGGAACAGCCCGAGCAGGTTGCGGTCGGCCCGCTTGCTGCGATGCCAGCCGGAGTGGATGCCGGCAGGCAGGGCGATGGCGACCGAGATCAGCATCCCCGCCACCATCAGCAGGAGCGACCAGCCCACCCGGCCCCCCAGCTCCTCACCGACGGAGCCGTTCGTGGTCGTCGAGCGGCCGAGATCGCCCCGGGCCAGGGTGCCCAGGTAGTGGACGTACTGCTCGGGGATGGACTGGTCGAGCCTGTAGTACTCGGTCAGCGCCGCCCTGGTCTGGTCGTTCTGAACGGTGTTGCCGGAGCCCTGGGCCAGCAGCGCGTCGATGGGGTTGCCGGGCATCAGCCTCGGCAGGGCGAAGTTGAGCGTGATGAGGGCGAACACCGTGGCGACGTAGGCCACCAGGGACACCCACGGCGGCCGCCGCCGGCGCGACGGCGCCGCTTCGGTGGGGAACTCGGTGGTGCCGACATCGGCGGCGTCGGAGGCCCCGCCGGCGGGTGCCGGGACCTGGGTCTGGGTCACCGCAGCCGCTCGCCTGGCCCCGCCGGGGCTCTAGCCGTGGCCATTCGTCTGGTGCTCCGGCCTCGCTCTGCGTCGCGAGCGGCCCCAGTACAGCAACGCCGAGCCCAGGGCCAGGGCCACCAGCGCCACCCCTGGGACGACCGGCCGGTCGAAGCCCGTGGAGGCCATCGAGCTGCCGGTCGTCGACCGGTTGCTCGATGATGTGCCTGTGGTGCCGCGGGTGGGGCTGGTCGTGGTGCCCGTGCCGCCTGAGCTTGGAGCTGACGCCGTGCCGGTCTTGAGGCAACGGGACTGGCCGATCACCACGTCACCCTTGGCGTTGGGGCCGAGGAGGATCAGGTGCACGGCATTGACGACGATGCCGGTCTCGGTCCTCTCCTGTTCGTTCACCACCACCCTGAAGTTGTCGCCGACGTTCTCGATGGTGCCTTCGAAGGAGGTGTTCGGGGCTGGGTTCTCGGGGATCGGCACGACCGTGTCGTCGGCCTCGGTGTCCTCGTCCGAGCCCACCGACACCCTGACGGTCCCGCCGGTGATGGTGGAGGAGCCCGTCACCTCGCCACCGGTCGAGCTGCACGTGCTGGAGGCCAGGCTGGCCTCGAACGGGCTGGGACCGACGTTGGCGGCCGAGGCCGAGCTGGTGGAGGAGGTGGCCGTCCCCTGGGTGCTGACCTTGATCTCGCCCGACTCGTAGATGGCCGCCGGCCCGTACTGCGCCTTGCCTGTCGGGACCGTCTCCGTCAGCGCCGGGTCGGCACCGCCCGCCGGCAGGTCGACCTTGGGCGTCGGTCCGTTCGGGATGGAGGGGCCGCCGAAGAGGCTGACGGTGGTGAAGAAGCCGTAGGCACCGGCTCCCGCGGTCCCAGCCGGGATCACCATGGGCGCGGCGGCCGCCACCAGGCCGGGTGCAGCCGGCACTGCGGCCGACGGCACCGCGGCCCTGCTCAGCCCGGCCTGCAGCGCCGGGCTGACCTTCTGGGCCCCGGGCGTACCGACCTCATCCGCAGCAGGCACTGCCCCCTCCGCCGCAGGTCCGACGGCCTCCGGTGCCGGCAGCGCATCGGCTTTGGCCGCCGAGGTGACGCCGCAGGTGGACTGGCCGACGGTGAGGTCGCCGACGGCGCTGGGGCCGAGGAGGTACAGGTGGTAGGCGTTGACGGTGATCGAGCCGTCGGCGTTGAGGATCTGCTCGTTGAAGACGGCCTTGAAGCTGTCACCGACGTCGTCGACGGTGCCGATGAGGACGGTGTTGGGTGCCGGGGTCGAACCGATCGTGCGGGTGACGACGGGCTCGCCGGTGATGGGGTCGGTCTTGGTCACCAGCTGGCCGCCGGCGATCGTCGAGGATCCGGTGACCCCGGCCGCGTCTGCGGAGCACGTGCTGCTGGCCGCGATGGCGCTGAGGGGGCCCGAGCCGATAGCGCTCGCCGAGGCCCAGGCGTTCACCCGCCCGGCCTCGCCCGTCGTCCCCTGGGTGCCCGTGGTCATCGAGGTCGCGGTGAAGGTGACGGTGGAGCCGTGCTGGGCCGACGCCCCGTCAAGGTCGTCGGCCATGTCGCTGCCACCCGTTGCAGGCAGGCTGACCGAGGGGCTGCACGAGGACGTGGTCGTGTCGTCGCAGCCGGCCGTTCCCGCCGGCCCCCTCTCGGTGACGGGGCCTCCGGAGAGGCCGACGCTCGAGGAGTAGCCCACGGCGTTCCCCGTCACCGCCGTGACGGTTGTGGCCCCCTCCGCCGACGCGGTGGACCCGACGTACAGGCCGCCCCCGATCAACAGGGTAGCGGCGGTGGCCAGAGCAATCGCACGAGGGCATGCCGCGTTCCTCGGTTGCTTCATCAGAACATCCCCCTGCGATGGGTCATGCCAAGGCGGCGCCGAACGCATCCCAAAGTGCTCGTTAGCGTACCCCGTGACACCATGAGCGTCAAAGGCTTGCGTCCTCGCCAGGGCTTCAGTGGACGTCGGCCAGGAAGATGGGGGGGTTGTGGAGGTGGGTGATGCTGGGAGAGCGGCCGACGACGTCCTCGGCCATCTCCAGGGCGTCCTGCAGGGTGGAGGCGGGGGAGAACCCCAGGCGGCGCACCGACCGGGGCTCGCCGCCGACGATGATGACCCTGCCCAGGTGCTGGAGGGCGTGGGCGCCCCAGTACCACATGTAGAACGGGTGGACCCCGTGGTAGGCGTGGCTGGTGCGGTACAGGTGGCGGTACCACTCGTCCTCGGCGAAGCGCTTCTCGAAGTCACGCTCGAGCACCACCGGGTCGGTGGTCTCGGCCAGGCACTCCTCGAAGAAGTCGATGTAGCTGGGGTGGTGCACGGGGTGGAACTCCCACGGCGTCGGGTGGCTCATGATGAGCACCCCGCCCTCGCGCACCAGCGGCTTGCCCCGGTACAGGTTGAAGAAGTAGCCCAGGCCCAGGCACATCACCAGGATCGGGTTCATCACCGAGTTCACGTTGTAGGGGCAGATGTAGGGCAGCCCCATGGTGAGGATGTCGGTCTGGCCCTCGACCGGCACCAGCTGCTGCTCGTGCACCTTGGCGGTCACCAGCTCGTGGACGGCGCCGACCTCGCCAGCGTGCACGCTGGTCATGGCGTGGGGGGCCTTGGTCGAGTGCAGCAGTTGCCGCCGGCGCCGGGGCGACAGGGCGTCGAGGCCCGCCTTGGCGGCCAGGAACGAGATGCGGTCCCGAGCCGTCCACTCCCACTCCCGCTTCTGCAGGAATGCGGCGGCGGCGGGGAAGGCGTCGTTGTTGAGGGTGGTTTCGATCTGGAAGATCTTCAGGCCGGCGTCGCGCAGCACCTTGCCCATGCGCCAGTTCGAGGAGTGCAGCTCGGACTTGTGGCGGTCCATGAACGAACGGCTCTTGCGCATGGTGGCCACGTTGTGGTGGTGGCGCAGGCTCTTGTAGGAGGCCAGGCCGGTGGCGGTGGACTTCCAGCCGCCGTCCATGGCCACCAGGTTGATGTTGACGTAGACGATCAGGTCGCTCTCCGCCGCCCGCCGGTTGATCTCCACGTCCTCGTCCTGGTCGGTGAGGCCGATGTGCTTCAGGGCGGCGGGGTCCTCGGCGTCGTGCTGCTGGAGCTGGCCGGTGGGGGCGAAGGCGTCGTAGACCCGGTCGCCGAGGGCGTGGCGCAGCTCGGCCTCGGTCATCCGCCGGTGCAGGGCTAGGGCGGCGAGGAGGACGACGTCGTCGACCCCGGTCGCCGCCGCGGTGTCGAGGACGGCCTCGATGACCCGTTGGCGGTTGTCGGGCCGCTGCATCGGGGGCAGGGGCAGGGAGATGTCGTCGAAGCAGATGGTGAGCCGCATCCCCGGGAACAGCAGGTCGGCCAGGGGCGGGCTGTCGCCGTCGGGGTGGTCGAGGGCGTGGCGGACCGCGGCGTCGGGGTCGGCCAGCGCCTCGACCGGCTCGGGGGCGTAGAGCACCCGGCTGCCGACGGGAAGCCGCTCGAGTCGGAAGGTCTCGCCGTGCCACATCAGGGTGGGAGGGGTCGAGCGGTCGACCTCGAGCACGTAGCCGGGCCTGGGCATCAGCGATCCTTTTCCTGGGGGGCGAAGGCGACCTTGACCGCGCCTCGGGCCCCGGCGTGGGCGGCGTGGTCGATGGCCTCGACGAAGCGGCCGAGGGGGTAGCGGGCTGACACCAGCCGGCCCAGGTCGAGCCGGGCGACCAGCTCCATGGCTGCTGAGAAGGTGCGGACGTGGCCGAGGGCGGGTTCGACCCCGTAGGCGTAGGCGCCCTGTAGCCGCACCTGCTGCTGCCACAGCGGCGTGAGGTCGACGGTGACGGTGGCGGGCATTCCGACCAGCACCACGGTGCCACCGGGCCGGGTCATGGCGATGCTGGTGGCGATCGAGCCGGACGAGCCCACGCAGTCGTAGGTGACATCGGCGCCCCCGGTGAGGGTGCCGTCGTCGTAGCCGAACGAGCCAGTGGCCCGCCGCACGGCCCGCTTCAGCTCGGTCCCGGTGACCACCTCGGTGGCCCCGAGGGCCTGAGCCAGGCGGCGCTGCTCGGGGTGCTTCGCCCCGGCCAGCAGCCGGGCGGGGGCGCCGTGGGTGGCCACCGAGGCCACGGTGCACAGGCCGAGGGTGCCGGCGCCGAGGACGGCCACCACCGCACCGTGGGTGGGGGTGGACAGAGCCGCGTGGAGGGCGCAGGCCACAGGCTCGACCATGACCGCGGCCTCGTCGGACAGCTCGTCGGGCACCTCGTGCAGCTGCTCGGGCGAGGCCACCAGGGCCTGGGCCCAGCCGCCACCGGTGCTGCAGCAGAAGCCGGTCTGCAGGCCGGGCTCGAGGCCGCCGACGCCCAGGCGCTCGCACCGGTCGATGGCCCCACCGGCGCACCCCGGGCAGCGGGGCTCGACGCCCCGGGCCGCGCAGCCCAGCACGGCCTCGACCACCACCCGCCGGCCGTCGTCGGCGTCGGCCACGATCTCGTGCCCAGGGGTGAAGGGGAACGACACCACCGACTCGAACCAGCGGCTGCTGCGCCCGTCGACGGTGGCCAGGTCGCTGCCGCAGATGCCGGCCAGGCGGGGCCGCAGCCGCACCCAGTCGGCGCCGGGGAGGGGGGGCGCCTCGACGTCGGAGAGCCGCAGGGGCCCGACCCGGGCGCCCCGGCCCGGCTCCAGGCCCGAGGCCACCCGGGCGGCGGCGAAGCGCAGGGGCTTTCGTTCGACGACCAGGGCCTGCACTACACGCCCGCCTTGCGCTGGCCGGGGAGGAGGAAGCTGGCCCGGCGGCTGATGGGCCCGGTGCGGTTGGCCCCGGCGTCGCGCGACCACTCCTCGGTGTGCCAGCCCCGCTTGCGGGCGATGGCGGCCAGCTTGGCCTCGGCGTTGACCGCCACCGGGTGGCCGACCACCTCGAGCATGGGCAGGTCGCTGGCCGAGTCGGCGTAGGCCACGCACTGCTCGAGCTCGAGGCCTTCGGCGGCGCAGTACTCGCGTATGGCCAGGGCCCGGGCCTCGCCCGTGCAGGGCGCCTCGACCAGCTCGCCGGTGTAGCGGCCGTCGCTCTGGCGCATCTCGGCGGCGATCACCACGTCGAACAGGGGCTTCACCGGCTCGACCAGCATGTCGAGGGCGCCGGTGATGAGCATGGTGCGGTGGCCGAGCTCACGGTGGCGGCGCACCCGGCGCAGGGCGGCCGGGAAGGCGTTGTTCATGAGGTGCTCGGCCCACAGGTCCCACACGTCGGACTGGACGGCGTCGACCGGCGCCCCGTCGTAGCGCCGGTAGAAGTGGCGCAGGAAGTCGCCCCGGTCCTTGCGGTCGAGGGCCAGCAGGCCGGGGCCCTCGCGCAGGGTGCGGGCCACGAAGCGGACCCGGTCGCGGGCATCGAGGCGGCGGGTGGCCAACCAGCTGAACGAGTCGACCACGTTCGAGGCGATCAGGGTGTTCTCGAGATCGAAGGCGGCCAGGTGGCGGTCGGGGGACAGGATCGCCCTGCGGCCCCGTTCGGTGCGGGTCAATCCCGTCTTGCGGCCCGGGGTCATCTTCACCCGGGCGTGGTCGACCACCGCCGGCAGGTAGGTGCCGTCGATGTAGCTGGCCCAGTCGACCACGGCCGGGTCACAGCCGAAGTCGCGCTGGTCCTCCTCGGGCAGCGAGCGGTGGAGGGCGAGGAGGCGGTCGACCTGGAAGATGGCCTCGGTCTCGGTGTAGTGGCCGTACAGCTCGACGTACTCGAGGGCCCGGGCCACCTGGTCGCGGCGCTCGTCGATGCGGGCCGCGTACTCGGCCTGGGCGCCCCGGATCGGCAGGGCCTGCAACACCCGCTCGCCGATGGTCAGCAGCGTCTCGGCCCGCTTCAGCTGCGACTGCACCCGGCCCCGGCCGGGGAAGCTCCACTCGGGGACCTCGATGGGCTGGCCGTCGGCGTCGTGGATGGGCGTGGCCGTGAAGAACGACCGCACGTGGTCGACCAGCTGGCCGTAGCGCAGCGGGTTCCGGCTGCCCGAGGCCACCTGGTACACGCTGGGGCCGGCCGGGTCGGGGCCGGCGGCGGCGACGTTGATGATGGTGGCCACCACCAGGTCGACCGGGATCACGTCGACGATGCCCTCGGGGATGCCGGGGAACTCCTTCAGCAGGCCCCGGGCGTAGCTGATGATGATCGGGTCGGCCATCCGGAAGCCCCGGATCCAGCCGGGGCGGGGCTCGGCCACCGCGGATTCGATGATCGAGGGGCGCACGATGCTGACCGCCACACAGCCCCGGTGCTCGAGCAGGGCCCGCTCGCCGAGGGCCTTGGTGTAGGGGTAGGCGTCGGGCCAGCCCAGCGACGAGGCCCGGGCCACCCCGGCGTCGACCAGCCCGTCCTTCACCCACTCCTGGCGGAGACGCTCGGTGCGCTCGGCCAGCAGCGGCACACCGGCGGCGCCCAGCTCCCGGCGGGCCCGCTTGTGCAGCTCGGCCAGCATCTCCGGGGCCCGGCTGGCGGCGTCGAGGTCGGCGCGGGTGCGGCGGGCGGCGGCCACCTCGGCCCGCCAGTCGACGTCGGGGGCATACGGCGTGGCGTCGAGGGTGGTCTCGTAGGCCTTGCCCCGCCGGGTACCGGCCACATAGGAGGTGGACACCGCCACCAGGTGGGCGGTGGGGCACAGCTCCTTCATGGCCTCGACCACCCGCACCGGGCCGAGCAGGTTGATCTCCACGGCCTGGTCGATGGGCGAGTCGAACGACACCGCCGCCGCCGAGTGGATGAACACGTCGGCCGCGGCCAGGACCCGCCGGCCCTCCTCGTCGAGGCCCAGGCCGTCGACCCCGACGTCGCCGGCGATCGGGACGAGGCGGGCGGCCACGGTGGCGTCGAACCCGTCGCCCAGCTCGGTCCGCAACCGGTCGAAGGCGTCGTTCTTCAGCACCTCCCGGCGGATCCGGTCGGCGGCGCCCCGACGGCCCGGCCGGACCAGCACGGCGACCGTGCAGCCGGGCACCTGGCGCAGCAACCGTTCGACCAGGGCCGTGCCGAGGAACCCGGTGGCGCCGCTGAGGACGATCCGCTTCCCGTCGAGGGCTTCCCTGATCATGCGGTCCTTTTGTCTACCATCTGGTCAGTGCCCCCCGCAGCCCCGGCCGCTGTCCCGACCCGCACCCGGGTGCTCGACGCCGCCGTCGGCCTGTTCGGGACCCGGGGCTACGAGGCCACCTCACTCGACCAGGTGGCCGAGGCCAGCGGCGTGCGCAAGCAGACGGTGCTGTACCACTACGGCGACAAGGAAGGCCTGCTCACCGCCGTGATCGACCGGTCGGCGGACGACCTCGCCGCCGCCCTCGAGCGGGGGCTGGCCCGGCCTGGCCTGGCCGGCTGGGCCCGGATCGAGGCCGTCGTGCGGGCCACCTTCCGCCTGGCCGCCTCCCGGCCCGCCCTGCTCGGGCTGGTCCGCGAGGTCAGCCGCCTCGGGGGGCCGGCCGCGGCCCGCCTCACCGCCGCCCTGGAGCCGCTGGTCCACCGGGCCACGGCCTTCCTCGACGCCGAGATGGCCGCCGGCCGCATTCGCCGCCAGGACCCCCGCCTCGTCCTCCTCGCCGCCTACTCGACCGTGATCGGCGCAGCCACCGAGGTCGAGGTCCTCCGCGCCCTCGGCTACCCCCCGACGGCCCGCTCCGTCGCCCTCCGCCGCACCGAGCTGCTGTCCTTCCTGCGCCAGGCCCTCTGTTAGTCGGGGAGGGCAGGCCCTCCCCCGAACCCCCTCGGATCAGTCGACGATGCTGCGGTCCCGCGGTGGCTTGGACGGCGGCGGGGGAGGCTTGCGTCGGGCCTTGGGGGGTGTGTAGCGCTTCGACTTCGGGGGAGCCGGCTTGGCCGACGTCTTCTTGGCACCGCCCTTGGGCGGGGCCTTGCCCGTGCGGGCGGCGGGCCCGCCGCCGGTCTTGCGCTGCTCCGCCCGCTGCTGGCGGCGCAGGTTGCCCTGCTCCTTCACCACGCGGTTGTACTTGAGGAACATCCACATCGCCGCCGCGTAGTAGGGCACGACGATGGCCACGAAGATGGCGGCACTGCTGGGGCGGGCCAGGGTGCAGCCGAACAGGCCCACCAGGGCGAGGATCCGGTTGCCGACCCGGGCGCCCACCACCGTGACCACCGAGGCCAGGAGGCCGGCGAGCAGCACGAACGCCTGCTGGTCGGTGACCGAGCTGGCCGTGCCG
>JBBSKY010000070.1:0-14189 GCA_038255915.1 Acidimicrobiales bacterium | reverse complement strand
GGAGCTCGCTGCCCTCGCCGGCGCCGGCATCCCGAGGTGGGCCCCGTCAGAGGGCGAGCACGTGGTCGAGCTCCCGCTGACGATGATCTCCGGCCGCCGCATTAGGTACGACGAGGGAGATCGACGGTGATGGGAACAGGCGGCATGGCCGTGGGCGCCGCGGTCGGATGACCGGGTTGTCCAGGCCGGCCACCGCACCTCGCCGGCCGACCAGCGCTGTTCGCCTCCGTGGTCACCCACCTAGGTCGTGGATGTCGCCGAGCCCGCCAGGCGTCGGGGTGGCCGGGCCGCCAGCCACCGCGACGGCCGTTCGACGACCAGGGAGAAGAGCCAGCCCACGGCCACCGCGGCCAGGAAGATGGTGAGCACCACCAGGGGGTTGGTGATCCGGCCGGCGGGCTCGTCGAGGGCGGCCTGGCCGAACAGGATCACCGGCAGGTGGACGAGGTAGAGAGAGTATGACCACGACGACGTGCTCGCCGCCCACCGACCGGCCCGGCTCGAGCACCACCGCCTTCCGGGGCCGAGCGTGGCCACGGCGATCATCAGGCAGATGGCCAGGCCCCAGAGGAGGTCGACTGCCGGCCGGAGGTCGTTGCCCGAGGAGAAGGCGGCGACCACGACGACGAGGCCGGCCGCCGCGGCCGACCAGCGCGGCCGCGGCACCCTCACCCCGGCGACGTGGAGCTCGGCGAGGAAGGCGCCCGCCACCCAGGCGGGGAGGTAGACGGCGATGGTCGTCAGTCCCTGGAGCTCGGCGGGGATGACGTGCGGGGCGTGGTCCTGGATCAGGACGAGGGCGGCCGAGGCCACGAGGGTCCCGGCCAGGACGACTCCCAACCGGCGCGGGGACGACGGGTGGACGCCCCGCAGGACGACCACGGCGATCACTGCGTAGGCGGCGTAGAACCACAGCTCGAAGGCGATCGACCACAGGGCCAGGCCGTTCCCGAAGGTCGCCGCCCCGTAGACGGGCACGAGGAGGTTTCGGGCGTCGGTGAGGGTCCCCGGGGCCCACGGCCAGTCGGGGAACGTCCGGGAACCGATGGCGGTGAGCGCGGCGGTGAGGGCGATGGCCCCGATGACCGGCGGGTAGATCCGCATCGAGCGCCGCCACCCGTAGTCGGCGGTCCAGGCCAGGCGGCCCCGCTGGGCGAGCTCCTCGGGGCGCGAGGCGTGCCGGAGGTGGATCACGAACCCGCTGAGGACGAAGAACCCGAGGACGGCGTAGAGGCCGAACCCCAGGAGGCCGAGCGGGTTGCCCTCCAGGATCAGGGCCACCGACCCACCCCTGGTGTCGAAGCGGAGCCCGCTCGGGGTCAGCGACCCGACGGCGTGATAGGCGGTGACGTAGAGCGCGGCGCCACCCCGCAGAACGTGGAGGATGGCGAGATGGCCCCGGTCCCGGGAGGGCGGGGAGGGCACGGCTGACCTCCTGGGTGGACCCGACCGACGCTAGCGACTTGAGCGGCGACCGGCGTCGGGACGAGGGCGATGACGCAGACCTCGACGACCATGGTCTTGGTCGGCATGGGCTGGATCACTGACGCCACCGGCGTGGTGTCGTTGTCAACCGACACAGGCGAGGTGGCCGTGCTCGCCGAGGTCACCCTGGGCGAACCCGTCTCGGTCGTAACACGTCACTCCACCGGCCAGGTAGGGCAGGGGAGGAGGTTGCGTAGACGCGGGATGGGGAAGTTTTCTTGATGCCCAACGCGATCAAGATCCTCCAGGACGACCACAACTCAATGCGGATGCTGTTCGGCCAGATCCAGCAGGCCCCCGCCGGACAGTCCGGGGGTGAGGACAAGGCAGCTCTCCAGATCGCGGCCATGCTGACCACCCACAACGCGCTGACGGAGGAGTACATCCATCCGCTGCTGGCCGACCTCCAACCGGAGATGGCCAAGGAGGCCGAGGGGCGCCGCGGCGAGACCAGGCGGATGCTGGCCCAGATCGACGACCTTCCGTCCGGGATGGACCGGCGGGACGCAATGGTCGATCTCCAGCACGTCGTCAAGGCCCAAGGGGAGCAGGAGGAGGCCTTCTACCCGCTCCTCACCAAGAAGCTCGGCTTGGTCGAGCTCGAGGACCTTGGCCGCACGATGATGGCGCGGCAGCAGGAGTTGCTCAAGGAAGGGGAGGACACGACCAACGCCGCTTCCTTGGCTCGACCCCAGGGAGCCGCCAGCCCGAAGATCTGACGCGACGTTCAAGTTGAGCTGCGAGCGACACATTGGCCCCTGGTTGGGCTACGTTCCGGGCGACCAAAGACGCCGACCGAGGACCGGAGCCTGATGAGCATGACCACCTGGTTCATCCTGCTGCTGGTCGTCCTCCTCCTAGCCGTCGCCGCCTTCGTTCTGATCCGGAGGCTGCGCCGGCGAGGTGGTGTGATCGCCAGCAGGGACAAGCGATGAAGGTCCTCCTGACCGCGACTCAGCTCAGTCGTCTGCCCGTGGTCACCGTCCAGGGTGGCGAGGATGTCGCCGAGGTGCGGGACGTGATCTACAGCCCCGAGGCGGGAAGCCTGCTCGGGTTGACGCTCAACAAGCGGGGCTTCTTCGCCGGGCGCCGCCGGGAGGTCCTCCCGGCGGACGCCATCCACGCCATCGGCCGGGACGCCGTGATGATCCCGGACGAGTCGAGCCTGGCCGAGCCCGGGAACGCCCCCGACTCCGTGGGCCAGCCGCCGTCAGGGCGAAACGTGATCGGCAACGACGTGCTGACCGAGGGTGGGGTGAGGCTCGGGACGGTCCGGGATCTCGCCCTGGTCGTCGGGAGCCGGGGCGAGGTGGTCGGCTACCAGATCGACAAGGTCGGCGGCGGTGAGGGCTACATTCCGCTGCCCGCCCAGCTGGCCGTCTCCGGCGTCGCACTCGTCGTGCCGAACGCCACCGAGGACTTCGTGCGCGACGACCTCGTCGGTCTCGGGGCGGCCGTGGACGAGTTCCGGACCCAGCTGGGGCTGGCGTGACCGGATCCTTCGCCAGGGCCGTAGGGCGCCGGGTCCTCAGCCGGGCCACCGCTCAGGAGCTGGGCCTGGTCGCCCACCTGCTGATAGACCCGGGATGCACACAGGTGGCCGCCCTGGTCATCGGCAAGGGCAAGAAGGCCCAAATCGTCGACTGGGACCAGCTCAGCGGCTTCGGCCCGGACGCGGTGATGCTGAACGACGAGGGCGCCCTGCGGGAGCCGGCGGACGAGCGGGAACGGCGGGCCGTGGGGGGTGATCTGGAGCTGGTGGGCAAGCGGGCCCTGAGCGGCATCGGGAACGGCCTCGGCACGATCGCCGACGTCACGTTCGACCCCGAGAGCGGCCGCTTGGAGAGTCTGCTGATCGGGGACCGGGACGTCCCGCCCAGCTCGCTGCTCGGCATCGGCAGCTACGCCGCGGTCCTCGACATCACCGAATAGGCCTGTCCCGCTGGCCTGTCGGCCCGTGGCCCACCCGCGGGCGAATTCGGGGCGGTCGTGGGTATGGGTGATGGCGATGTACGCGACCTGCTCCCACGCCTGGCGAGGAGGTTGAGGCTCCGCTGGCCAGGAGCCAGCCGACGATCGGCCACCACACCAAGGTCCTCACCGACGCCGGCCTGCTGACCGGGGCCGTGCGGTGGTGGCCGAGGCGGCGAAGGCCCACCGGCGCGCCAGCGGCGACTGACGCGCGGTTGACTGACGGGGACCCGCCGGGGTGGCGGGGTCCGGGCCTGAGCGCGCACCCGTTCCGGCCGTACGCTGAGCGCACTCGTTGGCTCTCCGGGAGATCTACGGGGCGGTGTCACCGGCCGCGGACTCGCGGCTCTGAGGACGGCGGCGAGCCGGTCTTCGAGCGGCGACCTAGCTCTTCCTCTGGGGCTTGGGGGTGCTGCGCCGGTCGGACCGCACGATCGACACCATCAGCACGAAGGCGCCGCTGGCGGCGGCCAGGAAGCAGACGATGGCCACGGCCGGGTAGCCGAGGAGCTTGGACGAGGTCTCGACCTGCATGAGCATGGCGGCCCCGACGATGAGGGCCGCCAGCACCAGCCCCATGGTCACGCGGTTAGCCAGCTTGTGCAGCCCGCGAATCAGCTCGGCCTCGTCGAAGGCGTGCACCTTGAGCTCGAAGGTTCCCTCGGTCACGGCGTCCATGACCTTGTTGACCCGGCCAGGAAGCTGCTCGACGAAGTCGCGGGTCTCGAGGAGTGCCGAGAACGCGCTCCCCGACGACGTCTTCATCTGGCTCTGCATGACCTCGGTGGAGTGGGCCTCGATCGCCGCCGTCGGGTCGAACGTCGGGTCCAGCGTCCTCGCCACCTGATCCAGGTTGAGCAGGGCCTTGCCCAGCATCGAAAGCTCGGGGGGCAGGCGCAGGCCGTTGTCGCCCGAGATCCTCATGAGATCCATGACCATCGACCCGGCGTCGATCTGCTCGAGGTTCATGCCCTGGCTCTCCTCCACCATCTCGGTGGTCCCGGCGCAGAAGCCTGGCCCGTCGTACCAGTCGAGCGGCCGGCCCATGGCGACGGCGGCGTCGGCCACGCCCTTCCCGTTGCCGTCGCTCAGGGCGAGGAGCAGCTTCACCAGGAGGTGGCGGATCGCCTTGGGCACGCGGGCCACCATGCCGACGTCCACCAGGGCCAGCCGCCCGTCGGGGGTGAGGATGACGTTGCCGGGGTGGGGGTCGGCGTGGAAGAAGCCCTCCACGAGGATCTGGTCGAGGTAGGCCTGGAACAGCTGCTCGGCCAGCACATGCCCGTCCAGCTCCATCTTCCCCAGGGGGCCGATGTCGGTGACCTTGCGGCCCGGGATGAACTCCATGGTCAGGACGGTCGAGGTGGTGTAGTCGCCGATCGGCTCGGGGACGACGAGCCGGTCGTAGGGGCGGAGGATGCGGCCGAGGGCGGTGAGGTTGGCCGCCTCCCGGCGGTAGTCGAGCTCGCCGCTCAGCGACCGCCGGAACTGGGCCAGGAGCTCGGCGAACCCATAGCGGCGGCCCGCCTCGAGGTGGTTGTCAGCGAACTGGGCCAGCTCGGTGAGGGCCTCCATGTCGGTAGCGATGCGCTCCCTGATCCCGGGTCGCTGCACCTTCACCACGACCTCCCGACCGTCGCGCATGGTGGCCCGGTGCACCTGGCCCAACGACGCCGAGGCGAGCGGGTCGAAGTCGAACGTGGCGAAGCCCTTCGAGATCCGGAAGGCAAGCTCGGTCGAGACGATGCGCTCGACCTCGTCGGATCCGAACGGCTCGACCGAGTCCTGCAGCCGGCTGAGCGCCTTGGCGTAGGACGGCGGGATGAGGTCGGCCCGGGTGGAGAGCAGCTGGCCCAGCTTGATGTAGGTGGGCCCGAGCTTCTCGAGGTCACAGGCCAGCTCCTCGGCCTTGGCCGGAACCTGGCCGTCGGACGACCCGTCCGCCTCGACCAGCTCGTCCATGCCGGCCTGGCGGACCAGGTCGGAGCGCCCGTACTTGACGAGCAGGCGGACGAGGTCCTTGTACCGGCCGACGTGCTGGGGTCGAAGTGAGAGGGCCATCCGAAACGCTGTACCCGGTGACCGGATCGCCAACCTCACCCGCGCTCGAGTGGGCTGGCTTCGCTGGCGAGGGCCCATTTGTGCGCCCGCCAGAACGCCCAGCCGGGTCTGGTCGCCCGTGCATCCTGGTGAGCCTCGCGGAGTCGGTCGAGTGGCCCGGGAGATCGCTGTCACCGACGTCGGTAGGGTCGCCTCTGTGACTGCGGCGGGACCGAATGCGCTCGGCCGTGGGGTGATCGTGGGGGCCGACCAGGCGGTGCCCGAGGTGTGGGCCGGGGTGCCCGAGGTCGTGGTCGACGAGGCCGCCCTGGCGGAGCCGGCGACGGTGGTGGCGGCGCTGCACTCGGCGTGGGCCGAGCGGGCACCTGTGGTGGTGCGCCTGCTGGTCGACCCCGCCGACTTCCGGCGCCCGGCCGCCTACGACCCGGATCCGTTGCTGGCCGGGCCGTCGTTCGAGCCGTGGCTCGACCGGCTCCACCACCTGGTGTGGGCCAACACCTACGACGCCCGCGGCGGCGAGCCGGTGTGGTGGTGGGGACGCAAGGCTCAGCGCCTCGGGGCCGCCGAGGGCGGCCCGGCCGACGTGGTGCTCGCCGACGGCACCCCGGCGTGGGTGGACGGGGGGCCGCGGTCGCCGTTCCCGACCGACGCCCTCGACGGGCATGCCCTCCTCCACAGCGAGGACGTCGAGCTTGGCCGGCTGGCCCGTCAGCCCGAGCCCCGCCCGCCCACCGCGGAGCTGGCCCCCGACCAGCTGGCCGCGGTGGCCCACGGTTCGGGCCCGGCCCGGATCGTGGCGCCGGCCGGCTCGGGCAAGACCCGGGTGCTCACCGAGCGGGTGCGCCACCTGGTTCGCGACCGGGGCTACGACCCGGCGTCGGTGCTGGCCGTGGCCTTCAACGTGCGGGCCAAGAAGGAGATGGAGGCCCGCCTGGTCGACGTGCCCGGCGTCCGGGTGCAGACCCTCAACGGCCTGGGCTGGTGGGTGCTGCGCCGGGCCCGGGGCGAGGGCCTGCGGGTGCTGGGCGAGCGTGATGTGCGCGACGTGGTGGGCCGGCTGGTCGAGGTGCGCCGCCGCACCAACACCGACCCGATCTCGCCCTACCTCGACGGCCTCTCCCGCATCCGCCTCGGCCTGGTCGACCCGGCCCAGGTCGAGGCCGAGCTCGACGGTGAGGCCGACGGCCTGGCCGAGCGGGTGTGGCCCAGCTTCCGCGAGCGGCTGGCCAAGGCCGGCGGGGTCGACTTCGACGAGCAGGTCTTCGGGGCCGTCGAGGCGCTGCTGGCCGACGGTGACCTGCGGCGCTGGGCCCAGGCGCGGTGCCGCCACCTCCTGGTCGACGAGTTCCAGGACCTCACCCCCTGCCACCTCCTGCTGGTGCGCCTGCTGGCCGCACCTGGGCTCGACGTGTTCGGGGTGGGCGACGACGACCAGGTGCTCTACGGCTACATGGGCGCCACCCCCCGCTTCCTCATCGACTTCGGCCGCTGGTTCCCCGGTGGCGGCGCCCACCCGCTCGAGGTGAACCACCGCTGCCCGGCGGCGGTGACTGGCGCCGCCGCCGCCCTGCTGCAGCGCAACCAGGTGCGGGTCCCCAAGGCCATCCGCCCGGGGCCGGCCGTCGACCCCGACCCGGCCTGCATCCAGGTGCGGCGCCACGCCCCGGAACGGGCCGCCGCCGAGGTGGTCGAAGCCGTGCGGGGCTGGATCGACGCCGGTGCCGCCCCGGCCGACCTGGCCGTCCTCACCCGGGTCAACAGCCTGCTGCTGGCCCCCCAGGTGGCGCTGCGCGAGGCCGGGGTGCCCGTGGCCAGCGACCTGGGCGAGGAGGTGCTGCGCCGCACCGGGGTGCAGGCGGCGCTGGCCTACCTCCGGCTGGCCGCCGACCCGGGAGCCATGGCCGGCGCCGACATCTCGGCCATCCTGAAGCGGCCCAGCCGGGGCGGCCTGCCCCAGTGGCTGCCCGACCGCCTCTCCAAGCGGGGCTCGTGGTCGGTGCGCTCGCTCGGCCAGCTGGCCGACACCCTGCAGAAGGACCGGGAGCGCCAGAACCTGCAGGTGGTGGCCTCCGACCTGGAAGGGCTGGCCGTGGCGGCCAAGGGCGGCGTGCGCGAGACGCTCACCTTCGTGCGCGACGACATCGGCCTGGGCCAGGCCATGGGCCTGCTCGACTCGTCGAAGGGGGCCCAGGGCGGCTCGAACATCGACGACCTGGAGGCGCTGCTCCAGCTGGCCGACCTGCACGACGAGATCGCCACCTTCGAGGGCTGGCTGCGGGCCCACCTGGCCCAGGGCACCGACGAGGCCGGCGTCACCCTGGCCACCGTCCACCGGGTGAAGGGCCAGGAGTGGGACCGGGTGGTGCTGTTCGGCCTCACCGACGGGATCAGCCCCCACCGCCTAGCCGTCGACCTCGAGGAGGAGCGCCGGGTCGTCCACGTCGGCATCACCCGGTGCCGGCTCAGCGTGGTGGTGCTGGGCGACGCCGGCCGCCCCTCGCCGTTCCTCGACGAGCTGGAGGGCCGGGACCCCCCGGTGCGCCGTACGGCCCGCCCCCAGCCGGTGGTCGCCCTCACCGCCCGCCGGGCCCCGGTGCCGATCGTTCCCGGCGACCCCGGGGTGTCAGCCGCCCTCCGGGCCTGGCGCACCGAGAAGGCCAAGAAGGAGGGCAAGCCGCCGTACATCTACCTCACCGACGCCCTGGTCGAGGCCATCGCCACCAAGCGGCCCTCCACCCTGTTCGAGCTGCGGGCCCTGCCTGGCATCGGCCCGAAGAAGCTGGACGAGTACGGCGAGGACCTTCTCGCCGTGATCCGCGACGCAGCCGAACCGCCCGCCGAGGCGACGGCCTCCTCCACGGACGGCACCTAGGCGACGTGTGCCGCGAACCCGATCGCGGTCACCCGGCTCGGGTTCTCCTACCGTCGCACCGGCTGAGCATCCGCCGCCGTCCGCTCAGCGGCCTACCGCACCCGCTTGCTCGGCGCGGGCCGGAGGAGGCGGGTCCGTCACGGGCAACGATTGAACGGCCGGCGCAGGGAACGGTGCAACCTCCCCGAGCCCCAGGTGCCAGCGCAGCACGGCGATCCACACGCAGGTGGCTCCCAGGATGTGGAGGCCGACGAGGAGGGCCGGCACGCCGTTGAGGTACTGGGTGTAGCCGAGGACCGACTGGGCAGCGGTCACGGCGATGGCCACCGATCCCCGGCGCAGCGCGGCCGGCGACGCCCCCCGGCGCCAGGCCACGACGAGGGTGGCCAGGAGGGCGGCGGTGAAGACCTCGACCAGCACGCCGTGGACCTGGGCAACCCGGCGGGGGTCAAGGGCGAAGCGCTGGGCCTCGGGGTCGCCGCCGTGGGGGCCGGTGCCGGTCAGCACCGTGCCGGCCACGATGGCCGGCACGAGCAGGGCCAGGGTGAGCCAGGACAGGGTGCGCACCGTTGACGGCCCCGGCGGCCGGGCCGGGCCAGGCTCGCGCCCGGCCCGCCAGTGGAGGGTGACCGCGCAGGTCACGATCACCAGCGAGAGCAGGAAGTGCGACTGCACGGCGACCGGGTGGAGGTCGGTGAGCACGGTGATGCCGCCCAGCACGATTTGGCCGATCACCCCGGCCACGAGGCTGACCGAGAGCCACACCAGGTCGCGCCGCCGGGGGGTGCGGGCCAGCGAGCCGAGGACGGCCACGATCACCACGACCGACACCAGGCCGGTCACCAGTCGGTTGACGTACTCGATGGTGGCGTGGCCGGCCGACTCCTGGAACAGCTGGGGAGCCAGCTTCCCCTCGGCGCAGGTGGGCCAGTCGGGGCAACCGAGGCCGGACCCGGTGACCCGCACCGCTCCACCCGACACGATGATGGCGGCCAGCAGGACCAGCGCCACCAGCGTCACCCGCCGGTAGGCGGAGGGCGAGAGGCGCATCCGGGGCCGCATGGCGACGCCGAGCGTACCCAGCACCGGGCCGGCCTTCCGCTCGCCGCTCCTGCGGGGGCGGGCCCGCCGCCACCGGGCTGACCGCGGTCCCGGGCGCGCCGAACGAAAGTCAATGAAGTGCTTGCCGGCGCCGGGGTCGGTGGCTTACGGTGGCATCAGGGTCCAGCAACGTGGCCCTGAGTTCGAACGGAGACACAGATGGCCAGCGGCACCGTCAAGTGGTTCAGCACCGACAAGGGCTACGGCTTCATCAGCCAGGGGGAGGGGCCCGACGTGTTCGTGCACTTCTCGGCTATCGAGGGCGGTGGCTACAAGAACCTGGTCGAGGGGGAGACCGTCGAGTTCGAGGTGAAGGAAGGACCCAAGGGGCTGCAGGCCGCTGAGGTCCGCCGGGCCAGCGTCGGAGCCGAGTAGCTCTACGGGACGGGCGGGGAACCGTCCCAGGTCCCTTCGGCCCGCTCCACCGAGAAGCGGGCGAACAGCTCCTCGGCGTACCACCCCTCCTGGGCGGTGCGGCGGACCACCACCCGGTGGGCGTCGCTGCGGGCGAACGCGGCCATGGCCGCCCCGTCGCGCCACAGGCTCACCGTGCCCTGCACCAGCACCGGCCACTCGCCCACGCCCACGCTGCGCAGCAGACCGGGGGCCCGGGCCAGGGCAGCGTCCACGGGGGGCACCGATCCGGTGAACGGCCGCCACCGGCTGGGCCGGACGCGGGCCCGGGTCAGCACGACCAGCGGCGCTGGCGTGGCGGGTTCGGGGTCGCCCTCGGCCACCGGCACCTCGTGCCCGGCCCAGCGCCCCCGCGCCCGCACGGCCCGCAGGTGCAGGGTGGCCACCTCCCGGGGCTCGAGGCGGGCCGTGAGGGCGTCGTGAAAGCCGGCGGCGGCCGATTCGTCGTCCCACAAGCAGAACCACGCCCACCGGGTCAGGTCGGCCCCCAGGGTTCGCCCCCCGGCCGATGTCCCCAGGTGCCGGGCCCAGGCCAGGCCGGCCATCCGGCGGAGGCGCAGCCGTTCGAGCGGCACGGTGGCGAGGAGGCGGGAGACCCGGCCCGGCTCGAACGAGGCCAGCGTGAAGGTGGTGCCGCCGGCCATGGGGACCGAGCGTACGGTCACCCCGACCGGTCCTAGGTTGGCGGGATGCCGGGCGCCGTCGCCGCCACCTTCCTGATCGGCTACCTGCTGGGATCGGTGCCGGTGGCCGTGCTGGTGGCCCGGGCCCGGGGCGTCGACCCGCGACAGGCCGGTGATCGCAACCCCGGCTACTGGAACGTGAAGGCGCTGCTCGGGCGGCGGGCGGCGGTCCCGGTGTTCGTCGGCGACGCCCTGAAGGGGGTGCTGGCCGGGCTGGCCGGGGTGGCGGCGGGCCAGGTGGCGGGCCTCGGCGCCCACGACCGGATGGTGCTGGCCTGGGTCGGCGCCGCCGCGGCCATGATCGGCCACGCCTGGCCCGTCTTCGCCGGGTTCCGCGGCGGGCGCTCGATCCTGGCCTACGCCGGCGGGCTGTCGGTCTGGTCGCCTCGAGCCTTTGCCCTCAGCATCGGCCTCCTGCTGGTGGTCTGGGCCGCCACCCGCTCCTTCGCCTGGGCTACCCGGGCCGGGGTGTTCGCCAGCCCCGTGGCCGTGCTCGTGGTTGACGGGGTGTGGCGCACGGCGGCGGCCGGCCTCCTGCTCAGCCTGATCGGACTGCGCTTCCTGCTGGCGGCCCGCTCGGGTACTCCCGACCCCGCCACCGGCGCACCGGCCGCACCGCCGCCCAGCTGAGGCGGGCCGCGGCCGGGACGTCGGCCAGCGGGGCGGCCCAGGTGAGGGGTGCCGGCCGCCGGTAGGACCCGGCCGTCGCCGCCCCGAGGGCCAGGCGCAGGGCCACCAGGGCCACGTCGAGGGGGGTGCCCCGGCCGGCCAGGAGGCGGGGGAGAGGCAGGGCCTGGGCCAGCCACACCACGGCCAGGTCGGCCGCCTGCTGGGCGGGCGGGGTGGCGTCGGCCATGGGCAGCGAGCGGCCCCACTCCCGCCACACATCCGCAGCCGAGTCGTGCATGTCCACCTCGACCAGGCGGCTGCCGTCGAGGAAGCCGACGCTGGCCCCCAGGGCGGCCAGGCCCCGGGCCAGAGCGATGTCGTCGGTGAGGTGGCCGGCGGCCACCCCGAACCCGCCCAGCTCGACCAGCCGGGCCCGGCGGGCGATCAGGCACTGCCCGTTGGCCATGGCCCGGTGGGGGCTCACGGTGCCGGCCGGCGCCCCGAACCGGTAGACGATGGTGGCCAGCATGGCCGGGTGCAGCAGCTGCTCGCCCGGTCCGCCCAGGACGAAGCGGGGACCGACGGTGAGCACGTCCCAGCCGCCGGCCGTCGCCGCGTCCAGGAGTGCCCCGACGAACCCGGGCCGGGGCACGACATCGGCGTCGAGGGTCACCACCCACTCCGATGTCACCGCCTCCAGACCCTGCTGCAACGCCCACGGCTTGCCCACCCAACCGGGCGGCAGCGGCCTTCCGGTCACCACTCGGGCCCCGGCGCCCCGAGCCACGGCCGCGGTGGCATCGGACGACTCGTCGTCGACCACCACCACCTCGTGCACCTGGGGATCGAAGGCCACCGCCGCCAGCAGCGGCCCGATGCGGCGCTCCTCGTCACGGGCCGGCACGATCACGGTCACGGTGAGGGCTCCGGGGAGCGGCCCGGTGCGCGGTTCGAGGGGCGCCGGCCGCCGGGCCCCGGGCAGCAGCCGCAGGACGACCGCCACCGCCGCCACCGCCTGCACCACGTTGAACAGAGTCGGCCGCCAGCGCCTGATCACGGGCCCAGCCTGGTCGGTTCCGGTCCGAGCACCGCCGTCACCAGCTCGTCGGCGCGATCGGGGCATCAGGATGCCTCGCCCGTGGTGCGCCGACCAGCTGCTCCACCCAAGGCGGATGTTTTGCCATCAGTGGCCGTCTGCTCAACGTCCCCGGGGGTCGCCTCAGCAGCAGGGCGAGCCGACCGTGGTGGGGTTCGGCACCGTCGCCGGCTCGAAGGGGCCGTGGTGGGTGCTCGTGTCGCCCTCGACCCGGAAGTGGGGGGCGTAGCGGGTGTGGCGCAGGATGGCCGCGGTGTTCCCGCTCACCGGGACGGCCTGGCCCGTCACGAGCACGTGCCGCTCGTCGAGCTCGAACCGCTCCGGCATCTCGGCGATGGTGCCGAGGTAGGTGGCCACCTGCCCATAGTCCTCCTCGCGATCTTCGAGGTCGAGCTTGAAGGCCCGGATCGTGGTCGAGGAGAAGGTGATGGCACCGACCTGGGCCTCGAGCGCCGGGTTGTCGATCGACAGGGTCCGGGACGACATCACCCGGGCGTCGTGGCAGCCGAACCGGTCCAGCATCCGCCGGAAGTCCTCGACGTAGAGGGCGCCGCCCAGGCACTCACCCCGCAGCACCGGGTCGGCGCTCAGGTGCGGGGGGATCCGGCGGTCGGCGAAGACGTCGGAGAAGTACAGCTCGCCGCCCGGCTTGAGGACCCGGAAGATCTCCGCGAACACCGGCGCTTTGTCGGTGGCCAAGTTCAGCACGCAGTTGGAGACGACGACGTCGACGCTGGCATCGGCGATCCCGACCGCGGCCAGGTCCTCGATGCGGCCGTCCCGGAACTCGACGTTGGCGAAGCCGAACCGCTCGGCGTGCCAGCCGGTGTGGGCCCGGGCCACGGCCAGCTGCTCGGGCGTCATGTCGATCCCGACGACCCGGCCGTCGGCCCCGACGAGCTGGGCGATGACGTAGGCGTCGCGGCCCGACCCGCAGCCCAGGTCGACCACGGTGGAGCCGTCGAGCGCTGGGGGGATGGGCGACCCGCACCCGTAGAACCGGTCCAGGACCTCGGGGTGCACCAGCTTCAGGGCGTCGCGCACCCGGTCGGACGGCGCCTCGACCGCGCAGCAGGCCGAGGTCTGCAGGTCCTCCGACGACGAGAGCACGGTGCCGTAGTACTTCTGCACGGACCGCGTGAGGCTGTCGGTGATCTCGGCCATCTGGTCTCCTTCTCCCGGGCGGGCGCGGCGTAGCTCGCTCACCCTGGCCCACCAACTGCCGTTGCGCCAAGCAGGCCGGACCGAGGAAGCCCAGGTCCTGGCGCCTCCAGATCGGCCTGTGACGAGGAATGGTGCCTGATCCTGCACCGATCCTCGTCGCAGGCCTACGCACTCGGCGGCGTCGGGGCCGGCGCTCAACAGCCCGATCGGCCTGGCGCAGGCAAACGTCGCCGGTCCACTCGCTCCCCGAACGGTCCCGACCGTGGGACTGCTCAGGTCCCGGGCGGACCGGCCGATAAGCCTCACGGAGCGAACGCTCCTCGGAGGGCCACCAACAGATCGGCCACACATGTCGCAGATCGTCGGGGACCTTGAACCTGGACGTGAGATCACCGAACCGCCGGACGACGCCGCGGAGCGCTTCCGGCTGCTCGTCGAAGGGGTGCGGGGCTATGGAGCCATGAGCGCTCAAAGGAACACGCCAGGCCACAGGGGCCACCCGAAGAGCACGATCTGGGAGTCGGCGTTCTGCAGCACCACGCGCTCCTTGAGCTGCGGTGCGGATGCACGGTATGGCCATGGATATCACTGACCGCAAGCGGGCCGAGGCCAAGTTCGAAGGGCTCCTGGAGGCGGCGCCGGACGCCATCGTGGTGGTCGACGTCGACGGTGTCATCCGCCTGGTCAATCGCCAGACCGAGACCCTGTTCGGCTACGGGCGCGCCGAGCTGGT
>JBBSKY010000069.1:0-14524 GCA_038255915.1 Acidimicrobiales bacterium | reverse complement strand
CGGCCTGACGGTTCATCGGCGCGGATCGCCCGTCTGGCGGCCCTCGAAGCGGGCACGGCGCCGAGCGACCTTGTCGCGGCGCACCCGCCGGACCACGAGAGGGTCGTAGCGCTCGGCCTCGGGGCGCTCGACGGCGCTGTCACGCAGGGCGTAGTACTGCGCACGGGAGAGCCCGAGCAGGGTGATGGCCTCGGTCTTGGTGGCCGGGGCGGAGGGCCCGGCCCACCAGGAGCGTTCGAGGTCGAGCACCGCTCGCTCTTTATCGGTCAGTCCCATCACGGTCATCTTTGCACCCGGGGGGACCGATCACGCGGACAGGGGTCGATACGCTGGCCGGAGCACGCCGGGTTAGCTCAGCTGGTAGAGCACTTCTCTTGTAAAGAAGGGGTCGTCGGTTCGAATCCGACACTCGGCTCCAGACGTCCTCACAGGTACCCCCAGGGGGTACGTGACGGATCGCTAGATACCCCCTGGGGTACCCTACGTGAACCACCACGCCGCCGGGGCGCTCGAGGCGCTGGCCGACCTGCTGCCCGACGAGGCCGAGGTGGTGGGCGACGACGGTGAGGTGCGCACGGTGGCGCTGGCCGGCTTGGCGGTGGGCGACGTCGTGCGCGTCCGCTCGGGGGCTCGGGTTCCCGCCGACGGCGTGGTGGTCGACGGTGAGGCCGAGATCGACGAGTCGACGGTGACCAGCGAGTCCCGCCCGGTGGCCAAGGGCCCGGGCGACGAGGTGGTGGCCGAGGTGCTGCCCGAGGACAAGGACCGGGCCGTGGCCCAGCTGCAGGCTGGCGGCCGGAGGGTGGCCATGGTCGGCGACGGCGTGAACGACGCCCCCGCCCTGGCCCGGGCCGACGTCGGCCTGGCCATCGGGGCCGGCACCGACGTCGCCATCGCCGCCGCCGGCGTGGTCCTGGCCTCCTCCGACCCCCGGGCGGTGGTGGGGGTGATCGAGCTGTCCCGGGCCAGCTACCGCAAGATGGTGCAGAACCTGGTGTGGGCCGCCGGCTACAACGTGGCCGCCATCCCGTTGGCCGCCGGGGTGCTGGCGTGGGCCGGGATCGTCCTCAGCCCGGCCGTGGGCGCCATCCTCATGAGCGTCAGCACCATCGTGGTGGCCGCCAACGCCCAGCTGCTCCGCCGCTTGGACCTGCTCCCCCGCCCGGCTGAGGAGCGGGACGCGGCGTCAGTGCCAGGCCAGGCTTACGGCGAGGGCTGACAGGGCGGCCAGCTCGGCCAGGGGCGCTCCGAACGGGTGGGCCATCTCGGTGGTCCACTCCCCCTTCTCGTCGGCCACCCGGCCGAGCGGCCGGCCCCCGGGGTCGACCAGCACCAGTCGCTTGAGGTCGTTGGACTCGGCGTCGAGGGTGGCCAGGAGGGCACCCAGCCCGACGACGCGGAAGCCGCCCAGGTAGGCCCGGCGGACCTCCTCGAAACGGCCGACCTCCCTGTCGGTGCGGTCGTGGAGGCTGACCACCGTCGTGCTGCCGGCGGCCGACCGGCGCAGCTGGTGGGTGGGCGTCCCGACCGGGTCGCAGACGGTGACCACCCGGTCGGCGACCGAGGCCGTGGCCAGCGGCTGGCCGTACAGGCTGACCAGCGCCCACCGGTCACCTGTCCGGGCCGCTCGCACCACCGGCTCGCTGGTGAGGGTGCCCCCACCCGTGGCCGGGGGTGGGGCGAGCGGCTCGCTGGCGACCTGGCCCCCAGCCGAGACCCAGTCGAGCCACTGGCCGGCCTCGAAGCGGCGCAGGTGGGGCCGGCCGGTCGGGTCCGGGTACCAGCCGTCGGGCGTCTGCACCGCGCCCCAGCATAGGAACGACGAGGGGCGAAGCCCGCTCGGCCGACGAGCGGGTCAGGCGGCCGCGGCGACGTCGGTGGGCCAGTCCTCGGCCCGGTCGGCGGCGTCGCGCTGGGCCACGTGGTGGGCCACCTTGGCTTTGATGCGCCGCAGGGCGTTGTCGACCGACTTCACGGGGCGGCCGAGGTGCTCGGAGATCTCGCCGTAGGACCGGCCGTCGACGTACAGGCCGAGGACGTCGACCTCGAGCCCGGTGAGCAGCTCGCGCACGCCGGCCTCCATGGCCCGCACCCGCTCGCGCTGGCACACCTGCTCGGCCGGGTCCACGACGTGGTGGTCGTCGAGCAGGTCCTCGATGTTGCGCTCGTGGTCGCTCTCGCCGCCCATGACGCCGCTGGTGGAGACGTAGCGGTGGAGGGGCTGGTGCTTGCGCCGGTTGGCCCCCTTCACCGCCGAGAGGACCTGCCGGGTGACGCACAGCTCGGCGAAGGCCCCGAAGCCCGCCTCCAGGTCGGGCCGGTAGTCGTGCACCGCCTTGTAGAGGCCGATCATCCCCTCCTGCTCGACGTCATCGGCGTCGGCGCCGACCAGGAAGTAGCTGCGGGCCTTCGAGCGGGCGTAGCGGCGGTAGCGGACGAGGAGCACGTCGAGGGCAGCGGCGTCGCCGGCCCGGTAGGCCAGGACGAGGTCGTCATCGGCCAGCTCGACGGGGTGCTGGAGGGTGAGCGCCATCGGTTGCTCCTGTGATCACGGGGCCCACCCTCTGGCGGACTAGTCACTTCTAGCCATGCACCCCGTGATCGTCAATGGTTCGAGCGGGTGATGTCCCCTCGCGGGCGGAAAAGCCCTACCCGGGCACCACGGCACGACCGCGGGCCACGGCCAGGAGGGCCACGGCCCCGGCCGCGGCCACGTTCAGGCTCTCGATCGCCCCGCCCCGGGGGATGCGGACCATCTCGTCGCAGCGCTGGCTGGTGAGGCGGGACACCCCGGTCCCCTCGGCGCCCAGAACGAGGGCGACGGGGCGGTCCCCGAGGTCGAGGTCCCACAGCGAGCCGGGGGCGTCCTGGTCGAGCCCCACTCGCCACACGCCCATCTCGCCGAGGCGCAGCAAGGCTGTCGGCATCCCCGAGACCAGGGCCAGCGGCACCCGCTCGACCGCCCCGGCGGCGGCCTTGGTCACCGTCGGGGTGATGTTCACGGCCCGGTGGCGGGGGATGACCGCCCCGGTGACGCCGGCGTACTCGGCGCTGCGCAGGACCGCCCCGAGGTTGTGGGGATCGGTGACGCCGTCGAGGCAGACCAGAAAGGCTCGGGGGTCACCGCCCAGCTGGTCGAGCTCGACCTCGGGGAC
Source organism: Acidimicrobiales bacterium (assembly GCA_038255915.1). Lineage (GTDB taxonomy): Bacteria > Actinomycetota > Acidimicrobiia > Acidimicrobiales > JAUJNH01 > JAUJNH01. Next base: position 11,369 of record JBBSKY010000069.1, on the reverse strand, counting down.
GCCGGCGGCCAGGGCCAGCACCCCCTGGGCGGCATCGGTTCGGGCCTGGCGGTCGAGCTTGGCCCGGGACACATAGCGCACCGGGGTGCGGGCCCGGGCGGCCAGCTTCTCGATCTCGGTGATGACCTCGGCGTGGTCGACGTCGTCGGCCACCCACACCTCGCGTACCCGGCGGCGCCCGGCCTTCAGCAGCTCCCGGACGGCCTGGCGGCCCTCGACCTGCTCGCCTCCCAGGCCCTTCTCGTCCCGGGCGGGACGGCCGACGCGGGGATCGGCGCTGCGCACCCGGGGCGCCGGCCGGGGCTTGCCCACCTCGGCCGCCCGCACCCGGTCCTTGCCGGCCCGGGCCGCCTTGCGGGCCGCACCCTTGGCGTCAGCCTTGTCGACCCGCCCGGCCACGGCCTTCTGCGCCGCCGTCCGAGGCGCCCCGGGCCCGCCCTTTCCCGTGCCCCGGTTCCGGGGCTCCGCAGGCTGCCTCATCCTCTGTCCTCCGGTCGCTCCGGGATCGGCCTCATGCCTCCGCCTTCCCTCGGGGGCCCTCCCGTACCGGGCCCCTCCCCGTAGGCGGAGACGACCGCCCCCTCCGCTCCTTCCCCAACCTCCCCCTCGTCTCTCACCAGCAGGCTGACGGCCAGGCAGGCGATGCCCTCCCGACGGCCGAGGGCGCCGAGCGACTCGGCCCGCTTGCCCTTGACGGTCACCGGCGCCCCCACCACCCCCGACAAGCGCTCCTGCAACTCGAGCCGGCGGCCGGCCAGCTTGGGCGCCTCGCACACCACAGTGCAGTCGACGTTGGCCACCGCCCACCCCTGCGCCCCGACGCCGGCCACCACGGCCTCCAGCAGCACCATCGAGTCGGCGCCGGCGGTGGCGGGGTCGTCGTCGGGGAACCACGATCCGATGTCGCCCAGGCCGGCGGCGCCGAGGAGGGCGTCGGCCACGGCATGGGCCACGGCGTCGGCGTCGGAGTGCCCGTCGAGGCCCCGCTCCCCCGGGAAGACCACGCCGCCCAGCACCAGCGGTCGGTCGGGGTCGTCGGAGAAGCGGTGGACGTCGAACCCCTGGCCCACCCGCATCGCGCCGCTCACCGGCCCACGAACGCCTCGAGCAGGGCGAGGTCGGCCGGGTCGGTCACCTTCAGGTTGCGCCGGTCCCCCGGCACGACCACCACCCGGCCGCCGGCCGCCTCGACCAGCCCGGCATCGTCGGTGGCCTCGGGGTCGCCGGCGTGGGCCGCCCGCAGCACCTCGAGCCGGAAGCCCTGCGGCGTCTGCACCGCCCACAGCCCGGTGCGGTCGACGGTCTCGACCACCGCACCGTCGGGTCCGACCCGCTTCAGGGTGTCGGCCACGGGAACGGCGGCTACCGCCCCGTCGGCCCCGTCGACCAGCGCCTGGAGCACCGCCGCGAACAGCCCCGGGTGGGCCATCGGCCGGGCGGCGTCGTGGACCACGACCACCTGGACCCCCTCCGGCACCTGGGCCAGGCCGGCCCGCACGCTCGCCGAGCGGGTCGCCCCCCCGGCCACCACCACATCAGGCTGCACGTCGAGCGCCACCCGCCCCACCTGGTCCTGCGGGAGCACCAGGATCACCCCCTCACAGGCGGCCTGCGCCGCCAGGACCGCCCAGTCGACCACCCGCCGCCCCCCAAGGACGTTGAACTGCTTCGCCCCCCCAAACCGAGCCCCCGACCCCCCAGCCACAACGATCGCCCAAGCCCGCACAACCGACAAAGCCTACGGCAATGCCCCACGGGCCAAGGCTGTTGAAGCTAACCGCCAGGCCGGGGCCCCATGCGCAGGGGCTGACGGCCGGTCGGTGATCGCCGAAGAGCGCCCGCAGGGCCGGAGGAGGAGCGCAGCGACGGAGGAGGACCGAGGACGCCGAGGCGATCGCCGACCGATGAGCCGTCAGCCCCGGAGCATGGGGGAGATCACGGCAATGCCTCGTCCAAACGGAGCTCGGCGGTCTCCTCGTCGACCTCCAGGGCGAAGGTGAGCTCGGAGACCAGGATCTGGCGGGCCCGGTTCAGCATGCGCTTCTCGCCGGCGGAGAGGCCCTTGTCCTTGTCGCGGATGGAGAGGTTCCGCACGACCTCGGCCACCTGGTAGATGTCGCCGCTCTTCAGCTTCTCGACGTGGTTCTTGTAGCGGCGGGACCAGTTGGTGGGCATCCGCGCCTCCTTCTTGCGCAGGACGGCGAACACCTCCTCGACCTCTTCGTCGTTGATGACCTCGCGCAGGCCGACCTCGTCGGTGTTGTCCGCCGGCACCATGACCGTGAGGTCGCCAAAGGCCACCTTCAGGACGAGGTACTCGCGCTCCTCACCGAAGAAGGCCTTGGTCTCACGCTTCTCGATCACGGCAGCACCGTGTTGCGGGTAGACAACCCGGTCACCGACGTCGAAAGGCATGCTTCTCCCAGAGTGGAGCGGACGTGACGGTCGAGGAAGGGTACGGGTTCGGCGGTCTGCTCGACAAACTGAAGCGTCGCCGCTCATCGCCTACGTTGACGGAGTGGACGATGCCACCTTGCTCCGCAAGGCGGAGCTGTTCCAGGCCCTCGATCCCGGTGAGATGGCCCGCATCACCGCCCTGACCAGCCGGCGCCCCGTGGCCCGCGGTGCGGTCGTCTTCGCCGACGGCGACGCCGCCGACCGGATGTTCGTCGTGTGCTCCGGGCGGGTGGCGCTGTCCCGGCGGGTGCCCTCGGCCTCCCGCTCGGCGGGGCCGCCCGGGCCTGATGCGAAGGAGGCGATCGTGGCCCTGCTCGAGGCGGGCGACCTCTTCGGGGAGATGAGCCTGTTTGACGGCGAAACCCGTTCAGCGGGGGCCAGGGCCCTCGAGGCCGGTGAGCTGCTGGTGGTGCCCTACGCCCCGCTGACCGAGCTGCTGACCGCCCGCCCGGCCCTGCTGCGGCCGATCGTCGGGCTGCTGGCCCGGCGGATCCGGGTCGCCGACGCGTCGCTGGCCGAGGCGCTGTTCCTCGACGTCCCGGGCCGCACGGCCAAGCAGCTGCTCGAGCTGGCCGGCGGCCAGGAGGAGTTCGCCCTGCCCATCACCCAGGAGGAGCTGGCCGGGATGGTCGGGGCCAGCCGGGAGCGGGTGAACAAGGCGCTGGCCCAGTTCACCCGCCTCGGCTGGATCGCCGTCACCGACCGCCGCTACCGCATCCTGCGCCGCAACGACCTCGAGCGACGGGCCCGCTAGGGGCCGTCGCCAGGGATCAGAGGGCGCCGTTGCGCCAGGGGCCCCGGATGGCGCAGGTCATCCCGCTGCCGGGGCTGCCGTCGCCGAAGATGTTGACGAACAGCGTCCTGCCGTCGGGGCTGAAGCAGGCGCCGGCGAACTCGCTGGCGTTGAAGGTGTTGACGGCGAACTCGAAGGCGCTGCCGGCCATGGTCAGGCCGATGAGCCGGTTCACGTCGGTGATGCCGGGGGCCAGCGGGTGGGTGTCCCCGTCGTTGCTGCTGGCGTCGTCCTCGCACAGGAGGATGCCGCCCCGGGGCGTGACCACGAGGTTGTCGGGGGAGTCGAGGACGTCGCCGCCGGGCGACTCGAACAGCAGGATGAGGCGGCCTCCTTCTCCCTTGCCGGTTCAGGTCGGTCATTTCCTGGATCCTCCTGCGATCGGTGACCGCGGCGACGCTAGGAACGCCGGGTGAACGCAGGGTTGCGGCGGGGTGGTCACGACCTGGCCCGGAGGCGAACGTCGGGGTCCGGCGGCAGCTAGGCGTCGTCGGCGACGCTGCGCTTGGCCACCACCGTGGTGGGTCGGACCCGTACCGGCGGCTCGGCGGGAGCCCTAGGACTCCAGGAAGGCGACGGCCTTCTTCCAGGCGTCGGCGGCGTCGTCGGGCCGGTGGGCGGGGCGGTTCGGGTCGTGGACGAAGCCGTGCTCGGCCTTGGGGTAGAGGGCCACCTCGACGCCGGCGGCCCGCAGGGCGGCCACGTCGGCGGGCGGGGTGTAGGCGTCGCGCCCGCCAACCACGGCCATGACCTTGGTCGTCGTCGGTGCCTGGGCGAGGTGGTCGAGCGGCTGGCCCTGCCCGGGGCCCCGCCAGGCGGTGGGCACCCGGATCATGCCGTAGAAGGCGCAGATGCGGGAGAAGGCGCCGGTGCCAGCGGCCTTCAGGGCGTACATCCCGCCCATGCAGAAGCCGACGCAGGCCACCTCGGAGGTGTTGAGGAGCCGGCCGGCCTCGACCAGGTCGCCGAGGACCCGTTCGTCGTCCATCTCGGCCAGGACGGCGAAGCGGGCGTCGACGTCACCCTCGGGGAAGGTGCGGCCCGGGAAGGGCTCGACCGCCACCACCGGCCAGTCGTGCTCGTCGGCCAGCCGGGCCACCAGGTCGTCGTAGAGCGGCCGGAGCCCGTTGACATCGGGGGCGATGACCAGGCCGAGCGGGTAGCGGTCGCCGTCGTCGGGCCGAACCAGCTCGGCCGGGGTCCCTGAGGGCAGCATGATCCTTGCCATGGGCAGGTTCTAGCCGCCCCGGGCGCTGCCGGGCCTCAGCTGGGCTCGAGGCGGGCCGATTCGGCGAGATGGTCGAGGCCCTCGCGGATGCGGGAGGCCTTGGTCTCACCGATGCCGTCGATGCAGCACAGGTCGTGGACTGTGGCGCTCATCAGCTTGGGCAGCGAGCCGAAGTGGTCGACCATGCGGTTGACCAGGCTGTCGGTGAGGCGGGGGATGCGGGCGAGCATCCGGTAGCCGTGGGCCTGCACCGGCCCGTCGATGTCGTCGGAGGTCGCGGTCAGCTGCACGGCGGCGGCCAGCGCCTTGGGGTCGAGGAGCGAGTCGGGGGGCAGCGACGACAGGTGGAGCAGGGCCTCGTCGGGGCCCCACTCCGGGGAGTCTCTGACGTAGTCGCCCAGGAGCGCCCCGCGGTCCTCTTGGACGCCGCCCATCAGCTCGCCGAGCTGGAGCAGCACGAGCCGACCGTCGGCGCCCAGCTCGACGACGTAGCCGTGGATCTCCTCGGCGATGCGCCGCACCATCTCGAGGCGTTGGAGCACCAGCACCACGTCGCGCACGGTCACCCCACCCTCGAGCTCGAGGACCCTGAGGGTGGCGGCCACGGCGTCGAGGCGGCGGCGATAGCGCTCGAGGGTGGACAGGGCCTGGTTGGCCTTGCTGAACAGCCGGGCGATGGCCTCGAAGGTGTGCTTCTGGTCGTTGCGGTACAGCGTGATGACGTTCATGTCCTCGCTGACCGACAGCACGGGCACGTCGACGAAGCGGGCCACCCGTTCGGCGGTGCGGTGCCGGGTGCCCGTCTCGCTGGTGGGCACGGCCGGGTCGGGCACCAGGTGGACGTTGGCCCGGGCGATGCGGCTGGCGTCGTGGGCGACGACGATGGCCCCGTCCATCTTGGCCAGCTCGGCCAGCCGCTGGGGGCTGAACTCGGCGTCGAGGAGGAACCCGCCCGAGCAGATCTGCAGCACCTCGGGCCCGTCTCCGACGACGATCAGGGCCCCCTTGCCGGCCTGGAGGATGCGGTCGAGGCCGTCGCGCAGCGGCGTACCGGGAGCCACGGCCTCGAGCGCCTCCAGCATCGCCGCGGTCGGCGGGTCTCCCATCCCCGAAGTCTCGCAGGTGAAGTCTCAGAGGCCGACGAGGGTGAGGGCGGTGGCCAGGTCGGGGGCGCGCAGGGCGGTGATGCCGGGGGGCGGGGGCGGGGCCGAGCGGGGCAGGATGGCCCGGCGGAAGCCGAGGCGGGCCGCTTCGGCCAGGCGGCGGGGGGTGGAGCCGACCTGGCGCAGCTCGCCGCCGAGGCCCACCTCGCCGAGGGCCACCAGGTCGGCCGGGATGGCCTTGTCCCTGGACGACGAGGCCAGAGCCAGGGCCAGGCCGAGGTCGACCGCCGGCTCGTTGACCCGCACGCCTCCGGCGACCGCCGCGTGGACGTCGAGGGTGGCCACGTTGGTGGCGCAGTGGCGGTGCAGGACGGCGATCAGCTGGGCCAGGCGGCCGGTGTCGAGGCCCTGCACCGACCGCCGGGGGTTGCTGAGGGTGGTGGCGGTGACCAGAGCCTGCACCTCGACGAGCAGGATCCGGCTGCCCTCGACCACGGGTACGACCACGGCGCCGGCGATGCCCGGCTGGCGGTCGCCCAGCAGCATCCCGCTCGGGTCCTCGACACCCTGCAGGCCCCGCTCCCCCATCTCGAACAGGCCCAGCTCGCCGGTGGCGCCGAAGCGGTGCTTCACCGCCCGCAGGAGGCGCAGGGCGTGGTGGCGGTCACCTTCGAAGGAGAGCACGGTGTCGACCAGGTGCTCGAGCACCCGCGGCCCGGCCAGGTCGCCGTCCTTGGTGACGTGGCCGACCAGCACCACGGCCACCCCCCGCCGCTTGGCCATGGCCGCCATCGCCGCAGCCACGGCCCGCACCTGGCCGGGCGAGCCGGGGGTGTGGCCCATCTCGGGGTCGGCCACGGTCTGCACGCTGTCGACCACCAGCATCGTGGGCGAGACCTCCTCGACGGCGGCCAGGACTGCGTCGGTGGTGGTGGCGGCAAGGAGGTGGAGCCCGGGGGCCAGGCAGCCCAGGCGGTCGGCCCGGCGCCGGACCTGCTGGGCCGACTCCTCGGCGGACACCAGAAGCGTCGCCTCGCGGTGCGAGCGGGGGGCCAGCGCCTGCAGGAGCAGGGTGCTCTTGCCGATCCCGGGCTCGCCGCCCACCAGCGTGACGCTGCCCGGCACCAGGCCCCCGCCCAGAACCCGGTCGAGCTCACCCACCCCGGTGGGCCGGGGCACCGCCCCCATGGCGTCGACCTCGCCGATGGGCTGGGGCCGTTCCCCCGTCGCCGCTGCCAGTCTCACGGCTGCCACCGGCCGCACCGCCGCCTCGACCTGCTCGACCAGCGCATCCCACTCGCCACACCCGGGGCACCGGCCCTGCCATCGGGCGGCAACCGCCCCACAGGACCGGCAGCGGTGGGTGGTGCGGACCTTCGCCATGGCCTCGCAGGCTACGGGTCGGTGTGACAGGAAGCGAACACCCGTTCCCCCTGCCGAGAGCGGCGGGCACGCCGCGCGGCTCGAGCCCTGGAACCGGACGCAGGCGCTGGCACGGGCGGCTCCACCGCTCGCCCCGAAAACGTCCCGCCCGAGGAGGCCCCCCGGATGAGGCAGGCTGGTGCGCCGTGGCCAACACCGGCAACCGCCCCTTTCCGAACCCTGCGCCGGAGCCCGGCGCCCAGGAGCGCTCCTGGCGCGGCCTCGCTGTCGGCCTGGCGGCCGGCGCCGCGGTGATCCTGCTCCTCATCGCCATCGTGGTGGCCATGGGCGGCGACGGCGACCCCGAGCCGGTGGTGGCGCCGGCCACCTCGACCTCGACCAGCCCGTCCTCGACCGCCTCAGCCGTGCCCAGCGTCACCGGAACGGCGCCGGCCACCACCCGCAAGGCGACCCCGCTGCCCATCGTTGCCGCTGACGACCGCCGCGTCGTTGTCCTCGACCAGTCGGGCTCCGCCCCGCCCCGCACCCTGTTCGACCTCGGTTCGTCGAGCCCCTCAGACCAGGAGCCACCGCTGGTGGGCGGGGTGTCGCTGTCGGGTGACGGCAGGAACGCCTACTTCGACGTGGTCGGCACCCCGCCGGCCGGCCTGATCCGGAGAGTCCCCGTGGCCGGCGGCCCGGCCGAGGAGCTCGGCGACGGCGTGGGCCCCTCGGCCAGCCCCGATGGGACCCTGCTGGCGGTCATCGAGTTCCCCGAGCCCGACGAGCCGGCCACGCTGCTCCTGCGCCCCATCGGCGGCGGCGGCAGCGCCGTCCGCCGCATCGACCTGGGCGACGGCACGTGCGGCACCGTCGCCTGGGCCCCCACTCGCCGGGAGCTGGCCGTCGACATCTGCTCGGGCGGCGAGCCCACCACCGTCGCCATCGTCGATGTCGCCTCCGCCGGCGTGCGCCAGCTCACGCCGCCCGACGGCGTCACCTGGTCCGTCCCCGCCTTCAAGCCCGACGGCACCCTCACCCTGGTCGAGCAGCGGGGCGACGACGCCGTGGTCGTCACCCTCACCCCCGATCGCTCCAAGGTGGCCGCCTCCGGCCTCCGACGCTCCAGCACCACCATCACCACCATCGACTGGAGCGCCAACGGCGACCTGCTGGTATGCGACGCCGACGGCATCGTCGTCGCCGCCATCGGCGGCAGCCAGGCCCAGCAGGTCGCCACCGGCTACACCTCAGGAGCCTGGTAGCTGAGGGGTTGGGCCCTCACCTCCTCCTACCGGTGACGAGGAGGGTCAGCAGACCGAGCAGAGCAAGCCCCGCAACGCCAGCGCCCACCAGGTTCAGGGTGTTCCAGGCCGTGGACTCAGCCGTCAGCTCGACGCGTTGGCCCAGGGGCACCTCGTAGCGGGCCTCGTCGCCGCCGGGCTTGGGCGCGTTTGCCTCGACCGCACCGGGCAGGCGGACGACCACCTGGATGCCCACCACCTGGTCGAGGGGGGCACCGGCGGTCTTCTCGAGCTGGGCCAGGTCGAGGCCCAGGTCAGAGCCGCCGAGGGCGGTGCGCAGGCCGGGGTCGCCGAAGGCCTCGATGCCCTCGGTCAGGTCGACCGTGCCGGCCAGGCGGGTGGTGGTGCGGGCGAAGGTGCGGGTGCGCTCCAGCCGGAAGCCCTGGAAGGGCCCGTCGGCGCCGGTGATCTCCTCGATGACGAGCCGGGCACCGTCCGGGGTGCGGAACGGCTTGGTGGCCACCACCCGCTGGCCCCCCTCGGGCCGGGGGGTGGGGCCCTCGACCTCCCACCCGGCCTGCTGCAGGTCGTCGGTGCGCAGCCCCTTCGACAGGTCGACGGCCTCGACCACCTCGCGGTCGGCCTCGACCTCCACCCGCACCCGGCCCGAGCCGTCGGCCTCGGCGTCGATGCCCACCTCGACGTCCACCCGACAGGCGCCGGCCACGAGCACGAGCAGCAGGGCGGCCAGCAGCACACGGATCCGCTCGGGCACCGGCGGGACGCTACCGCCGCCGCTCGACGCGATCGGGGCGCCCGGTCCTACGCTGGCTCGCCATGGAACGCGACAGCTACGCACCCGGGACCCCCTCGTGGGTCGACCTCGGCAGCCCCGACATCGAGGCCTCGGCCACCTTCTACGGCTCGCTGTTCGGCTGGGAGCTGGCCGAGGCCCACCCCGACGCCGGCGGCTACCGGATCGCCCACCTGAACGGCAAGAGCGTGGCCGGGATCGGGCCCCAGCAGGGACCGGTGTCAGCCTGGTCCACCTACTTCGCCAGCACCGACGTCGACGCCCACCTCGCGGCGGTCACCGCCAACGGCGGGGCGGTGATGATAGGCCCGATGGACGTCATGGGCCAGGGCCGCATGGCCATCGCCACCGACCCCGAGGGCGCCGTGTTCGGCCTTTGGCAGGCCCAGGACTTCCCCGGCGCCCAGCTGGCCGCCGAGACGGGCACGCTGGGCTGGAACGAGCTGTGGACCCGCGACCTCGCCCAGGCCAAGGCCTTCTACCCGGCCGTCTTCGGCTCCACCGCCGAGGACAGCGAGCTGATGCCGGGCCGCTACACCGTCTGGAAGATCGACGGTCAGATGGTGGGTGGGGCCATGACCATCCCGCCCGACATGCCCCCCATGGTGCCAGCCCACTGGGCCGTGTACTTCATGGTCGACGACGCCGATGCCGCCGCGGCCAAGGTGACCGAGCTGGGCGGCGCCGTGGTGGCCCCGGCCTTCACCATCGAGGGGATGGGGCGCGTCGCCATGGTCCACGGCCCGGCGCACGAGTCGTTCGCCCTCTTCGCCAACCTGAGCTGACCCGGGCGCGCCGGAGAGACCGCCGCGGCGGCCCCTCCGGGGTGGTCAACGCCGATCAGCCGGGGGTGGTGGCCAGCTCCTCGACCGGCGGGGGCTGGAAGCCCTCGACGGCCCGGAAGACGATCTCGTCGTTCTCGACGTCGACGATGATCGTCTCGCCCGACCGGTACTCCTTGAACAGCAGCTTCTCCGACAGCGGGTCCTCGATCATCCGCTGGATGGCCCGGCGCAGCGGCCGTGCCCCCATCGAAGGGTCGTGGCCCTTGTCGACCAGCAGGTACTTGGCGGCCTGGCTGAGCTCCAGGCCCAGGCCCTGCTGCTCCAGCTGGGTTCGGGTGCGGGCGATCATCAGGTCGACGATCGAGGTGACCTCGTCGCGGGTCAGCTCGTGGAACACGATGATCTCGTCGATCCGGTTCAGGAACTCGGGCCGGAAGTGCGCCTTCAGCGCCTCGTTGGCCTTCTCCTTCATCTTCTCGTAGGTCACCGCCTCGGTGCTGCGGGCGAAGCCGAGGGTGGCCTTGCGCAGATCGGCGGTGCCCAGGTTCGAGGTCATGATCAGCACGCAGTTCTTGAAGTCGACCGTGCGGCCCTGGCTGTCGGTGAGCCGCCCGTCCTCCAGGATCTGCAGGAGCGTGTTGAACACATCGGGGTGGGCCTTTTCGATCTCGTCGAACAGGACCACGCTGAACGGCTTGCGGCGCACGGCCTCGGTGAGCTGGCCGCCCTCCTCGTAGCCCACGTAGCCCGGAGGCGAGCCGACCAGGCGGCTGACCGTGTGCTTCTCCATGTACTCGGACATGTCGAGCTGGATCAGCGACCCCTCGTCGCCGAAGAGGAACTCCGACAGCGTCTTGGCCGTCTCGGTCTTGCCCACGCCCGAGGGGCCCAGAAAGATGAACGAGCCGGACGGGCGCTTGGGGTCCTTCAGGCCGGAGCGGGTGCGGCGGATGGCCCGGGAGACCGCGGCGAGGGCGTCGTGCTGGCCGATGACCCGCTTGTGCAGCTCGTCCTCCATGCGCAGGAGCTTGGCCGTCTCCTCCTCCGTCAGCTTGTACACCGGGATGCCCGTCCAGTTGGCCAGCACCTCGGCGATGACCTCCTCGTCGACCACGTCGAACAGGTCCTGGCCGGAGGCCTTGGCCTCGAGGTCCATGGCGTCCTTGCGGCCGATGAGCTCCTCCTCCTCCTCGCGCAGGCGCTTGGCCAGGTCGAACTGCTGGCGTTCGATGGCCCCCTCCTTCTCGAGGCGGACCCGCACGACCTTCTCGTCCAGCTCCTTGCGGGCCGGCGGCACGGCCATGCGCTGGATGCGCAGTCGGGAGCCGGCCTCGTCGATGAGGTCGATGGCCTTGTCGGGCAGGAACCGGTCGGCGATGTAGCGGTCGGCCAGGTTGGCTGCGGCCACCAGGGCCTGATCGGTGATGGTGACCGAGTGGTGGGCCTCGTAGCGGTCGCGGAGGCCCTTCAGGATCTCGATGGTGTGGGCCAGCGAGGGCTGCTCGACCTTGATGGGCTGGAAGCGGCGCTCGAGGGCGGCGTCCTTCTCGAGGTGCTTGCGGTACTCGTCCAGCGTGGTGGCG
>JBBSKY010000068.1:0-14597 GCA_038255915.1 Acidimicrobiales bacterium | reverse complement strand
TTGTCTTCCAGTTGTCGCTGCTCCGCACCGAAGCGGTTCAGAACGAGCGCGGCTCTTCCGGGGCCGGGACGGTCAGGCCCCGGCGGGCGTGGCCGTTGGCCGGCTACACGCGCACCAGCGGCCGGAGCCGCTCGAGGCGGGCCGGCCCGATGCCCGGCACCTCCAACAGGTCGTCGACCCGTCGGAACCGGCCGTTCTCGTCGCGCCAGGTGATGATCGCCGTCGCTGTCGCCGGCCCGACCCCGGGCAGGGTGTCGAGCTCGGCGAGGGTGGCTCGGTTGAGGTCGACCGGAGCACCACCGGCCCCGGCGGTCCCGGCGCCGCCTGAAGCCGAGCCGGGCGGAGGGGGCGGCGGCGCCTCGCCGGCCCGGGGCACCCGCACCTGCTCGCCGTCGGTCACCACCCGGGCCTGGTTCACCCCAGCGGTCTCAGCGTCAGCCGCGACGCCGCCCGCGGCCGAGATGGCGTCAGCCACCCGGTCCCCGCTCCGCAGGCGGACCAACCCCGGTCGGGCCACGGCCCCGGCGACGTCGACCACCACCTCCTCCTCTCCCCCCGCCCGGCCCACGGGGCGCTCAGGCGGCTCGGCCGGCTCACCGGGGGCCGGCACCGCCGTGGGCAGGGCGGCCATGGTCACCGTCCTGGCGGGCCGAAGGAGCACCACCCCCGCCGCCACCAGGGCGACGGCGACCACAGCCGTCACCGCAACCGCAGGCCGGAACGGGAGCCGCCTCCGCACCTCGGCCACGCAGGCGAGCCACTGCGGCTGGTCTGCCGGCGGCAGCGGTGGCAACGGGGCGTCAGGCATCACGCCGGCTCCTCAGGAAGATGAACGGATCATCCAGCGAGGGGGAAGCGCTGCTCCCGGGACACTACCGCTCGAGAACCCTCGCCACCGCGGTCGGGGGACCGGCCAGCGGGAGCGAGCCCCCTCGGTGAAGATCGTCGTCGCCGCACCGGAGAGCGTTCAGCGCAACGAGCACGGGGCCAAGGACCAGCTCGGGGATCAGCCCAGCTGGGGACCGGGGATTGAACCTCGGGGAGATCCGGTCGGTCGTGAAGGTCGCGCTGCACCTGCCTCCAAGGTGAGGTGACCCAGATGGTGGACCCGGGGTCAGGCGGACAACCGTCGCCGCCGCGTGAGGCGCCGGTCGCGGATGGCCCAGCTCGTCACCAGGACGAGCGCCTCGGCGATGATCCTCGGCGACATCTTCGAGGCGCCGTGCACCCGGTCGGTGAAGGCGATCGGAACCTCGACGACCGAGCCCCCGGCCATGAGCACCCGGTAGGTCGACTCGATCTGAAAGGTGTAGCCGGTGCTTCGGAAGTGGCTGATGTCGAGCTTCTCGAGGAGCGGTCGCCGGTAGGCCCGGTATCCGGAGGTGGCGTCGTGCACACCGAGGCCGAGAGCGATGTTGGCGTAGACGTTGCCGTGCCGGGATAGCGCCCGGCGGTGCCACGACCAGCTCGGGATCGTCCCGCCGGTGACGTAGCGACTGCCGATCACCAGGTCGGCACCGCCGGCCAGGGCCTCGAGGAGCGACGGGAGGGCACCGGGGTCATGGGACAGGTCGGCGTCCATCTCGACCAGGACGTCGAAACCACGGTCGAGACCCCAGGTGAAACCGGCCCGGTAGGCGGCGCCGAGGCCGGACTTGTGCGAGCGGCGCAGCACGTGGATGCCGCCCAGCTCAACGGCGAGGGCCTCGGCCGTGGTAGCCGTGCCGTCGGGGCTGCCATCGTCGACGACGAGCACCTCGACCGCGGGAACCGCGGCACGGGTGCGCCGCAGCACCTCCTCGATGTTCGCTACCTCGTTGTAGGTGGGGACGACGACGAGGGCTCGCACGCGCCGATCCTATGGTCGCGGCCGACCCCCATGGTCCTGGTGCCGCGCTCGACGGGAGGCCGCACGGCTACGGTGACGCGGGGTGGGTGACGGGTCCCCGGCGATTGCGCCTGCTGCTCCGGCCGCTCCGACCACGAGGACGGGCGCAGCCGGCGAGCCCACATCCGAACCGTCTGCGCACCGGGGTTTCCGACCGAGCCGACGAGCCCTCCGGGGACTGGTGGCGCTCGTGGCCTGGTGCCTCGGGGCCGGCGTGTTCTTCCGGGCTCAGCTGACCTCCGGGTTCGATCGGATGATCGGCGACCGCGGCGACGCCCGTCTTATCGTCCTGCTCCACGAGCACTGGGTGAACGTGCTGGGCGGGCATGAGCCCTGGCGCGATCCCGGGTTCCTCCACCCGGTGACGAACGTGCTCGGCCACTCCGACACCTTCCTGGTCAACCAGGTCTTCTATCTGCCGCTGCGACTGGTCGGCCTCGACCCGTTCCTGTCGTTCCAGCTGAGCCTGGTCGCCCTCAGCCTCGTGGGCTACACCGCCTTCTACGTCGTGTGCCGCCGGCACCTCGGGGTGCCCACCTGGATCGCCATCCCCTGCGCGCTCACCTTCTGCTTCGCCAACAACCTGTTCTTCAAGGCCAACCATCCTCAGGTCTACAACTCCTATTGGCTTCCCGTGGTGCTGCTGCTCGTCCTCGAGGCCGCCCGACCCGGGAACCGCCGACGCTCCGCCGCCGCGGTGGCGGCCGGCGCGCTGTTCAGCCTGGTGCTGTACTCGACGTTCTACCCGGCCTGGACGGCGATCCTGGTCCTTCTCGTGGTGAGCGTCGTGAGCGTGGTCGCCGGGCGGGGACGGTTCCTCCGGGGCGCCGCAGCCCAGGTGCGCAGCTATGGCACCGAGCTGGCGGCGGCGGCCGCCGGCGCCCTCGTCGGAGCCGTCCCCTTCGCCCTCACCTATCTGCCCATCCTGTCCGCCAAGGGTGGGCGGAGCTACGACGAGGCCCTGGCCTACGCCCCCCGCCTGCGCGAGGTGGTCGGCATCAGCAGCGAGAACTACCTCTGGGGATCGGCGCTCGAACGCCACGCGGGGATCGCTCCCGACCGGATCGACAACAGCGAGTTCGCCCTGGCCCCAACCCCGGTGCTCCTGGCCGCTGTCCTCGGTGTCGCCGCCTACCTCGTGGTCTCCCGCCGCCGGGGCCCGGGGACCCGGCTCACGGTGGTGCTGGCCACAGCCACCGTGGTGCTGCTCCTCCTGCCCGTGAGCTACCGGGGCCACAGCCCCTGGCGGGCGGTGTGGATCCTCGTGCCGGGAGCAGTCGGCATCCGCTCCATCGACCGCATCCAGATCGTCACCGGGCAGATGGCCGCCCTGGCCCTCGCCGTCGGCGCCACCGCCGTGTGGGCGGCGTGCCGCCACCTGCGGGAACGCCGCCTGGTGGGGGCGGCCGTGCTCCTGGTGCTCGCCCTCGTCGTCTTCGAGCAGCTCAACCTGGCGAGGACGGCGTTGGTCGACCGCTCCGACGAGATGGCCCGGCTGGACGCCGTGCCCCCACCACCGTCCAACTGCCGGTCGTTCGCCATCGCCGACTCGTCCCCCACCCCGCGACCGTCCTATGAGCTCCAGATCGACGCCATGCTGATCGCCGCCACCGTGCACCTCCCCACGGTCAACGGCTACAGCGGGCAGCCTGTCGAGGGATGGGACCTGCAGGAGGTCCGGGAGCCGGGCTACGAGGCCAAGGTGCGCGCCTGGGCCGCAGCCAAGGACCTCAGCGGCGTCTGCTCCTACGACGAGGCCACCAGGGTCTGGTCGAGGTTGGTGCCCTGAGGCGGGGTCCCCAGACCGAGCTGGCGGCGGGCTTCCCAGTCGGCCTCGATCTCCTCGGGGAGGCGGCGGTAGGCGGCGTCGTGGCCCCAGCCGTCGAGGCGCAGCAGCAGGTACCGGCCCAGGTAGCCGGCCAGGAAGCGGGGGATGCCCCGCTCCCGGTACTGGCGGACGTGGACCAGCTCGTGGGCCAGGAGGTAGCGGCTGTGCTCGTGACCCTCGCGGACCATCACGAAGCGTCCGATCGTCAGCCCGTCGGCTCCCGGCGGCAACGGGCCGCCCACCACCAGCACGGCCCCCTCGTGGCGGATGACGCGCACAGCCCGACGACCGCTCAGAACAACGTGGTGGTGAGGCGCTTGCGCCAGGCGGCGGTGCGGGGGTCCTCGGGCCCGAGCACCTCGAGCAGGTCGAGGTACTCCTTGCGGGCACCCTCGTCGGCCTTCACCTGGCCCAGCAGCTCGCCCAGGCGGGCGTCGACGTCGGCGGGCAGGTCGGGGTTGCGGGCCCGGGCCTTCAGGTGACGCACCTCGCCGGTCTCAGGCACCTTGTCGAGCAGCGCCAGCGCGGCGTCGCCGTCGCCCCGGTCGATCAGCAGGCCGGCCAGGGCCACGGTGGCGGTGAGGTGGCCCGGCTCCAGGTCGAGCGCCTGGCGCAGCGACGCCTCGTCGCCCGCCGCGACCAGGGCCTCGACAGGCTTGCGGGCCGGGGCCAGGCGGGCCACGAACTCCCGCAGCTGGGCCTCGGGCTGGGCGCCCACGAACTGGTCGGTGACCTGACCCTTCACCACGGCGAACACCGCGGGGATGGACTGCACCTTGAACATGGCGGCCACCTGCGGGCTGGCGTCGACGTCGACCTTCGCCAGCTCGACGGCGCCGGCCGTCTCATCCACCACCTTCTCGAGCACCGGGCCCAGCTGGCGACAGGGGCCGCACCACTCGGCCCACAGGTCGACCACCACGGGCACCTGGAAGGAACGGTCGTAGACCGCGGTCTGGAACGTCGCATCGGTCACGTCGAGGGCCACGAGAGGGGGAACGTACACGCGCCGGCCGATGTTCCAGCCCGGCGGGGGCCGTAGGGTTCCGGGGTGGCCCTGTACGAGCTGACCGGCAAGCCCCCTCCCATGGACCGGGTGCTCGTCCTCGGTCTCGAGGGGTGGATCGACGCCGGCGCCGGCGGTGCCGCGGCCATGGCCGCGGTGCTGGCCGACACCACCACCGAGGTCATCGGCACGTTCGACAGCGACGCTCTCATCGATGCCCGGGCCCGCCGACCGATCGTGCAGCTCACCGACGGGGTGCACGAGGCCATCACCTGGCCCACCATCGAGGTGCGGGCCGGCACCGACCGCTTCGGCACCGGGGTGGTGCTCCTCACCGGCCCCGAGCCCGACCTGCGCTGGCACGCCTTCACCGACGAGGTGCTGCGCCTGGCCACCGAGCTGTCGGTCACCATGACCGTCGGCTTCGGTGCCTTCCCCGCCCCGGTCCCCCACACCCGACCGGTGCGGCTGGCGGCCACCGCCACCTCACGCGACCTGGCTGACAGCGTCGGCTTCGTGCCCGGCACCATCGAGGTCCCCGGCGGGATCCACGCCGCCATCGAGCAGGCCCTGGGGGCCGACGGCCGACCCGCCACCGGGCTGTGGGCCCGGGTCCCCCACTACATCGCCAACCTGCCCTACCCGGCGGCCTCGGTGGCCATCCTCGACGGGCTCCGCCTCATGACCGGGATCGACATCGACGCTGCCGAGCTGCAGGCGGCGGCCGTCGAGACCAACGAGCGGATCGACTCGCTGATCTCCAACAGCGACCAGCACAGCGCCATGCTGCGGACCCTCGAGCAGCAGTGGGACGCCGACCTCGGCCGCATCTCCGGCCCGATGCCCACCGACCTGCCCAGCGGCGACGAGCTGGCCGACGAGCTGGAGCGCTTCCTGCGCGAGCAGTAGCCGGAACGTCGGGTTTGCCCCGGCCGTGCGTGAGACCGGGCGTGGCAGGGAACAGCCGAGGCATGAACCTCATCTTGTGGATCGTCGCCGTCATCCTCGCCATCGCCGGCGTCATCCAGCTGCTGCAGGGCCAGATCATCTTCGGCATCGTCCTGCTCGTGGTCGCCTGCCTGGTAGGTCCCGGTGGCTACAGCATCTTCCGGGGGCGCTCGGCTCGCTGAGCGGTCCGCGTGCTCCTTAGGACGACCAGCGCCCCCCGAGGGCGCCGGCCAGCGTCGCCACCAGTGGGTGGGGGGCGTCGAACCGGCGGCGGCCCTCGACGGCCCGGACCCACGCAAGGCCCCGGACGGCGCTGGTCAGCAGCACGGCATCGGCCGTGGCCAGCTGATCGGCGCCGAGCGGGCCGATGGCGACGGGCACCCCGAGGTCGACAGCGATGTCGAGCAGGGCTCGGCGGGTGACGCCGGGGAGGATGCGGCCGTCGAGCGGGGGCGTGCACAGGCAACCCCCCACGACCGCCAGGACGTTGCCCCAGGTGGCCTCGAGCACCTCGTCGCCGTCGCACAGCACCGGCACGAACGGGGCGTGCCGGCGCTCGAGGTCCTGCACCAGATCCCGGTCGACCCACTTGTGCGGGCCCAGTCCACCGGGCACCTCGACGAGGGCGATCTCGACCTCGTCCCAGCCGCCCTCGAGCACCGCCGGGCGGGCGACGGCAGAGGTGGTGGTGACGGGCCGGCCGTCCACGTCGTCGACCCGCAGGCGCCACGCCCCCGCTCCCTCGAGGGCGGCGACGGCGGCATCCGAGGCCGGCCCGGCGTCGAGGCCGGTGGAGGCACCGAAGCGCTCCCGGTGGGCGGCGCCCTCGACGACGCGCCCGTCGACCACCAGGGCGGTGTCGAAGACGGGACCGGAACCTCGGCCCGAGTGCCGGGGCTCGTGCCACGCCGGCAGCGCGGCGGCGGCCAGGACCGGCGCCGCCTTGGCCCGGCACTCGTCCCACTCGGCGCCGCCGTCGCTGCCGGCCACCACTCCGCCGCCCACCCCCAGCCACAGCCGACCGCCAGCGACCTCGAAGGTGCGGATGGCCACGCTCAGCTCGAGGCCGTGGTCGGGCGAGGCGAACCCGATGGCCCCGCAGTAGGCCTCGCGGGCGGTGGGCTCAAGCCGCTGGCACAGCGCCTCGGCCGCAACCTTGGGCGCCCCGGTCACCGAGCCCGGGGGAAAGCAGGCCCGCACCAGCTCGCCGTCTCCCCGGGCCTCGGCCAGGGTGCCCTCGACGCTGGACACCAGGTGCCACACCCCGGCAAGGGCCTCGGGCTGGGCCAGGCGGGGCACGTGCACCGACCCGGGGACGCACACCCGGCCCAGGTCGTTGCGGACCAGGTCGACGATCATCACGTGCTCGGCCCGGTCCTTCTCGGCGGCCACCAGGTCGGCCCGGCCGGCGTCGGTCAGCGGCCGGGTGCCCTTGATCGGCTCGCTGCGGACCTGACGACCGTGGCGAAGGAGGAAGACCTCGGGCGACAGGCTGGCCACCGCCCCCTCGCCGGTGCCCACGAAGGCGGCCCGGGCCGGGCGGAGGCGGGCGCCGGCCTCGCACCACAGGCCCAGGGCCGAGCCGGTGAAGTCTCCCTCCAGCCGCAGGCAGACGTTGGCCTGGTACAGCTGGCCGGCGGCGATGCGCAGCACCGCCTCCTCGACCGAGCCGATGTGGCCGGGCCGGCCCGGGCGGGCGGCGAGCGGACCGGCCGACCAGGGCGGGGCCACCCCCGGCCGGTCGAGGCGGGCCTGCCACCGCTGCACCGTGGCCGCCTCCGGTGGCCCCACCGACTCCACCCACCAGCGCCCGCCGCCGTCGCAGCGGCACACCGACTCGAACCGGGCCAGCATCGCCGCCGGTCGTGGAACGGGTCGGTCGCCGTCGGGCGGGAGCCGCTCGAGGCGCTGGCCCAGCCGGTAGCCCAGCCAGCCGGCCCAGGTGCCGGCGGTGGTGCGGTCGAGGACGGCGAAGGGGTCGTCGTCGGGGTCGGCCACCTCGGTCGGACGGTCGGCCAGCACAGCGCCGCCGCCCGCCCAGTCGCCGATGAGGGCCACGGCCCAGGCCTCGTCGTGCAGGTGGGCGGCCACGGCCCACGGGTCGGCGGTCCCGGCCAGCGCTACCCGAGCCGTGCCATCTCCGTGCGCAGCTGGTCGAGCCCGAGCGGCCCGAGGTCGAGGGCGGCGGCGTGGAACGCCTTGAGGTCGAAGGCGTCCCCTTGGCGGCGGCGGGCGTCGGCCCGGGCCTGGAGCCACACCCGCTCCCCCACCTTGTAGGAGATGGCCTGGCCGGGCCAGCCCAGGTAGCGGTTGACCTCGTCGGCCACGTATGCCGGCTCGAGCAGGGTGTGGGCGGCCAGCAGCTCGCGCATCGACGCCGCCGTCCACCCCTCGCCCTCACGCCACCCGAAGGGGTTGGGCGGGATGGGCAGGCGGAGGTGGGCGCCGATGTCGAGGACGACCCGGGTGGCCCGCAGGGCCTGGGCGTCGAGCATGCCCAGCCGGTTGCCGGGGTCCTCGAGGAAGCCGAGCTCGTCCATCAACCGCTCGGCGTACAGCGCCCACCCCTCGCCGTGGCCGCTGACGAAGCAGGCGATGCGCTGGAACCGGGTGAGGTTGGCGGCGTTCAGCGCCACCTGGGCCACCTGGAGGTGATGGCCGGGCACACCCTCGTGGTACACGGTGGTCACCTCCTGCCAGGTGGAGAACTCCTCCTGGCCGGGGGCCAGCGACCACCACATGGTGCCGGGCCGGCTGAGGTCCTCGGACGGCCCGGTGTAGTAGGCCACGGCGTTCCCGCCGGGTGGGGCGATGGCGCACCGGAGCGACGAGATCGACTCGGGGATGTCGAAGTGGGTGCCGTTGAGGGCGGAGACGGCGTGATCGGATAGCTCCTGCATCCACGCCTGCAGGCCGTCGGCGCCGTGCACGATCCGCTCCGGCTGGGCGTTCAGGGCGGCCGTGGCGTCGGCCACCGACCCGCCGGGGACGATGGAGGCCGCCACCGCCGCCTTCTCCACCTCGATGCGAGCCAGCTCCTCCCAGCCCCACGCGTAGGTCTCGGCCAGGTCGAGCTGGGCCCCGGTGAAAACCCGGGCCTCGAGGGGGTAGCGGTCGGGGCCGACGGCGTCGTCCTCGCTGGCGGCCGGGGCCAGCTCGTCGGCCAGGTGGCGGGCCAGGGCACCGTAGGCCTGGTCGGCGGCGGTGGCCGGTCCGGCCAGACCGTCGCCGTCAAGGGGGCCGACCAGGGTGGCGAAGTACCCCGGCGCCTCCGGGCTGCCGGCCCAGCGGCGGCACTGGGCGGCGACCTCGACGACCTGGCGCCGGGCCGGCACCACCCCCAGCCGCACGCCCTCCCGGTAGGTCTCGGCCAGGCCGGCCAGGGCGGCGGGCACCGCGGCCATGCGGGCCGCCAGCACGGCCTGCTGCTCGGCGGTGTCGGTGGGCATCAGGTCGAAGACGCCCCGCACCGCCTGGGGCCCGCTGGCCAGCACGTTGAGGTTCCCGTAAGGCAGGCCGGCGTCGCACCGCTCGAGCTCGAGCCCGAGACGCTCCTGCATCAGGGCCGAGGCGGTGCGCTCCCGGTCGGTCGACGCCGTGGCCCCGGCCAGGTCGGCCAGGGTGCGCCGCAGCAGGGCTTCGGTGGCCGCCACCCCGGCCGGCGACAGGTCGCCGACCTCGTGGTCGTGGCCGGCCACTCCGAGGAAGGTGGCCGAGATGGGCTCGAGGGCGCAGAGCTCCTCGACGTAGCCGTCGGCAATGGCGGCCACAGTCGGGTGGTCGGCGATCATGCCCGCAGTCTGCCCTGCCGCCCGGGCGAGCGCCGTCAGGGACACCGGGGGCGGCTGCTAGCGTCCACAGGTCGCAAGACGGGGCTATAGCTCAGTTGGTAGAGCGCTTC
Source organism: Acidimicrobiales bacterium (assembly GCA_038255915.1). Taxonomy (GTDB): domain Bacteria; phylum Actinomycetota; class Acidimicrobiia; order Acidimicrobiales; family JAUJNH01; genus JAUJNH01. The sequence goes on along the minus strand of JBBSKY010000068.1, from coordinate 5,026 downwards.
CATGGCATGGAAGAGGTCGTGGGTTCGATTCCCACTAGCTCCACCCGACCCGCTCTCAGTCGCCGACGGCGAGCTCCACGTCCCATGCCACCCGGGGGCTGTCCTTCCAGAGGCGCTCGAGGTCGTAGTAGGTCCGCCACTCCTCCAGGAACACGTGGACGATGAAGTCGCCGTAGTCGAGGAGGATCCAGGTGGCCTGGCTCTTGCCCTCCACCCGCAGCGGCGAGACGCCGGCCTGCTCCCGGACCTTGGCCTCGACCTCTTCGGCGATGGAGCGCACCAGTCGGTCGTTGCCGGCCGAGCAGATGACGAACGCGTCGACGATCCCGAGCAGCGGACCGACATCCAGGATCACCGGACGTTCGGCCTTCTTGTCGGCTGCGGCCTGGGCGGCGACGCGGCAGACCTCGAAGGTGTCGGGCGGGGTCAGGGTCAAGGCAGATCCTCCAAGGTGGCGTGGTGGGCGGGGCGATCCGTCGCCGCAGGGGCGGGTCCGCCGGTCGTGGGGCTGAGGGTGGGCGGCCTCCGCGTTGCCGGAACGACCCCGACAGGGGGCCGTTGGCGCCGCGGCGTTGCGATCACGCCTCGGGACCCGCAAGCAGCCGCTCGTCCATCCGCTCTGGAGCGTACAACCCCCGTCGTCGCATCTCGCGCACGGCGGCCTCGGGCACCAGGTAGTCGAGGGGCCGCCCGTCGGCCACCCGGGCCCGCAGGTCGGTCGACGACACCTCCAGGGCGGGGATCTCCACCACCTCGGCCCGCCAGCCCCTGGGCACCCGCGGCGGCGGCGCCCCGGGGCGGTTGACCACAGCCAGCCGGCACCGGGCCCGCACCTCGTCCAGCCGCTCCCAGGTGTCCAGGGTGGCGGCGACGTCGGCCCCGATGACCAGGACCAGGTCGGCGGCGGGCTCGGCGGCGTGCAGGGCGGCCAGGGTGTCGGCGGTGTAGCTGATTCCGCTGCGGACGACCTCAAGGTCGCTGGCCTCGACCCCGGGGACCTGGCCGACGGCGGCCCGCACCACGGCCAGGCGGTCCTCGGCTGGGGTCACCGGGCGCGTCCCCTCCTTCTGCCACGGCCGGTTGGCCACCACCAGCAGGACCAGGTCGAGGTCGAGGGCGTGGCGGACGTTGACCGCGGCCACCAGGTGGCCGACGTGGATGGGGTCGAAGGTGCCCCCGAGAACCCCGAGCGCGGTCATGTGCCAGCGAGCCGGGCCACCACGGGGGCGAACGGCTCGATGTCCTGCTCGTGGAACACGTAGTAGGAGAAGCCGTAGCGCTCACGGCGGGCCTGGAGCATCTCGCACACCTGGTCGACGGTGCCGACCACGACCATCGGCACCTCGAGCGCCGCCTCGGTGGTCAGCCCGAAGCCGGGGGCGATCGCCTCGGCCATGGCCTGGCGGTCGTCGGTGATGGCGGCGACGAACGCGAGGACCTGCAGCTCGAGGCCGGCGAAGCGGTCGCCAGCCGCGGCCCGGATCCACCCGATGCGCTCGTCGAAGCGCTCGGCGGTCACGCTGGCCGCTACCTCGGGCCCGACGTGGCCGGCCCGCAGGTCGGCGTTGACCCCGACGACGTCGGCGTGGCGGGCGGCGACGCCGAGCACCCGGCGGCCGCCCCCGCCCAGCACCAGGGTGGGCCGGGGCTGGCGGAAGGGGCGGGGCATCCCCACCGCCCCATCCACCTTGTAGTGCTGGCCGGCGAAGGTGCAGGTGCCATCGACCCACAGCGCCTCGATGATCTGGACGCCCTCCTCGAATCGGGCCACCCTCACCGCCGGCTCGTCATAGGCGATGCCCGACTGGTCGTAGTCCGACCTCATCCATCCGGCGCCGAGTCCGACCTCCAGGCGGCCCTCGCTGAGCAGGTCGAGCGTGGCCATCTCCTTGGCCAGGACCACCGGGTGGCGGTAGTCGTTGTCGTAGACCAGCGCCCCCACCTTCAGGGTGGTGGTCGCCTCCGACGCTGCGGTGAGCGCCACGATCGGCCCCCACTGGTCGCCGAGGTGATCGGGCACGTACAGGGTGGAGTAGCCGAGGGACTCGATCTGGCGGGCCCGGTCACGCCACGCCCGGCCCGACGGTGCTCCCTCCATCTGGACGGCGAAGCGGAACGGCTGCACGCGGCCGTGCCTGTGCCTAAGCCAGGCCCGTGAGGGCGGCGACGGCCTGGAGGCCGGCACCCGCCGGCACCCGGGTGGCCCCTCGGGGCACCCGGCCGTCGCCCAGCACCACGAGCGGCCGCCCGGTCCGGGCCCAGGCGGTGGCGGCCTTGTCGCTGCCCGAGACCATGAGGCCGTCGACTCCCCGGCCCACGAGGAAGGCGACGCTCTGGGGTGGGGCGACCACGAGGAGGTGGCCGGCCTCGGCGGCGGCGGCGGCCATGTCGTGCAGGTGGCCGCCCGAGGTGTCCTCGGCGACGTAGGCGATGATCCTGGTGCGCCCACTCCGCATCGATGCCGCCGAGGCGTCGGCCACGTATCCGAGCTTGCGGGCCACCGCCCGCACCTTGGCCCGGGTCGGCTCGCTGACCCCCGGGCGCCCGTTCAGGGCCACGCTGGCCGCCGAGAGGGAGACGCTGGCCGCCCGGGCGACGTCGACCAGGCGCACCCGCGCTCCCCGCTCCATGCGGCCGGAGGCTAGAGGTGAAACGTTCCACGGGCAAGGGGCACACGCGGTGCCGGGACAAGGCCTTTGCTGAAATGGCCCCCGACGCGGGATCATGGTGCTGTGGCACAGACCTGGACACCGGCGGCGTGGCGCGACCTACCGGTCGTGCAGCAGCCGCAGTGGCCCGATCCGGCGGCCGTGCAGCAGGCCGAGAAGCACCTGGCCTCGGTGCCGCCCCTGGTCTTCGCCGGCGAGGCCCGCCAGCTGACCGACGCCCTGGGCGAGGTGGCCGGCGGCCGGGCCTTCCTCCTCCAGGCCGGCGACTGCGCCGAGAGCTTCTCCGACTTCTCGGCTGACGCCATCCGCGACAAGCTGAAGGTCATCCTTCAGATGGCGGTGGTCCTCACCTACTCGAGCGGGGTCCCGGTGGTGAAGGTCGGCCGCATCGCCGGCCAGTTCGCCAAGCCCCGCTCGAGCGACACCGAGCTGGTCAACGGCGTCGACCTGCCCAGCTTCCGGGGCCACGCCGTGAACGACGACGCCCCGACGGCCGAGGCCCGCACCCCCGACCCCCGCCGGCTGGTGCAGGCCTACCACCAGGCCGCGTCCACCCTCAACCTCCTGCGGGCCTTCACCAAGGGCGGCTTCGCCGACCTCAGCCGGGTCCACACCTGGAACCAGCAGTTCGTCACCACCAGCCCCCAGGGGCGGCGCTACGACCAGCTGGCCGGCGAGATCGACCGGGCCATGACCTTCATGCGGGCCTGCGGCATCGACCTCGACCGCGAAGCCGGCCTCCATCAGGTCGACTTCTGGACCTCGCACGAGGCCCTCCTACTCGGCTACGAGGAGTCGCTGACCCGCTGCGACTCCCTCACCGGCGACTGGTACGACTGCAGCGCCCACATGCTGTGGATCGGCGAGCGCACCCGCCAGCTCGACCACGCTCACGTCGCCTTCCTCGAAGGCGTGGGCAACCCCCTGGGCGTCAAGCTCGGCCCCTCGGCCACCCCCGAGGCGGCGGTGGCCCTGGCCCGCCGGCTCAACCCCGACCGGGTCCCGGGGCGCCTCACCTTCATCTGCCGCATGGGCGCCGGCCAGGTGCGCCACGCCCTGCCGCCGATCGTGCGGGCCGTGGCCGACGAGGGGACCCCCGTCGTCTGGGCCAGCGATCCCATGCACGGCAACACCTTCACCGCCAGCGGCGGCCGCAAGACCCGCCGCTTCGAGGTCGTCGTCGACGAGGTGGCCGGCTTCTTCGAGGTGTGCCGGGCCGAGGGCGTGTGGCCCGGCGGCCTCCACTGCGAGCTGACCGGCGACGACGTCACCGAGTGCCTGGGCGGCGGCGAGGACCTCCTCGAGGAGCAGCTCGACGTGCGCTACACCAGCGCCTGCGATCCCCGCCTCAACGCCCGCCAGTCCCTCGACCTCGCCTTCCGAACGGCCGAGCTCCTCCGCTCATAGTGGGTCGTCCTCAGAGGACGACGTTGACCAGGGACGGTGGGCGGCTGATGACCTTGCGGGGGGCGTTGCCGTTCAGGAGGTCCTGGACCTTGGGGCTGGCCAGCGCCGCCGCCTCGGCCTCCTCGGCGGTGACCTGTGGCGTCACCTCGATGCGGTCGCGCAGCTTGCCGTTGACCTGGACGACCAGGGTGACGGTGGCGTCGACCAGCAGGGCGGGGTCGGCCGTCGGGAAGGGCTGCCGGCACACCGAGGGCTGATGGCCCAGGCGGCGCCACAGCTCCTCGGCCAGGTGGGGAGCCAGCGGCGCCAGGAGCAGGGCCAGGGTCTCGGCCGACCGGCGATCACACCTCCCCGACTTGGTCAGGTGGTTGACCAGCTCGTTGATCTTGGCCACGGCGGTGTTGAAGCGCAGGGCCCCGTAGTCGGCGCCGACCGCGGCGATCGTGCGGGCCAGCACCTTGGCCGTGACGGGGTCGGGCGCCTCGTCGGCCACGCGCACGGTGCCGCTGTCCTCGTCGACGACGGCCCGCCACGCCCGCTGCAGCAGCCGGTGGGACCCGACGATGTCGCGGGTGTTCCAGGGCCGGCCCATGTCGAGCGGGCCCATCGACATCTCATAGACCCGCAGGGTGTCGGCCCCGTACGCCTCGTAGATCTCGTCGGGGGTCACCGAGTTCTTCAGCGACTTGCCCATCTTCCCGAGCTGGCGGCTGACGGGCCGGCCGTCGTGCAGGAAGGTGCCGTCGGGACCGTCGGCGACCTCGGCCGCCGGCACGTAGACGCCCCGGTCGTCGAGGTAGGCGGCCGCGCCGATCATCCCCTGGTTGAACAGGCGCTGGAACGGCTCGGGGGTGGACACCTCCCCCAGGTCGAACAGCACCTTGTGCCAGAAGCGGCTGTAGAGCAGGTGGAGCACGGCGTGCTCGACGCCGCCGACGTACAGGTCGACG
>JBBSKY010000067.1:0-15287 GCA_038255915.1 Acidimicrobiales bacterium | reverse complement strand
GGTCCAGCTCGGCGCCCCACACGTCGGTGTCGACGAGCAGACGCCTTGGGCTCACCCGTTCACGGCCGCCCAGAAGGCCGCCGACTCCTCGCCGGTCAGGTCCGGGATCTGGAAGGTCTCCTCACCCGTCCAGGGCTGCGCCCCGGCGAAAAGCTGGTCGGTGGGGTTGGCGCGCCATATCGCCTGGGGGTCGAAGGGCCATGCGGGCGGGTCGGGCTGGGCCAGGTCACTCATCTCATCGTTGGGCTCCTTTGCTACCGCCGCAGTCTCGCGTACGCGCAGCGGGACGACGGGCGCGATCGGCTCGGCGTGCAGTCAGCAGCTGGCTACGGCGTCGAGGGCCGAGCAGATCTGTCGCCGACCGCCGGCACCAAGATCGCCGAGCCTCACGGTGAGCACCGATTTCGGGACGGCGGCGAGGTTGTCGAACGTGGCGACGCTGTCGTGGTCGATCCCTTGGTCGGGTCCCACAGGGATGCAAGTCGGAATCTCCCGGATGGTGCTCGTCACGGGTGCCACGACGACGTTGCTGACCACCGGGATGACCTCGTCCCGGGAGACGATGAGGACCGGTCGCCGCTTCTGGTTCGGGGTCTCCATGAGCCAGAGCTCGGCCTGTGCTACCACGGCTCCGCGTTCGTCATCGCCATGGCGCTCGCCATTGCCAGCTCGTCATCCTCGGGAGATTGCGGGTCCTCCCGATAGGAACGGGCGATGGAGGCGCCGACACGGGCTCGGCGGACCGAGTCGGCAAGCTGGTGGACGCCGCGGCGGATCACCGCCGACCGACTGGCGCCGACGCCTTCTTGGACGAGCTCATCAATGATGGCCAGCTCGTCGGCGGTGAACCTGGTCGGCACCGGGGTCGTCATACGTCAATTATACAGATCGTAGATCACGACACACGACGTGGTGGCGTCGAGTTGGGTGGGGCTAGTCCGCCGTGTTGCCACCGTCGGCCAGGTGTTGGCGGAGTGACGTGAGGCTGCGCCGGGCCGACACCACCTACCGCGACACCGAGCTCAGCGAGATCGGTTTGAGCCGCCGCGACCCCGACCGTGTCAGAGGTGGCGGACGACGGGGAGGACGTCAGCCGGCGGGGCGCCAGCGGTGACCACGGCCCAGGCCATCAGATCGGGACGAGCGCCGATGAGCACGAGCACCCGACCGTCGGCGGCCGGTCCGGGACGCAGGCCGCCATCGGTGTGGTGGCCGCCGGCCGCCCCCTGGGAGAGGGCGGCCGACGGGGCAAGGAGGGCCTTGGCGCTGGCGGTGCGCTGGCGTCCGGCGTAGGCCTGGCAGCGGCCGTAGGTGTCCAGCCCACCGGTGCTGACGGTGCGGGCCAGCCGGACGCGGTGGGCGCCGGCGACGTCGACGTCCGGCACGCGGACCGCCCACATGGTCCGCGCCACATCGGCCAGGTCCTCAGCGTCGGTGATCGCCTCGTGGCGCAGCAGCTCGGCCCAGGCTCCCGCGGGCGTGTCGGCCAGGTAGTGCACCGGCCCTTGGCCGACGCCGTGCCAGCGTGCTGCGGGCTGGTCGGGGCTCTCCCACAAGAAGGCGTAGGCGGGGTCGCAGTTCCGGAACCACAGCACCTCGCCAGGCTGCCCGGGCGGCGTGACGCTCAGGCGGCTGCTCCGGCGCCGGCCAGCGCCGCGGCCAGGGCGGCCACCCGACGGGGACCCGGATCATCAGGGTCCCAGTCGTCGACCAGCAGCGAGGCGGGGCTGAACCCGTCAAGCTGGGCCCGGGGTCGGTCCAGCCACCGGCGGATGCCACGGTCGTTGTACGACCCGGCGAGGTCGGCCACCACCAGCGCCAGGTGGTGGAGGCGAAGGGCCACCGGATCCGGGGTGGACCGTGCCCCGGTGGCGTAGCGGGTCAGCGAGCTGGCCGAGACGTGGCAGAGGCGGGCCACCACCTCCTCGCCGAGCCGGGCCGTGACCGCCTCCCACTCGGTGTCGGGGTGGGGCGAGGCCTCGAGCGCCTGCGCCACCCGGCTGACGATGGCGGCGACGTCGGCCGGCCCCGCACCGTGGAGGCTGGCCAGGTCGCGGCGGCCGATGCCGGCACGGTCGAGCGCCTCGAAGGCATCACCCACGAGGTCGAGCATCCGCTCGCGTCGTGCTCCCGTCCCGAGGAGGCCCATGGCCTCCACCCGGGTGGCCACCCGCACCGCCTGCCAAGCAGACGACGGCTGGCGCAGCAGCATCGGCACGAGATCGGACGAGGATTGGACATCGCTCACATCCCGAATCCTACCCGATCCTCGTCCTCACCCGGCTCACGGAACGGCTCGCCGATCGGTCGCCGGCATCCGGTTGCGCTCGCCGGCCTCGATGGCGTCGAGGAGGTGCATGGAGATGTCCTGGACAATGACGTCGTCGCGGCCGTTTTCCTTCACGCCGTCGTCGAGCATGATGTAGCAGAAGGGGCAGGCGGTGGCGACCCGCTTGGCGTCGGTGGCCAGCAGCTCGGCGGCGCGGTCGGTGTTGACCTTGATGCCGACCGTCTCCTCCATCCACATGCGGGCGCCGCCGGCGCCGCAGCACCGGCCGTTGGTGCCGTTGCGGGGGGCCTCGACGATCTCGATGCCCTTCAGCGACCCGATGACGTTGCGGGGGGCGGCGTACACGTCGTTGTGGCGGCCCAGGTAACAGGCGTCGTGGTACACGACCCGCTCGTCGAGGGTGGCCTCGTCGAGGACCAGGCGGTTGCTGGCGATGAGGGATTCGAGGAGCTGGCTGTGGTGCACCACCTCGTAGCGGCCGTCGAGCTGGGGGTACTCGTTGCCCAGGGTGTTGAAGCAGTGGGGGCACAGCGTGATGATCTTGGTGACGCCCATGGCGTTGAGGGTGGCGACGTTCTGGGTGGCCAGCATCTGGAAGATGTACTCGTTGCCGGAGCGGCGGGCCGGGTCGCCGGTGCACCGTTCGGACGGGCCGAGGATGGCGAAGTCCACGCCGGCCCGCTGCAGAAGCTTGGCCGTGGCGATGGTGACCTTCCTGGCCCGGTCGTCGAAGCTGCCGGCGCAGCCGACCCAGAACAGGTACTCATGCCCGAACGGCTGGGAGCCGTCGACGATCGGCACCTCGAGGGGCAGCCCCTCGGCCCACGCCGCCCGGGTGGTGTTCGACAAGGCCCAGGGGTTCTCCTGGGTCTCGAGGGCGTTGAACATCTTGGACAGCTCGGTCGGGAAGCTTGCCTCCATCAGCGTCAGGTAGCGGCGCATGTCGAGGATCTTGTCGAGGATCTCGATGTTCACCGGGCACACCTCGTCGCAGGCCCGGCAGGCGGTGCAGGCCCAGATCTCCTCGGGGGTGATGCGCTCGAAGACGCTGCTGGTGCCGATGCTGATCTCGGCGTCGGTGCCCACCACCGGGCTCACCGGCCCGCCAGGGTTGGTGGCGCACATCACCTCGCCCACCTTCAGGACGATCTCGCGAGGGTCGAGCGCCTTGCCGGTGGCATGAGCCGGGCACACGTTGGTGCAGCGCCCGCAGACCGTGCAGGCGTCGGTGTCCAGCAGCTGCTTCCAGGTGAAGTCCTCGACCACGCCGGCGCCGAAGGTCTCGAGCGTGGTCTCGGTCATGAGGGGCACCGGCTTCATGGCCCCCTTCGGCCGCTCCCGGTCGCGCAGGTACATGTTCATCGGGCTGGTGAACATGTGGCGCAGCTTGGTGGTGGGCAGGATCAGCAGGAACCCGAGGAAGGCCACGACGTGGGCCACCCACAGGCCCTGGTGCACCGCCCCGGGGTTGACCAGCCGGTAGGTCGAGTTCCGGAACAGGGAGGAGAGGGGGTAGCCGACGAAGCTCCACCGCTCGAAGTCGGGCTGGCCGGCCAGGGCGATCCGGGCCGCCTCGGCCAGAAGGCCGGTGAGGCCGAGCAGGAACAGGGTGCCCAGGATGAGGGCGTCCTCAGGCCGGGTCTTGATGCGCACCCGGTACACCTTGATCACGTAGCGGCGCACGAAGGCCCAGGCGATTCCGACCAGGAACAGCAGCCCCATGAGGTCGGCGAAGGCCGAGAAGGCCTGGTACACCCCGCCGTGGAGGAACTTCAGACGGGCCGGGAGGGAGTGGTCGATCTCCAGGACGGTGGTGACGGCAAACAGCCCGAGGAAGGGGAAGTACATGAGGCTGTGCATCAGGCCGGCGGCGCCGTCGCGCATCAGGGTCTGCATGTACACCCCGGCGCGGAAGTCGGCCACCCGCCGCCGGGCGTTGGTGGAGGTGGTGCGCCGGTCGTCGGGGGTGCCCCGCTCGTAGCCCTTGAAGCGCTGGGCGAAGGTCCAGCCCACGGCGATGAACGCCACGAAGGTGCTGACGTAGAACAGGGCCTGGAGCGGGCCGGGGATGTTGGCGAAGACGGGTCGGGCCACCCGTTCGTCGTCGTCCCAGCCGAGCAGGGCGGCGGTGGTGCCCGAGGCGACGGTGAGCCCGGCGAAGCCGATCCCGACGGTCAGGGCCAGGTGCTGGGGCTTGAGCCTCGGTCCTGCCATTGGCCGGCAACGTACTCGCTGCCCGACGGCGCGGGCCATGCCCGCACCGCGGTGCCGGCCGACCTGTTGGCCGTCGCCCTGGGTCAAGGCCGCGCACCGTTCACGGCCACGAAACGTGCACGCAACGCGACCCCCTTAGCTTCCCCGGCGTGGACGTGGTGCTGGTGCGCTGGCCGGATGAGTCGCAGCGCAGGGAGAGGATTGCCGCCGATCGACAGCCTCGCCTCCTCCTGGTCGATCAGGGGGCCGACCCGCCGTTCGGCGTCGACCCGCTCGAGGACTGGGTGCGGGTTCCCGCCTCTGAGGTCGACGTCCAGGTGCGGATGGCCACCCTCGCCGCCCGGGCCCGGACCGGCGCCACCCCGCTGCTCGACGTCGACGGCGTCCTCCGCGTCGGATCGCTGTGGGTGTCGCTCCCGCCGGTCGAGGGTCGGCTCACCCGGGCCCTGATCGACCGCTTCGGCGCCGTGGTCAGCCGCGACATCCTCAGCCGGGCCGGCTGGCCGGACGGCGCCCCCGGCCGCAACGCCCTCGACGTCCACGTGCTGCGCCTGCGCCGCCGCCTGGAAGGGGTGCAGCTGGCCATCCGCACCGTGCGCAGCCGGGGCTACCTCCTCGAGCCGGGCTGCGCCGCCGCTCGAGGTGAGGCCTGACCGGGTGGAGGGCGCTGGCGGGGAGTTGGGGGGAGGCCTGTGGGTCGACCAGGCCCGGGGCCGAGCGGGCTACAGGTCGCGCCTCCTGCCCCTCACGGCCTCGGAGGTAGCGGTCCTGGCCACCCTGCTCGAGGCCCGCGGCCGGGTGGTGAGCCGGCCCGAGCTGGCCCGGCGCTCGGGGCTGCAACACGCCTCGGCCCGCCGGGCCGACAGCCTGCTCGTCACCCTGCGCCGGGCCCTCGGCGCCTCGGCGGTGCGGACCGTCCGCCGCCGGGGCTGGATGCTGGACCCCGAGGCGATCGTCGTCGAGTAGGCCCGGCGCCCCGGCCGATGGCCGCCACCGAACGGTCTCAGAAATTGCCGTCGAGAGCTACTCGACGGGTCGGGTGGGGCCGCCGGGCCTCAGCCCTTGCCCTGGGCGGCCACCGCCGCCGCTCGGCGGGCGATCTCCTCGGGGTCGCCCAGGTCCCGGCCGGGGCCGGTGGGGTGCAGGTCGGAGCCGATGTCGTAGACCCGGGGGACCCCGGTGGCCAGGTTGAGGCCGGCGATGTCGGCGTCGGAGATGCCCTCGAGCTGCTTGACCAGGGCCCGCAGGCTGTTGCCGTGGGCGGCGACCAGCACCACGCGGCCGGCCCGCAGGTCGGGAGCCAGGCCGTCGGCCCAGTAGGGCTGCATCCGGGCCACCACATCGGCCAGGCACTCGGTGGTCGGCACCACCTCGGGCGGCAGATCGGCGTAGCGGGCGTCGTCGGCCACGTCGTAGGGGCTGCCCCGCTCGATCGGCGGCGGCGGCACGTCGTAGGACCGCCGCCACTGCTGGAACTGCGCCTCGCCGTGGCGGGCCAGCGTCTCGGCCTTGTCCAGGCCCTGCAGGGCTCCGTAGTGCCGCTCGTTCAGCCGCCACGTGCGGCGGACCGGCACCCACGAGCGCCCGCAGGCGGCCAGCGCCAGGGCGGCGCTGCGGGTGGCCCGGGTCAGCACGCTGGTGTGGACCACGTCGGGCAGGAACCCGGCCTGGGCCATCTGGCGCCCGGCCTCGACCGACTCGGCCTCGCCAGCCGGCGACAGGTCGACGTCCCACCACCCGGTGAACAGGTTCCGGTCGTTCCAATCGCTGCGGCCGTGGCGGAGGAGGATGAGGGTGGACATCTCGCCTCGGAGGCTACGGCCTCGCCGCCAGGCCGAAGCCCACTGGAGAGCCGCAGGTGGCTGACGACGGTAGATCGCTGAGGGAAGTTGTCAATAGGCGACTCAACCTCGCTATCGTGATGGCAACCAACGATCGCAGAGCATCCGGGAGGAACCCCACATGGCCAAGGCTGTCGGCATTGACCTCGGCACCACCAACTCCGTCGTCGCCGCCCTCGAGGCCGGCGAGCCGACGGTCATCCCCAACGCCGAGGGCGGGCGCACCACGCCCTCGATCGTCGGGTTCTCCAAGAACGGCGAGGTGCTGGTGGGCGAGGTGGCCAAGCGCCAGGCCATCACCAACCCCGACCGCACGATCCGCTCGGTCAAGCGCCACATGGGCACGGGCTGGACGATGGAGGTCGACGACAAGAAGTACAACCCCCAGGAGATCTCGGCCCGCATCCTGCAGAAGCTGAAGCGCGACGCCGAGGCCTACCTGGGCGACACGGTCAACCAGGCCGTCATCACCGTGCCGGCCTACTTCAACGACGCCGAGCGCACCGCCACCAAGGAGGCGGGCCAGGTAGCCGGCCTCGAGGTGCTGCGCATCATCAACGAGCCCACCGCCGCCGCCCTGGCCTACGGGCTGGAGAAGGAGGGTGCGGATGAGACCGTCCTGGTCTTCGACCTCGGCGGCGGCACCTTCGACGTTTCGGTGCTCGAGATCGGCGATGGCGTGTTCGAGGTCAAGGCCACCCACGGCGACGTGCAGCTGGGCGGCGACGACTGGGACGAGCGGGTCATGGACTGGCTCATCAGCCAGTTCAAGGCCTCCGAGGGCATCGACCTGGCCAACGACAAGATGGCCATGCAGCGGCTGAAGGAGGCGGCTGAGAAGGCCAAGATCGAGCTGTCGAGCACCCAGTCGACCCAGATCAACCTGCCCTTCATCACCGCCACCCAGGAGGGGCCCAAGCACCTCGACACCCAGCTCACCCGCTCGAAGTTCCAGGACCTCACCGCCGACCTGGTCGAGCGGTGCCGGGGCCCGTTCACCCAGGCCATCGAGGACTCCGGACTGACCAAGGGCCAGATCGACCACGTCGTGCTGGTCGGCGGCTCCACCCGCATGCCCGCCATCCAGGAGATGGTGCGCGAGCTCAGCGGCAACGAGGCCAACAAGGGCGTCAACCCCGACGAGGTGGTGGCCATCGGCGCCGCCATCCAGGCCGGCGTGCTGAAGGGCGAGGTCACCGACGTCCTCCTCCTCGACGTCACCCCGCTGTCCCTCGGCATCGAGACCAAGGGCGGGGTGATGACCAAGCTGATCGAGCGCAACACCACCATCCCGACCCGGCGCTCCGAGGTGTTCACCACCGCCGAGGACATGCAGCCGTCGGTCGAGATCCACGTGCTGCAGGGCGAGCGGGAGATGGCCAGCTACAACAAGACCCTGGGCAAGTTCCAACTGGTCGACCTGCCGCCAACGCCGCGGGGCCTGCCCCAGATCGAGGTCGTCTTCGACATCGACGCCAACGGCATCGTGCACGTGTCGGCCAAGGACCGGGCCACCTCCAAGGAGCAGTCGATGACGATCAGCGGGCAGAGCTCGCTGGCCAAGGACGACATCGAGCGGATGGTGAAGGACGCCGAGGCCCACGCCGAGGAAGACCGCCAGCGCCGGGAGGAGGCCGAGGTCCGCAACACCGCCGACTCGCTGGTGTACCAGACCGAGAAGGTGCTGAAGGACCAGGCCGACTCGTTCACCGGCACCGAGAAGGAGCAGGTCGAGGCGAACCTCAAGGCGCTGCGCGAGAGCCTTCTCGGCACCAACCTCGAGGCCATCAAGCGGGCCACCGAGGTGCTGGCCAGCTCCAGCCAGGAGCTGGGCAAGCGCCTCTACGAGCAGGCGGCCGGCGCTGCCGATGCACCGGGCGGGGCCACCGGTGGGGCGAGCGACGACGAGGTCGTCGACGCCGAGATCGTCGACGACGACCCGAAGGCCTAGGGCATGCCCGGGACGAGAGGCGACCGAGCCCGACCGAACCCCGGGTCGCGGCCCGGCAGAGCCGAAGGCAGCGGGACCGACGAGGCCCAGGGGCGTGCGCCCGCCAGCTCGGAAGGCACCGGTCCCGAGCCGGCCGGCGCCGACGCTCTGGCAGGCACCGGGCCCGGGCGCCCCGGCGCCGTGGACAGCCCAGCCGAGGATGACGCCGAGGGGTCCGGGCCCGACGAGGGCGCACTTTCGGAGGGCGCCGGGTCTGACGAGGTGGCCGCCGAGGGTGAGATCGTCGACGCGACCCCCGACGGGCCGCCCAGCTCCGGGCCCGCGGGTGCAGAGGTCGTCGACGAGGTCGAGGAGGTGGCCGAGAAGGTCGAGGTCAGCCTGGAGGACGTGCTGGCCGCCGCCACCAGCGAGCGCGACGAGTTCCGCGACCACCTGCTGCGGCTCCAGGCCGATTTCGACAACTACCGCAAGCGAGTGCACAAGGAGCTGGCCGAGGCCGGCGACCGGGCCCTCGGCGACTTCGTCGAGGGGCTGCTGCCCGTCCTCGACGCCGTCGACGCCGCCCGGGTGCACGGGGCCATCGAGGTCGACCAGGTGGCCGGCCTCCTCGTCGACCTGCTGGCCAAGCAGGGCCTCGAGCGGGTGGGGGCCGACGGCGACGTCTTCGACCCGATGCTGCACGACGCCGTCCTCCACGAGGTCGGTGACGACGACGTGCAGACGATCGCCCAGGTGCTGCGGGCCGGCTGGCGCTGGCGCGGGCGGGTGCTGCGACCCGCCATGGTGAAGGTCGTCGGGGGTTAGTCGAGGGCGTCATGGCGGTGCAGCGCGAGTGGCTGGAGAAGGACTACTACAAGGTCCTCGGCGTGTCGTCAGCCGCGTCCGACAAGGACGTCACCAGCGCCTACCGCAAGCTGGCCAAGAAGCTGCACCCCGACGCGAACCCCAACGACAAGACCGCCGAGGACCGGTTCAAGGACGTCTCGGCGGCCTACGACGTCCTGGGCGACCCGGCCAGGCGCAAGGAGTACGACGAGGCCCGCCGGCTGGGCGTCGGCGTGGGCAGCGGATTCGGCCGGGGCGGCGGAGGCGGTGGCGGTGGCTTCAGCGCGCCCGGCGGCGTCCGCTTCGACTACACCGACCTGTCCGATCTCCTGGGTGGCGCCTTCGGCCGGCGCAAGCCCACGGGCGGGCCGAAGAAGGGCACCGACCTCGAGACCGAGCTGCACCTGTCGTTCGCCGAGTCGGTGAGCGGGCTAGAGACCTCGGTCAACCTCACCTCGGACGTGGCCTGTGAGATGTGCAGCGGCTCGGGGGCGGCCCCCGGCACCAGCCCGGTCATCTGCGGCGCCTGTGGCAGCCGGGGCGTGATCGACGACAACCAGGGCATGTTCGGCTTCAGCCGCCCCTGCCCGGCCTGCCGGGGCACGGGCATGCGGGTCGAGACGCCCTGCCCCTCCTGCGCCGGCAGCGGCGTGACCCGCAAGCCCCGCCGCATCAAGGTGCGGATCCCCGCCGGCGTCCAGGACGGCCAGCGCATCAGGTTCAAGCAGCGGGGCGACGCCGGTCGCGACGGCGGCCCCCCCGGCGACCTGTACGTGCGGGTCCAGGTGGCTCAGGACAGCCGGTTCGGCCGCAGCGGCGACGACCTCACCGTCACCGTCGGTGTCTCGTTCCCCGACGCCGCCCTGGGTGCCACCGTCACCGCGCCCACCATGGACGGCTCGGTCACCCTGCGCCTGCCCCCCGGCACCCGCACGGGCCGCACCTTCCGGGTGCGGGGCAAGGGCGTGAAGGGCGGCGACCTGCTCGTCACCGTCGAGGTCACCGTCCCCAAGGCGCTCACCGACGAGCAGCGCCACCTGGTCGAGCAGCTGCGCGACGCACTGGAGGCATGACGTTGCCCTACGAGATGCCCAGAGACCGCAGGACCCGTGCCCTCTACGTCATCTCGGTGGCCGCCGAGCTGGCCGGCGTGCACCCCCAGACCCTGCGCATCTACGAGCGCAAGGGCCTGGTTGACCCGGCCCGCACCCAGGGCGGCAGCCGGCGCTACTCCGACATCGACATCGACCGCCTGCGCCGCATCCAGGAGCTGACCTCGGCCGGCCTCAACCTCGAGGGGGTGCGGCGGGTCATCGCCCTCGAGGACGAGGTCCGCCAGCTGAGCACCGAGGTGGTGCGCCTGCAGCACGAGCTGGCCGACGCCGTCGAGCGCACCCACCGCCAGTACCGCCGCGACCTGGTCCCCCTGCGCCAGAGCCCCGAGATCTGGCGGCGGTAGCAAGCCGGGCGGCCGGTCCTAGAGCTGGGTGACGCCGGAGGCCAGGAGCACCAGGCCGACGGTCATCAGGGCGGCGGCGCCGGCGACGGGCAGGGTCCGCACGATGGCGCCGGCGTGCTTGCGGCGCTCGAGCACCCGCCGCCCGAGGACCAGGGCGACCCCCACCGCGCTGAGGGTGGCGGCGAGGCCGGCCGAGAAGGCGAGCACGAGCGACAGGCTGAGGGCCACCCGACCGGCGGCGAAGCCGGCCACCACGACCAGCACGGCGGAGGGGGAGGGGAGAAGGCCGCCCGAGGTGGCGAGCAGGACCAGGCCGCGGCGGGAGAGCGGCTTGGTGCCCTCGGGCAGCTCGTGGGTGTGGCCGCCGGGCCCGTGGTGGTGGCCGTGGTCGTGGCCCCCCTGGGCGTGATCCTCGCCGTGGGCGTGGTCTTCGCCGTGGGCGTGGTCTTCGCCGTGGGTGTGGGCTTCGTCGTCGTGGCTGTGGCCTTTACCGTGGGCGTGAGCCTCGGGGTCGTGGCGGTGGCCGCCCCCGTGGTCGTGGTGGCGGTTGGTGGCGCGGAGGGAGCGCAGGCGGCGGCGCAGCAGGACGGCGCCGAACCCGACGACGATCAGGCCCGAGAGCACGGTGAGGAGCGGGTAGATCCGCTCGATGGCGCCGTAGCGGTTGAGCTGCAGCAGGGCCAGGCCGAGCACCAGGACGCTGCCGGTGTGCATCAGGGACACGATCACCCCGAGCAGCACCGCGTCGGCCGTCCGTCCGCTGGTCCCGACGAGGTAGGCGGCCATCACCGTCTTGCCGTGCCCCGGTCCGATGGCGTGGAACGAGCCGAAGACGAAGGCGAGGCCCAGCATCCCGGCCAGGACGAGGGGCGTGAGGCCCTGGCGCTCGACGAGGCGGGTCAGCTCGCCGCCGGCTCGGGAGGCGGCCTCGATCGGCGGGGTCAGGGCCAGGGCGTCGACGGGGCGGGAGCCGGCGTCGAAGCTGAAGGTGGCCGAGCGCTGGTCCAGCGGGGCCTGCAGCAGCTCGGCGGGGTAGCGCCGCAGCTCATCCGAGGCGTCCACCGCCGGGGCGTTGCTCTCGAGGAGCCGGGCGTCGCCCCGGGCCACGACCACCACCTCCCGCCAGCCGATCCGGTTCGGCTCGTTGGTGTCGTCGAAGGTGCCCCGTTGGGTGCCCGGGCCGGCGGGGAGGGCGGCCGAGAAGACCACGGCCAGCCGCTGGGTGTCGAGGCCGCCCTGGCCGGGGAGCAGGTCGAGGCGGGCGGGCGAGGGGGTCAGGTCGAGGGCGGTCCCGTCGACGGTGAGCCGCAGCCCGGCGCGGATCCCGGCCACCTGGTCGGCCACGAACCGGTCGCGGTCGTTGGCCACCGCGTCGCGGGTCTCGAAGGCCCGCAGCTCGGCCTCGTCGAGCACGTAGTACACCCGCAGTACCCCGGCTGAGACCTCGACCCGGGCGTAGCGGTTCGTGGTGAAGTTCCCGAGGGGGTGGGCCTCCGCCGGGCGGGCCCCGCCGAGAAGCACCCCGAGGACCACCAGGGCGAGGACGGCCAGGCCGATCCAGCGCCGCCGGCCGGCCCCGCTACCGTGCACCCGTGTCCACGGCTCTCAGGTTCGTCGCGTCGGCGCGCGTAAGCGCAGTCGCCGCTGTCCTCCTCCTCGCCGGGTGCTCCGGCGGCGACGACGCCCCGCCTCGGCCTGGTACGAGCACCACGGTCACCGCCACCGCCCTGCCCGACCCCCAGCCGACCCCCAGGCCCCGCCTGTCCGACGCCGTCCGGGACTTCCTGGCCGCCGAGCAGCGGCTGGACCGTGACGCCTCGTTCCTGCTGCTCTCCCGTCAGTCACGGGCGGAGTACGCCGACGTGAGCGACTGGCTGCGTCGCCGCCAGGAGCTGCCGGCGGTCACCGGCTTCCGCATCGAGGGCGGCGACGACGACGACAAGGCCGGCATGGTGCTGGCCGTGGTCGAGCACGAGCCGGGGCTCGACCCCTTCCGGGGCCTGAGCCCGGCGCGGGAGGAGCAGACCTTCACGGGTAGCGAGGAAGCAGGCGGATTCCTGGTGAACGGCGACCCGGCCACCGATCCGATCCTGCCCCCCGAGGAGAAGGCCGCCGAGGCCGCCGCGGCTTGGGTGACGGCGGTGCAGGCCTGTGACCAGCCGAAAGCCGGGGAGCTGCAGGCCGTGCCCGACCTCTTCGGGTCGGCGCGGGAGGCGGTCGGGCTGTGCGGCAAGGCGGGACCGGTCACCACGGGTGCGGTCGGTCGCCTGGCTCCGGGCATAGCGTCCACCGACATCGTGGCGCAGTACAGCACGGATGCCCTGGGATGGGCTCGCGTGGCCCGGTTGACCTCGCCGGCGGCCTTCGGGGTGGTCCTCGCCCCGATCGGCGACGCCTGGAAGGTCCTCGGCCTCACTGACTAGCGGATGAACTTTTCGTGACATCCACCAAAAAAGGTTCATCCGCGCGGGGCAACGGGCACGAACCAACAGGTCGTGATGTGTGCCAGGCCCTCTCGGTCGGATGCGTCAGACGCACAGATGCACAGTTAAGCGATGACTAGACACCGACCGATCTTCAACGAGGAGCAGCCGTGGTGATCAAGAAGACAGGGTTGTTGCTGGCGGGAACGCTGGCAGCGACGACGTTCGTCGGCGTGGGAAGCAACAACGCCCAGGCCTCCAGCCACCGTGAGGCCCCGGCCATCAGCCAGGACCCCACGGCCGACAACACCGACGTGTACGCCTTCCGCGACACGACCGACCCGACGATGCTGAACATCGTCGCCAACTACATCGGCCTCGAGGACCCGAACGGCGGCCCCAACTTCGCCCGCTTCGGCGACGACGTCCAGTACTCGATCCGCATCGACAACAACGGCGATGTCGCCGACGACGTCGTCTTCAACTTCCGGTTCCGCACCAAGATCACCAACCCGGACACCTTCCTGTACAACACCGGCCAGCTGACCAGCCCGACGGACCCCGACCTCAGCCTGCGCCAGACCTACTCGGTCGAGAAGGTCACCAGGAGCCGCACCCAGATGCTGGCCAACAACGCCATCGTGCCGCCCGTGAACGTCGGCGTGCGCTCCAATCCCCAGGCCGCCTACGAGGCGAGCACGGCCCAGCCGACCATCACCCCGCTCAGTGGCGGGGCCGGCGGCAAGGTCTTCGCCGGCGTTCGGGAAGACCCGTTCTTCGTGGACCTGGGTTCGATCTTCGACCTCGGAGCCCTGCGCCCGATCCAGAACAACCACCTCATCCCTCTGCCGGCCACGGACGGTGTTGACGGCCTGGGCGGCAAGAACGTCCACACCATCGCCCTCCAGGTGCCCATCACCTCGGTGACCGCTGGCGAGCAGGGCATCCAGCCGACCGTCGTCGATGACAAGAAGTCGGTCATCGGCGTGTACGCCACCTCGGAGCGCCGCCGGACCACCACCCTGGACCGCAAGGGCGGCAAGGCCGCCCTCTCCGGTGGGTGGATCCAGGTCAGCCGCCTCGGCATCCCGCTGGTGAACGAGGTCCTGATCCCGCTCGGCAGCAAGGACCGCTGGAACGCCACCGAGCCGAAGGATGACGGAGCCAACGGCTTCTTCGACTTCATCCTCGACCCTGAGCTGACCCGCCTCCTGCCGGTGCTGTACCCGGGGGTCTTCTCCGCGAACAACATCCCGGCCGGTGGTGCGGCGAACCGGCCCGACCTGATCGCCCTGGTCACCGGCCAGCTGGCCGGCCTGTCGGCGGCCAACGCCCTGCCGCCGGCCGACCTGCTGCGGATCAACGTGGCATCGCCTCCCGGCGCCTCCTTCCCGAACGGTCGCCAGCTCGCTGACGACGTGGTCGACACCGAGATCCAGGTGCTGGCCGGCGTCTTCCTCGACGACGACGGCTTCATCAACAACCTCAATGGCACCGGCTCCAGCGGGATCCCCTTCAGCGCCCTAAGTGATGGTGTGGACGCCACCGACGGGACGCTGCTCAGCATGTTCCCCTACGTTGGGACGCCGTTCAACGGCTTCACTCAGCGCAGCTGCAACAACCCTGCGATCGCCTGCCCGGGTCCCGGGGCACCCTGATCGCCGTGCCGAGGCGGGTGGCGGCCGCGGTCGCCCTCGCCTTGGTGGTCGCCGCTGCCCCGGCTTGCCGGGGCAGCGGCGCGCCAGGGCCACCGTCCACCGCCGTCCCCTACCTCCAGGTCGACCCGGCCAGCCGCTCGGCCACCGATCGGGACATCACCGACGCCCAGGAGCGTCTCCGCAAGGACCTGGCCGACGACCGAGCCCGCCTCGACCTGGCCAACGCGTTCCTGCAGAAGGCTCGCGAGGTGGCCGACCCGACCCTCTACACCCGGGCCGAGACCCTTCTGAAGACCCTGGCCGACCGCCAGGCCGGCGACAAGCGGGTGCTGGTGGCCCAAACCGTGCTCGCCCTGGCCCAGCACGACTTCAAAGGGGCCCTGGTCCTGGCCGACCGGGCCGTGGCTGCCGCCCCGGGTGACCTCAGCGCCCTCGGGGTCCAGGTCGACGCCCTCACCGAGCTGGGCCGGGTCGACGAGGCGCTCGCCGCCACCCAGCAGATGCTCGACCTCAAGCCGAACCTGGCCAGCCACACCCGGGCCTCCTACGCCCAGGAGCAGCGGGGCGACCTGAGCGGCGCGGCCGTCTCCATGCAGCAGGCCGTCATCGCCGGGCGGGGCGGCCCC
>JBBSKY010000066.1:0-15604 GCA_038255915.1 Acidimicrobiales bacterium | reverse complement strand
CGCCCGCACGCTCGAGACGGCGGCCCTCGCCTCTGCCCTCCTGTCCGGGAAGGCACCGCTGACCTGAGGGCCGCAACCCTGCTGCAACGGATCCGCAACCCCCGTGGCGCATCGTGACGTTGCCGTGCGGAGCGCACGAGCACCGGCCGCTGGCCGGTACCACGTGAAGGAGTCGTTGCATGCCTGACGCAGACCTGCTCACCAGGGGGGACCTCCTCCTTTTGGCCGACGGCGACGCCGTCCCGCCGGGCGACGAGGACATCGCCCAGGACACCCTGCCCGACGGCACCGTGACCGCAGCCGACGCCGAGGTCGGGTGATGGCCACCCCCGGCCAGGCCCTCGACGAGTTCCGTGGCCTCATCGGCGTCACGGAGCGCCCGCTCGGCTCCAACAACGCCCCGCCCGTCACCGACTGGAGCGGGATGCAGGACCGCTGGTGCGCCATGGCCTGCAGCTACGTGCTGTCCCGGGTCGGCATCCCGCTGCGGAGCTGGCTCTGCCAGTCGATCATGGACATGGCCCGCGCCAGCCAGGGCGGGTGGTCCTGGACCACGACCGAGCCCCAGCCCGGCGACCTCGTCCTCTTCCAGTGGGACACGGGCCGCTCAGACCACATCGGCATGGTCGAGTCGGTGCGACCGGACTCGATCGTGGCCATCGAGGGCAACTACCGGGACAGCTGCGCCCGGGTCGTGCGCAAGCGCAACGGGTCGATCCTCGGCTATGCCCGCCCGCCCTACAGCGGCCAGGCCGGCGCCAGCACCTCGACCTCACCGGGCGTACCGGACTTCCCGGGCACCACCCGCCAGGGCTACCGGAGCGACGCCGTGCGCCAGGTGCAGCAGCGCCTGGCCGACCGGGGCTGGAAGCTCGAGGTCGACGGCGTCTTCGCGCCGGGAACGGCCCGGGTCGTGCGCTCCTTCCAGAAGGAGAAGGGCCTGACGATCGACGGGATCGTCGGCCCCAAGACCTGGCACGCCCTCTGGGCCGCCCCCGTCACCTGACCACCGAGGTCGGCGCTCGAGAGGTCTCGGGCGTCGACCCACCCCGTCAACTACAAGCGAACAGCCCACCACACCACGGCTCGGTGTTCGACCGCGCCACTAACCAAAGGAGCTCACCATGAAGAAGATCGGCACCCTCGTCCTCGTCCTTCTCGGCCTCGCCTTCCTCGGCGGCGGCGCCTACTCGATCACCCGCGGCCTCCAAGCCAGGGACCAGGTCCGCACCGAGCTGCTGGACCAGAAGATCGTCTCACCGCCCGACGCAGCCATCCCCGGCGCCAAGGTCGACGACGCCCGCACCGCCAAGGCCATGGGCGACATCATCGACGTCCACTCCCGAAAGGCCACCGGCGGCCGGACCTACGCCGAGCTGGGTCGCTACGTCGCCACCGACGGCAACCCGGCCGGGACCAGCGAGGAGGCCAAGGCCGTGCTCGGCCCCACCGGCCGCCCCGTGGCCAACCCGCTGCGCAACGTCGCCTTCGAGGCCTCGGCCCTGCGCACCAGCCTGTACACCTCGGTCATGGCCTTCAACGTCGCCGACCTCGTCATCGGTCTCGGCTTCATGATGCTGGCCCTCGGCGCCGTCCTCGGGGGAGCGGGCATCTGCCTCGGTCGGCGGGCCGTGGTCCGGGTTCACCAGCCCCGGGTCGACCTCGTCTCGGCAACACGCCTTCTCCGGAACCTTGACGCTGCCGACCAGGTGGCCACGGTCGGCCGCTGACAGGGGGGCGGTCCACCGCCCGCCTCAGGGAGCGGCCGACTCGAGGCGGGCGGTCGGGACCAGGAGGCGGACGGTGGTGCCGCTGCCGGGCACCGAGTGCACCTCGAGGCGGGCGCCGAGCAGGCTGGCCCGCTCCCGCATCCCCTCCAGCCCGTAGGACGTGGGCCGGGGCACGGCGGGGGCCTCGAAGCCGAGGCCGTCGTCGATGACGCTCAGCTCGAGCCCACCGGCCCGACGGTGGAGGAGGATGCGCACCAGGGTGGAGCGGGCGTGCTTCTGCACGTTCTGCAGCGCCTCCTGGGCCACCCGGTACAGCGCCGTCTCGACGTGGGGGGCCAGTGTCGGCGAGCGCTCCTCGAGGTCGACGTCCACATCCAGCTCGACCAGGGTGCCCGAGAGGCCGGCGGCCAGGCTGCGCAGCCCGGCCGCCAGGCCCAGGTCGTCGAGCACCGCCGGTCGCAGTCCGATGGTGGCGCGCCGGGCCTCGTCGAGGGCGTCGGACACGAGGGTCAGGGTGGCCGTGAGCTCGTCGGCCACGACGCCCGCCGGGGCCGAGGCGCTGGCGGCCCGCAGGTGGTACCAGGCGCTGACCAGCGGTTGGCTGATCCCGTCGTGGATCTCGCCGGCCAGCCGACGGCGGTCCAGCTCCTGCAGCTCGATGGTGCGGGCCGCCGAGCGGGTGAGCTCCTCCTCCTTGGTGGCCAGTCGCTCGTAGAGGATCGCCGTCTGGGCGATCCCCGCCACCAGGTCGGCCACCTCCTGGAGGTGGAGCACGTGCTCCTCGCCGAAGTGGCCTGCGTGGCGGGAGTGGAGGTTCAGCACGCCGATGACCCGCTTGCGCTCCCGCAGGAGCGGCACCGAGACCATCGAGCTGAACTCCTCGCCCCGCAGGGCGGGGATGTAGCGGTAGCGGGCGTCGTCCCACTTGTCGCTGACCAGGGCCGGCTCGCCCTGCTCGGCCACCCAGCCGGCGATGCCCTCACCCAGCTTCAGCCTGATGGTCCCGACCAGGTGGTCGAAGCCCGAGGTGGCGCCGGCCAGGACGAGGTCGCCGGCGCTGCCGTCGACCACGTGAACGAAGCACACGTCGGCATCGGTCGTGCGGGCCACGAGCTCGGCGATGCGCCCGAACAGCTCGGCCCCCCGCAGGTCCTCGGCCGTCAGCCCGATGACCCGCCGCAGCAGATCCCCCCACGCGTCGGGATCACTCAAAGCGCTTCCCGCCGGTGCATCGTCGCTCGCTCCTCGCCGGCTCGTTCGCTGCGCTCACAGGAACAGGCCCTCGCGCAGGGCGAAGGCCACGGCCTGGGAGCGCTCGCCCACGCCGAGCTTGCGGTAGACGCCGCGGACGTGGGTCTTGATCGTCTCCTCGCCCAGCACCAGGCGGGTGGCGATGGCCCGGTTCGAGTGGCCCTTCACCAGCAGCTCGAGGACCTCGCTCTCGCGCTGGGTGAGGCCCAGGTGAGCGCCGGGCCAGAACTCGCCGCGGTGCAGGCGTGCGGCGGACAGCGCCACCTGGCCGGCCAGCGACGGCTCGATCACCACCTCACCGTCACGCACCCGCTCGAGGTGGGCGATGAGCTCCTCGGCGGTGACCTGCTTGGTGAGGTAACCGCTGGCCCCGGCCCTCAGGGCCTGGAAGAGGTACTGCTCGTCGTCGTGGACGGTGAGCATGACGACCCGCACCGTCGGGGCCGCGGCGATGAGCCGGGCACACAGGTCAAGGCCGAACATGGCCTTCATCCGCACGTCGACCAGCGCGACGTCGGGCGGGTCCTCCTGCACGAAGCGCTGTGCCTCGTCGGTGTCGGTGGTGGCGAGGACCAGGATCAGGCGCTCAGCGTGGGGGGCCAGCATCGACCGCAGGCCGTCGAGGATCATCTGGTGGTCGTCGACCAGCATGACCCGGATGGGACCGCGGACCGGTGCCTCCCGCTCTGCGGGGCCGCGCGGGCCCGGGACCATGGCCACGGGCACGAAGATAGGGCGGGCACCGGCCCGCCTCCCAGCGCAGCCCTTCCCCCACCGGGTCCACCGGGCAGGGGAAGTCACCTTCGACCTCGCCCCGTAGCGTCGGCGGACCAACCCTCGACATTGGGGAAGCCTGTGCCTGACAAGGAGTTCGCCACCCAACGTGCGCTGCGGGACGGCCACCGCCGCCGCCCGGTCATGCTCGCCATCGCCGGCGACAGCGCCTCGGGCAAGACCACGCTCACCAAGGGCCTGGTCCAGGCGCTCGGGCCGAACCGGGTCACCGCCATCTGCGTCGACGACTACCACCGCTACGACCGGATCGAGCGCAAGAACGTCCCGTTCACGCCGCTCCACCCCGACTGCAACTACATGGACATCATGGAGCAGCACCTTCAGCTGCTCGCCCTGGGCCACCCGGTCCTCAAGCCCGTCTACGGTCACGCCAACGGCACCCTTGACCGGCCCCAGCTGGTCGAGCCGCGCGAGTTCGTGATCATCGAGGGCCTGCTCCCCCTGCACACCCGCCTGTCCCAGGCCTGCTTCGACATCAAGGTGTACCTCGACCCGCCCGAGGAGATCCGCCGGGGTTGGAAGATCAAGAGGGACACCCGTGACCGGGGCTACTCCGAGGCCCAGGTCCTGGCCGACCTCGACCGCCGGGAGCCCGAGTCTGAGGCCTTCATCCGCCCCCAGCGCCGAGACGCCGACATCGTCGTGCGCTTCGCCCCCATCGCCGAGCGGGGGGAGACGACCGACGATCCGCTGTCGGTCTCGCTGCTGCTGCGACCCACCATCGCCCACCCCGATCTCGTCACCATCCTCGAGGACGTGCCCCGCGACGCCATCCACCTCAAGCTGGTGCGCGACGAGGACAAGCGACCCGTCGACGCCCTCCACATCCACGGCTACGCCGACCCCGAGATCACCAAGGGGGTCGAGCGGGCCATCTGGAAGGAGGTCATGGGCAGCGAGGGCGGGGAGCGCCCCGTACCTCCGAGCCTCGGGGCCATCGGCGACGGTCCCCGGCTCGAACCCCTGGCCCTCAGCCAGCTCATCCTCCTGCACCACATGCTGAACGTGGCCCACGCCCGCAACGGCGACGACCTGGCCCGCCTCGACGCCCCGATCGCCGCGTCGACCCCGGCGTAGCCACGCAGGGCCTGGCTACCCCTTCTCGGTGACGCCGGCGGAGTCGAAGGTGGCCATCTCGCCCAGGATGCGGGCCGCGGCCTCGACCAGGGGGAGGGCGAGGCAGGCGCCGCTGCCCTCGCCCAGGCGCAGGCCCAGGTCGAGCAGCGGCTCGAGCCCCAGGTGGGCGAGGGCGGCGGCGGCGCCCGGCTCGGTCGAGCGGTGGCCGGCGATGCAGCGGTCCACGACCCCGGGCACGAGGGCGGCGGCGGCGAGCAGAGCGGCATCGGCCACCACGCCGTCGACCACCACGGGCACGCCGGCGGCGGCGCCCCCGACGATGAACCCGGCGATCGCGGCGATCTCGAGGCCCCCGAGGGCGGCCAGGGTGGGCAGCGGCCCTGCGGCGATGGCGTCGGCGTGGAGGGCCAGGGCGGCTTCGACGACCTCGGCCTTGCGGGCCAGCATGGCGTCGTCGATGCCGGTGCCCCGGCCGGTGACCTCGGCCGCCGACCGTCCGGTGAAGGCGGCGATGAGCGCGGCGCTGGGCGTGGTGTTGCCGATGCCCATCTCGCCTGAGACCAGGCACCGGGCGCCGCCCGCGACCAGGTCGGCGGCCACCTGGCCGCCGACGTCGAGGGCGGCGAGGGCCTCGTCCCCGGTCATGGCCGGTCCGGTGGAGAGGTCGGCCGTGCCGGCCCGCACCTTGTGCCGACGGAGCCCGGGCCGGTCGTCCAGCTCGGCGGCCACGCCGACGTCGACGATGACGACCTCGGCCCCGGCCTGGCGGGCCAGGACGTTGATCGCCGCGCCTCCGGCGCAGAGGTTGGCCACCATCTGAGCCGTGACCTCCTGCGGCCACGGCGTCACCCCCCGGGCCACCACCCCGTGGTCGGCGGCGAACACCGCCACCGCCGCCGGCCTCGGGATCGGCGGCGGACACACACTGCCGATCCCCGCCAGCCGAATCCCAAGCGCCTCCAGCCGCCCGAGGGCGCCAGCCGGCTTGGTCAGCCGCCCCTGCAGGGCAGCGGCGTCGGCCACGGCCACCCGGTCGAGCGGCGCCACCGCTGCCATCGCACGCCCGAACGCTCCACCCTCGACGGCTCCCACGCCGGTGCACGCTACCGAGCGGGCCGGCCCGTCGAACTGGGAGAGTGGAAGCGTGATCACGCCCGGGTCAACCGATGGGCCGCTCGGGCCCGGAACCTCCCGCTCCGAAGGGCCGCTCGGGCCCGGGACCTCCCGCTCCGAAGGGCCGCTCGGGGGCAGCTCGTTCCCGCCCATCGCCAGCTACGGGTTCCTCTCCGACTGCGAGACCACCGCCCTGGTGGCGCCGAGCGGCAACGTCGAGTGGCTGTGCCTGCCCCGGATGGACTCGCCGAGTGTGTTCGGGGCCATCCTCGATCGCGACGCCGGCGGCTTCCGGCTCGGTCCCGCCGACGTGACCGTGCCCGCCGCCCGTCGCTACCTGCCCGGCACCATGGTGCTCGAGACCAGCTGGGGCACCTCGACGGGTTGGATCATCGTCCGGGACGTGCTGCTGGTCGGGCCGTGGCACCACCTCGAGGACCGCTCGCACACCCATCGGCGGGCCCCCACCGACTACGACGCCGACCACGTCCTCCTGCGCACCATCCGGTGCGTCAACGGCGAGGTGCAGGTGACCCTCGACTGCGAGCCGGTGTTCGACTACGGCCGCCTCCCGGCCGGCTGGGCCTACACCGACCACGGCTACAACCAGGGCCTGGCCACGGCCGAGGGCGTCGACGTCCAGCTGAGGCTCACCACCGACCTGCGCATCGGGTTCGAGGGAGCCCGGGCCGTGGCCCGCACCCTTCTGAAGGACGGCGACACCCGGTTCTGCGCCCTGTCGTGGAGCGAGCACGAGCCCCCGTACACGGCCAAGCAGGCCCGCCGCCGGCTGGTGTGGACCGCCCACCACTGGCAGCACTGGCTGGCCCGGGGCCACTTCCCCGACCACCCGTGGCGGGGCTACCTGCAGCGCAGCGCCCTCACCCTGAAGGGCCTGACCTTCGCCCCCACCGGCGCCTTGGTGGCCGCCGCCACCACCTCGCTCCCCGAGACGCCCGGCGGGGAGCGCAACTGGGACTACCGCTACAGCTGGATCCGCGACTCCACCTTCGCCCTGTGGGGCCTCTACACCCTCGGCTTCGACTGGGAGGCCAACGACTTCTTCTGGTTCATCGCCGACGTGGCCGAGCGGGGCGAGGAGCTGCAGGTCATGTACGGCATCGACGGGCGCACCGACCTCGACGAGCAGGAGCTCGGGCACCTCGAGGGCTATGACGGCGCCCGGCCGGTGCGGATCGGCAACGGGGCCCACGAACAGCGCCAGCACGACGTGTGGGGCGCGGTCCTCGACTCGGTCTACATCCACACCACCTCACGCGATCGCCTCGACGAGCGCATCTGGCCCATCCTGTGTCGCCTGGTCGAGAGCGCCATCACCCACTGGCGTGAGGCCGACCGGGGCATCTGGGAGGTGCGGGGCGAGCCCCGGCACTTCACCTCCTCCAAGCTGATGTGCTGGGTGGCCGCCGACCGGGGCGCCCGCCTGGCCCGGATCCGCAACGACCGGGCATCGGTCGGGCGCTGGCAGGCGGCGGCCGACGAGATGCACGCCGACATCTGCGCCCACGGCCTCGACCACCGGGGGGTGTTCACCCAGCACTACGACACCGACGCCCTCGACGCCTCGCTGCTGCTGATGCCGCTGGTGCGCTTCCTGCCGGCCGACGACCCCCGCATCCAAGCCACCGTGCTCGCCATCGCCGACGAGCTCACCGAGGACGGCCTCGTCCTGCGCTACCGGGTGAAGGAGACCGACGACGGCCTCAGCGGCGAGGAGGGCACCTTCACCATCTGCTCGTTCTGGCTCGTCTCGGCCCTGGCCGAGATCGGCGAGCACGTCCGGGCCCGCCAGCTGTGCGAACGCCTGCTCGCCCTGGCCAGCCCGCTCGAGCTGTACGCCGAGGAGCTCGATCCCCACACCGGCCGCCACCTCGGCAACTTCCCCCAGGCGTTCACCCACCTGGCCCTGATCAACGCCGTGATCCACGTCATCCGCCACGAGGAGCAGTCGACGCCCGGCCGGTTCGGCCAGCCCAGCCCCTGACGGGGTCCGCCGGCGGTCTGGCGGGACACGCCCGTCGGTGCCTCCGCGGCTGCGTCAGCTTCGGGCGGCGATCGTCTGGTGGTACAGCTGCTCGGTGGCGTCGGCGGCCCGGTTCCAGTCGTAGGTGTCGACCACCCGCGACCGGAAGCTCTGCAACCCCCGCCGCTCGCCCTCGAGGTCTCCGAGGGCGGCCTGGATGGCCTTGGTCAGGGCCTCCTCGTCGCCGACCGGGACGAGGCGGCCGCCCGGCTGGTTCTCCTGCAGCACCTCGAGGTGGGGGGCGATGGCGCTGGCCACCACCGGCACGCCGTGGGCCACGGCGTCGAGCAGCGTCAGCGGAAGCCCCTCGAGGAGCGACGGCAGGACGAAGAGCGACGCGTTCGACGAGAGCTCCTGCTTGCGTCGGCCGTACACATAGCCGGGCAGGAGCACGCGCGGGTCCTGACGGGCCAGCGCCCGCAGGTCATCGACGTAGGCGTCGGTGAAGCTCGACCCGCCGGCCAGGACGAGTCGATGGTCGGTCTCCACCTGCCGGAACGCCCGCAGCAGCAGGTCCGGGCACTTCTCGGGGACGAAGCGACCGAGGTAGAGCACAAAGGGCTGGCCGCCCAGCCCCCAGGCGTCGCGGATCTCCTGGGCGGGGAGCCCGGGCTCGGTGGTCGCCCCGTTGGCGATGTAGGTGACGGTCCTCCCGTACCGCTCGGCGTAGTAGCTGGCCAGGTCCTTCGACACCACGATCGTCGCGTCGGGGACCCGGGCGCTCATCCAGCCCGCGAGGTGCAGCGCGCTGCGGGCGAGGCCTCGCCACTTGGCCCGCTGGTCGTCGCGCCCGTGGATCGTCTGCACGACGCAGGCCCGGGAGCCGAAGCGGGCAGCCGGTGCCACCAGGCCGGGTCCGAGGGCGTGGTAGTGGATGACGTCGTAGTGGCGCCGGACGGCGTCGGCGGTGGCGAGGGCGCTGTGGACGATGGCATCGAACGACTTCGTCGAGACGGTCGGGAGCCGCCGCAGGGTCATGCCCCGGTGGGTGCGAACGGCACGTTCCACGTAGTTGCTGCGGCAGTACACCGTGACCTCGTGGCCGCGGGCGGCCAGTCGGGCCCCGAGCTCCTCGACGTGGTGCTCGATGCCGCCGAAGGTGGCCGGTACGCCGCGGGTGCCGATCATCGCCACCCGCAGAGAACGGCCGGTCACCTCCGGCCCCCGACCGCCACCGGCGTCGCCGCCCCCGCCTCGGCGTAGTTGGCCAGGATGGCCTCGACGTGGCGGTCCGGCGCGAACAGGCGCTCCACCTTCCGGCGGGCGGCGGCACCCAGGCTGAGCAGGAGGAGGACGTCGTCCTGGGCCCGGGTGAGGGTGGCGGCGAGCGCCACCGGGTCGTCAGGTGGCACGAGGAAGCCGTCGACCCCCGGCTCGACCAGCTCCGGGAGCCCGCCCAGGGTGGTCGCCACCACGGGGACGCCGCAGGCGAAGGCCTCGAGCACGATCATCGGCTGGTTCTCGTACCACCGCGAGGGCACGACCACCACTCCCGAGGCCCGGATGCGGTCGTGCAGCTCGGCTTTGGCGATCTGACCGAGGAAGCGGACCCGGCCCGGAGCCAGGCGTTCGGCCAGCGCCTCGAGGCGCTGGCGCTGCGGCCCATCCCCGGCGATGACGACGCGCACCGCCGGGCCGGCGAGCCCCACGGCCTCGATGAGGGTGTCCACCCCCTTCTCCGGCGACAAGCGGCCGGCGAACAGCACGTCGCCACCGGCCTGGACCTTGGTGGCCACGGTGGCGACCTCGGCGAAGTGGGGCACCACGACGAGGCGGTCAGGGAACACGCCGGCCTCGCGCATCTTGGTCGCCATGAAGCGGCTGGGGCAGATGAAGCGGGCCACCGGCCGGTAGGCGCCTGTCCAGCGATGGGCAGCGGTCTCGACGGCGGCCACGGTGCTGTGGACCGCCGAGCCGTTCTTGCACCGGCGCAGGACGGCGTTGTGGAAGCCGCCACCAAGGCAGGCCTCGCAGGGTGATCCGGCGGCCAGCATTTGGTAGGTGGGGCACGCCAGCTTGTAGTCGTGCAGGGTCATGACCATCGGCACCCCGGCCCGGAGCACGGGCCGCAGCACCGACGGCGAGAGGTGCTCGTAGATGTTGTGCAGGTGGACGACGTCGGGGTGGAAGTCGGCGACGACCCGGGCCAGCCCGGCGGCGGCGGCGGGCGACCACAGCATCCGGCCGGCCGCCCTGGCCCGGGCGCCCAGGCCGGCGGGCGGCGGGTTCAGCTCGAGGTACGGCGGGAGGTGGGCCTGGTACCGGTGCGGCGGGTTCTGCGGGTGCTGCATGCCGAACGTGGCGGTGTTGTGGCCGGCGGCCTCCTGGAGGGCCGCCAGGTCGAGCATGTAGGCCTCGGCCCCCCCGCGGCGGTAGAGGAACTTGTTGACGTGGAGGATCCTCACCCCGGGGCGGCGGCGGCGGCGGCGGCGGGGGTGGGGGCGGGGTCGGCCGGGAGCACGGCCGTGGTCTCGGCGGTCTTGAAGCGCACGACCGCCGAGGTGCAGGCGGCGAAGGCGAAGACGTACCACAGGGTGGCGACGTTGGAGATGACGTTGGCGGCCATGCTCACAGCGAAGACGGCGATGGCGATGCCGAGGAAGCCGACGGCCAGGCCCCGTTCGAAGGTCCCCGGCTCGGTGATGCGGGCCGCCTTCCGGCCCAGGGCCAGCATCGCCACCAGCAGCGCGGTGTAGGCGATCAGCCCGACGACACCGGTCTCGACGTAGGCCCGGACGAAGTCGTTGTGGGGCTGCTTGGCCCGGTCGGTGCTGAACTGGGTCTCGTTGATGCCGATGCCGAGGATGGGGCTGCCGTTGGCCAACGGCAGCACGTCGGTCCAGTAGTCGAGGCGCCAGGCAAGTGAGTTGGTCGACGTGGTCCCCGTGCTCGAGGTGGTGGTCGTGGCCAGGTCGGTGAACCGGCTGGCCATCGCCGGCACCAGGGCCAGCAGCAAGACCATCCCCACGGCCAGGCCGACCAGCACCCGCTTGCTCTGCAGGATCCCCACGACGAGGAGCCCGAGCACGGTGGCCACCAAGGCCGTGCGGGTGTAGGTCAGGAGGAGGAAGGTTCCGAGCACCGGGAGCGTCAGCATGAGCAGCCGGCGCCAGGGCCGGGCCAGGTGGGGGTACAGGGCGATGCCCATGATGATGAACAGCATGAGGTAACGGCCGAAGTCGTTGCTCTGCTGGTAGGTGCCGAGGATGCGGGTGAACGAGCCCTTGGTCTCGGCCCTCGGCGCTCCGATGGCAAAGCCGCCGAGGGTGATCAGGACCGGCAGCACCAACGAGGCGAAGCAGGCGGCGATCACCCGGCGAACCGTCTTCAGATCAAGGCAGAGCTCCTCGATGACGATGAACATCACCACGACGGCGAGGATCCGGGCCCCCTCGGCGGCGGCCGACGCCTTGTGGGTCGAGGGGAGGATGCTGGCCAGGACCGAGACGCCGAACAGCACCAGCGCCCGCCGGAGGGTCGACCCGAAGAGCCGGCCCCGCTGGTGGAGCTGGGCCAGGAGCCACAGGGCGGCCAGACCGAGGAAGGTGACCCCGATGAGGGCGGTGGGGTCGAGGGCCCGGGCGACGCCGGTGGCCGCGGTGTTGCCCGCCGCCCGCTGGGAGAGCTTGGTGAGGTCCATGACGCTGCGAGAGGCCAGGAGGAGCAGGACGTAGACCTGGAAGCGGGTCAGGGCCACGATGCCGAGGAGGAGGCCGGCGCCGACCGCCAGGGGCAGGACCAGGGCCCGCTTGTCGATCGTGGCGCCCGCGGCCGTCATCCCGCTGACCGTGGCCAGCGCCCCCGCGACAACGACGGCAGCCCCCGTGGCCACGGTGACGGGGAGCGACCGGGAGCGTCCAGACGCCGACGTCAGCGACTGGGCCACGGACCTGGAGGATAGGCGTCGCGGGCTTGCCGCCAGCCGGCGGCATGGTGGACACTCGGCCGATGGCAGGCCCTCCTCCGATCTTCATCGTGGGCTGCCAGCGATCGGGAACCACGCTCGTCCGGCTGATCCTCGACTCGCACCCCAACATCAGCTGCGGTCCGGAGACCCGGTTCCTGCGCTCGTTCGAGCACCTGACCGACGACGCCGGGGACTGGCCGAGGCTGGCGCTGTACGGGTTCGACAAGGACTACTGGCACCGCAAGGTGGCCGAGCTGTTCTCGACCACGATGCAGGACTACGCCGAGCGGCGGGGCAAGGGCCGGTGGGCCGACAAGACGCCGCTGTACGCCCTGCACCTCGACTACCTCGACGTCCTGTTCCCCGACGCGCTGGTCCTGCACGTGGTGCGGGACCCCTTCGACGTCGTCGCCTCCCACCGGAGCCGCTGGGGCTGGTGGTCCGGTCTCAAGGCCGTCGAGAAATGGGGTCGGTACGTGCGCAGCGCCCGCACCGCCGGCCGGCGTCTCGGGCCCGCCCGGTACCGCGAGCTGCGCTACGACCGGCTCATCACCGACCCCGAGGCCGAGCTGCGGGGGGTGACCGAGTGGCTGGGTGAGCCCTGGGACCCTGCGCTGCTGGACCACGAGAGCAGCCCCCACGACGTGTTCGGCGGGTATCGCGAGTTCTCCTCCGCCCGGCGCCGCTCGGCCGGGACCAAGCGGGGCATCTACAACCGGCTCGGGTCGGGCCAGCGCGAGCTCGACCCCGTGCTGAAGCTGGCCGTCGCCCTGCGCACGCGGTCCCTGCGCCACGAGCTCGGCTACCCCTGAGGGTCGCCGGTCGTGGTCAGGACCGGAGCGGGAGCTGTGGCCATGCTCGCCGGACCGGCGCGGCGACCAGGGCCCCTCTGGGTCAGGAGGCCGGCGATCATCCTGTCGCTGTCGGGCAGCCCCAGGGCGATCACCAGGGCGACGTAGACGGCACCCGCAGCGGCGATGGCGGTCAGGGCGCCCGTGGGTCCGTCGAGCAGCCAGCGCGAGGTCACCAGCGCAGCGGCCCCGGCAGCGATCGCGGCCAGGAACGCCTTGGCCTGGGCGAGGTCGAAGGGCAGGGCCCGGACGATGAGGCGGACCTGCAGCACCCGCAGGACGTTCACCGCGCCCAGCGAGATGGCCCAGGCCAGGGCGGCGCCGCTGATGCCCCAGATCGGGATGAATACCACGTTGAGCACGATGTTCAAGCCGAGGACCATGAGGTTGTCGATGAGGTTCAGCCGGTTTCGGCCGGACATGTTGATCACCATCCCGCAGGGGCCCGTGGCCGCGTTGCACAGCTGGCCCAGGGCGAGGATCGCCACGACGGTCGCGCCAGCGCCGTAGGCCCCGCCGAAGAAGAGCCCGAGGAGGGAACCGGGCAGCACCAGGAGGATGGCGAAGGCCGGCAGCGACAGCCGAACGATCCAGTTCGTCGCCACCGTGTAGATCTCCCGGAGCAGACCGAGCTCGCCCCGGGCGAAGAGATTGGCGATGCGGGGGGCGAAGGCGGCGTTGATGGGGTTGACGACGAAGACGGCCAGGGTGACCAGCCGGGCCGAGGCGTTGTACACGCCCACCGCACCGCTCGTCACCATCAGGCCGAGGATGATGGTGTCGGCCCAGATGAGCCCCGTCGAGGCCAACGAGGCCACCCAGGCCACCGCCGAGAACCGCAGGAACGGGCCGGCGTCGACCACCACGGCCGGTCCTGGGGCCGTGCATCCGTCCCGGGCCCGGCCGACGAGCCGGTGCAGCCACGTGACGGCGGCGGCGGCGCCGATCCAGCTGGAGACCGTCAGGGCGACCAGCGTGCCGCGCAGGCCGAAGCCCGCGGCCAGGAGGGCGCCGGAGAGGGCGAGGCGCAGCACCGGCTCGAGCAGCAGCCCGACGAGGGCGAAGGGCTTCATAGTCCGGAAGCCCTGGGTGGCCGACAGCGCCGCCTCCTGCAGCGAGACGGCGGGCAGGGCGACGGCGGCCACCCGCAGGGCCACCTCGAGGCGGGGCTCGTCGAAGGCGGAGCGGGCCAACCAGGGCGCCGTCGCGTAGAGCCCGCCGGCCAGGGCCACCGAGGCCGGCACCGAGATGCACAGGGCCAGCCGCACCGCCCCCACCATCCGGGGGACGTCGTCGTTGGCCAGGTGCATCGCCACGAACCGGGTCAGGGCGCTCCGGAACCCGGCGAGCGACAGCAGGGACAGCAGCGACAGGAAGGCGAAGGACTGGAAGTAGACACCGGCGGTGTCGCGCCCGAGGACCCGGGCCAGCACGATCGTGAGAGCGAGCATCGCCAGCTGGCTGGCCATGCTGCTGCCCAGGTTCAGGAGGCCGCCACGGGCCAGGCCGCCCACCTCGCTGCGGAACGCCTCGTCGTCCCCACCGGGCGGCGAGTCCCCGACGGGTTCGGCGAGGCGCTCGGCCGGGTCCGTCCCGTCCGCCTGGCTGCTGGCGCTCCTCAGCAGCCCGGTCACCAGGGGAGGTCGGTCCTGAGCAGGCGGGCCAGGCGGGCGTCGTGAGGGGCGAAGGTGCGCTCAAGGTGGTTGCGGGTGGCGGCGGCCAGGGGCGGCCCGTTCCAGGCGCCGCTCCGGGTGTGCGCCCGGTACTCGGCCAGCGAGTGGCCGGGGAGGCCGAGGAACTCGAGCACCCGGGCGTAGGTGGCCTCGGGGTCCCGGTAGAGGTCCTCGGAGAAGATCACCAGGAGCTGCTCGCGGGGGTACACGGCCAGCCAGCGGTCAAGCTGCTCGGCGTAGCGGCCGCGGGCGACGTAGGAGTGCCGCTTGTGGTGGGAGGCCGAGGCTTTGGACGATCCGTCACCGCCCTGGTCCAGGCGTTCTGACTCGGCCTGCAGCGCCGCTTCGAAGGGGAGGACCTCGGTGCCCCGCAGCACGTTGTGCTGGTAGTGCGACCAGGCCCGCTCCGTCGGGTTGCGCAGCAGGGCGACGAGCCTCGCCTCCGGCACCACGGAGGCGGCCCGGCTCGGGGCCTGGTCGTGGAGGAGGTAGTACGGCGTGGCCTCGAAGACCTTGCGGCCGCGAGCCGCCTTCACGGTGGGGAAGTGGCACCGGTACCACGAGACGCCCCGCTCGAAGCGGTAGGAGAAGAACTGCAGCTCCTTTTCGACGGGGCGGCACACCGAGGGGTGCCGGCACAGGTACTCGAACAGCGACGTCGTCCCGCAGCGCTGGCCGCCGATGATCAAGAAGTCGGGCAGGACGTGGCGCGACGACCCCGGGCGGCGCACGGCGACGCGCATCTCATGGCTGGCGCGCCGGGCCTGGATCCGGGCCCGGCTGGTCATGCATCCGACCTGCGATGACGCGCTGCTTCCCACAATCTAAGGCACTTTTCAGCGGTCCGAGCGGTCCGAGCGGTCCATCGGGAAGGATCGAGGGGAACGCGCCGTTCCGCTGCGAACCTGACCGGTTGGTCGAGGCGCTGCTCATCGGCCTTCGGATCGGCGGGGCTCGGCGGAGTGGGCTTCGGGCCCGGCGGGGCCGGCTCGGTTGCCGTCGGCTCGACGCCCCACAACCGGCCGAAGATCGGAGCGGCCGGGGTCGGTTCGGTTGCCGTCGGCTCGGTGGGGATCGGTTCGGCCGGGGTCGGTTCGGTTGCCGTCGGCTCGGTGGGGATCGGTTCGGCCGGGGTCGGTTCGGTTGCCGTCGGCTCGGTGGGG
>JBBSKY010000065.1:0-15729 GCA_038255915.1 Acidimicrobiales bacterium | reverse complement strand
TGGCCACCCACCAGCTTGAGAAGAGGACAGCGACGACCAGGGCCAGCGCCACGATCCGCCGGCGCCGGTAGACCTGCTGCATCCGCGCCCGCTCCCGAGGGCTACGGACTGGAGCCGGGCGGCGGGCCTGCTGCATCCGCGCCCGCTCCCGAGGCGTGCCGGCAGGAGTCGGGCGGCGGGCCCGGCGCGGCTCGGGGGGACGGAAGTGCGCTCCCCGTGGGGTGGCGCCACGGCTCACCACGGGAGATCCCACGACCGCATCTTCGCACGGGTTCGCGCTTTCGTCCTCATCTGGACGTTTGTGCTCGCCTTCGCACGCTCGGGGCGTGGTCCCGAGGGGTCAGCGGGCGGGGCCGCGAGCCGGTACCCGGTACTCACCGCGCCGTCGCCGCCGCCGGGCCTGGTGGCGGTAGCCGGCGACCAGGATGACGACGATCACCGAGCCGCCGGCGGCCACCAGGGGCGCCGCACCCCGGTCTTCCCCGGGGCCGGCGACGGGGGAGGCGTCGAGCGGGGGCCGCTCGGGCGACGCCGCCGAGGCGGCGGGATCCGGGCCGGCTCCCGCCTCGGACGGGGTGGCCAGCGGGCTGAGCGGCGCCGTGGTCGGCGGTGCCGGCGGCAGGATCCTGGCGGCCGTCGGCAGCCGCAGGGGCGGCAGGCGCTCGAGGCCGCCCTGGGCGGAGGCGGGGGTGGCGAAGCCCCGGTCGAGCAGCTTGGTGGTGAAGCCGTAGGCGTCCTTGGTGTCCATGACGACGACGACCATGGTGCGCCCGTCCCGCTGGGCCGAGGCGAACAGGCTGTTGCCCGACTTCTTGGTGTAGCCGGTCTTGCCCCCGATGGCCCCCGGGTAGCGGCCCAGGACCAGCTTGTTGTGGTTCAGGGCGTCCCGGCCCACCCCGTCGGGGGCGGTGAAGGCGTAGCGGGGCTTGGCTGCGATCGGGCTGAGCCACGGGTCGGCCACCAGGGCCCGTCCGGCGATGGCCAGGTCACGGGCCGACACCGAGTTGCCCCCGCCGAGGGACTCCTCGTCATCGAGCCCCGCCGGATCCTGCCAGATCTGAGGATCCATCATCCCGACCGCCGCCGCCGTGCGGGCCATGACGTCCTGAAAGCCCTCAGCCGTGCCGCCGACCGCCTCGGCGAAGGCCAGGGCCAGGTCGTTGGCCGACTGGAGGAGCACCAGGTGCATGGCGTCGGTGACCGGCCACACCTCGCCGGCCTTGGCGCCGGCCTTGTTGGCCGGCTGGGCCGCCGCCCGCTCGCTGATGGTCAGCGTGCCGTCGTGGGGGAGGGTGGCCGAGGCGGCCAGGGCGGTGAGGACCTTGGTGAGCGACGCCGGCGGCCGGGGCTGCCGGTCGGCCTCGGCGGCCAGGACGGCACCGGTGTCGGCGTCGACCAGGACATAGGACTTCGGTGGGGCCACCGTGGTGGTCGGGCCGGGCGGTGGGGCCGGTGCGGCGGCCGCCGGGCTCGGTCGGGCGGCCAGGAGCGAGACCATCGCGACCAGGACCACCACACCTGTGCGCCGCACCCCGGGCAGGCTAGGCCGCACCGGTAGCGTCGGACCGGCATGTCCGCCCAGCCCGCCCCCGCCGACGGCGACGCCGCCGACGGCGACGAGGCCGACCGGCACGGCCTCGAGGCGCTGCGGTCGCTCCAGCGGGCCCGCCGCCGCAACCGGCTGGCCACCGTCGACCGCTTCGAGGCCCTCTACAACGTCTACCTGGCCGCCCTGCTCGGCTCCCTCACCGTCGTCGGGCTGTCCAACGTCGCCGGCGACGGGCCCCTCGACCCGGGCGAGCTGCGGGCCGTCGTCCACCACGGTCCCGCGGCCATGGGCCTCGTGGTCGCCCTCGCGGCGGCGGTCGGCATCCGCTCGGGTGGGCGGGGCGGCCCGCTGGCCCTTCCCCCCGCCGACGTTCGCCACGTCCTGCTGGCCCCCGTCGACCGCACGGCGGCGCTGCGCACCCCCGCCTTGCGCCAGCTGCGCTACGGGCTGTTCGCCGGAACGGCGGCCGGCGCCATGGTCGGGGTGAACGCCAGCCACCGGCTGCCCCGGCCGGCGCTCGAGTGGGTGGCCACCGGCGCCCTGGTCGGCGCGTGCGTCGCCGCCACCGCCCTCGGCGCCGCCCTGGTGGTCAGCGGCCGGCGCCTGGGCCGCACCCTCAGCGGCCTGCTGGCCCTGGTCGTGCTGGTCTGGTCGGGCCTCGACCTGTGGCGGGGCACCACCACCTCACCCCTCACGTTCCTCGGGGGCCTGTCGCTCACGCCCCTGCGCTTCCATGCCGTCGACCTCTTGGGCCTGCTCCCCCTCCTCCTGGTGCCCGTGGGCCTGCTCGGGGTCGGCGGCACCTCGCTCGAGGCGGCCGAGGACCGGGGCCGGCTGGTGGGCCAGCTGCGCTTCGCCGCCACCCTGGGCGACGTGCGCACCGTGCTCGTCCTCCGCCGCCAGCTGGCCCAGGAGCGGCCCCGCAACCGCCCGTGGGTGCGCATCGGGCGGCGGGCACCGACCCCGGCGAGCAAGCCCCCGCCCGCCGCGGGCGGGGCCACGGGAGCGGTGGGCGCGGCGGGCACCCGAGCGCCTGGGCTGAAGCCGCCGGCGCAGCTGGCGCTGCGCCGCAGCCTGCAGAACCTGTCGCGCTGGCCGGCCGGGCGGCTGCTGCGGCTGGTGGTCCTGGCCGGTGCCGCCGGGCTGCTGTGCGCCGGGGCGTGGGCCGGCACCAAGGTCCTGATCGTGCCGGCCGGGCTGTGCGCCTACCTGGCCGCCCTCGACGCCATCGAGCCGCTGGCCCAGCAGCTCGACCACCCTGACCGGGAGGAATCCGTGCCCCGCGCCTCCGGCGCCCTGCGCGCCCTGCTCCTGGTCGTCCCCATGGTGGCGCTCAGCCTGCTCGGCCTGGTCGGGATCCTGGCCGCCGTCGCCGTCGGTGCCCCGGTCGAGACCGCCTTCGCCGTCGGCATCCCCGCGGCTGTCGCCACCGGCGTGCTGGCCTGCTGCGGCGCCGCAGTGTCCACCATCAAGGGCCCCGACGTGCCCACCGACGCCGCCCTGCTCACCCCCGAGGTGGCCGGCACCCGGGCCATCTTCCGCATCGGGTTCCCGCCCCTGTGCGCCATCTGCGGGCTGATCCCGGTGCTCATCGGCCAGGCCGCGGCCAAGCGGGGCGTGCCGCCAGGCGGCCCGGCCGTGCAGATCCTGGTGCCCCTCCTCGGCGTGCTCGGCGGCCTGACCCTGGCCTGGGTGCGCTTCGGCGCCGAGCTAAAGGTCTTCCTGGCCGAGGCGCAGACAGCCGGTCGGGGCAGGCGGGCGGCGGACGACGGGTAGGTTCGCCGGTCGTGTCGACGGCCGAGCCGCTCCCGCTGGCCCTCTCCACCCGGGAGCTGAGCAAGGCCTACGGCGAGCTGGTGGCTCTGGCTCCCCTCTCCCTGTCGGTGGCGGCCGGCGAGCGGGTCGTGCTGGTCGGCACCAACGGATCGGGCAAGACCACGCTGCTGCGCATGCTGGCCGGCCTGCTCGAGCCGAGCGGCGGCGCCGCCGAGGTGGCCGGCGACCCGGCTGGCTCGATCGATGCCCGTGCCGCCCTGTCCTACCTGCCTGATGACCCGGTGCTCTACGACGACTTGTCGCTGGCCGAGCACGTCGAGTTCGTGGCCCGCCTCCACGACACCGACGGCTGGCAGGACCGCTCGGCCTACTTGGTCGACCGGCTCGGCCTCACCAACCGCCTCGACGACCTCCCGGCCCGGTTCTCCCGTGGCCTGCGCCAGAAGACTTCACTGGTGCTCGGCCTGGTGCGCCCCTTCGAGGTGCTGGTGGTCGACGAGCCCTTCGTCGGCCTCGACCAGGCCGGCAAGGCCGCTCTCCTCGACCTCCTCGACGACGCCGCCGACTCCGGCGCCACCGTCATGGTCGCCACCCACCAGATGGAGTACGTCGGCCGGGCCAACCGCTGCCTGGCCCTGCGCGACGGCGAGCTCACCCACGACGGCCCCGCCGACCAGACGGTCATCTCCCGCCTCCTGAGTTGATATCCTTCTTTCGATCCTGCGATATACGACGCGAGTGAGGAGGACCCGATGACCCGGACGCTGGTGGACATCGATGATGCGGCGCTGGCCGCGGCGGCGGCGGAGCTGGGCACCACGACGAAGGTCGAGACAGTGAACCGGGCCTTGGCTGAGATCGCCGCTCGCCCAAAGCGCCTGGCCGCCCTGGAGGCCCTCCGCACGGCCGACGACGAACTCCTCGACCCCGAGGTCATGCGGGGCGCGTGGCGGTAGGCGTCTTCCTGGCCGACAAGTCGGCGTTCGAGCAGCAGCGCCACAGCCGGGCTGCTGACGCCCTGCTCCTGGCGCTGGCGGCTGACGGTTCTCTGTGCATGACCGAGATCGTCGCCCTCGAGCTGTTGTACTCAGCCCGTGGTGCAGTCGATTATGAGCTGCGGTGGGAGGACCTGTCGAGTCTGCCCTGGCTCCACCTCACGCAGTCGGTCGCCCTCCGGGCGCTGGACATCCAGCGGCGGCTGGCCAGCTCCGGGGTGCACCGTCGGCCCATCCCCGATCTTCTCGTCGCAGCCACCGCCTTGGAGCACGACGCCACCGTGCTCCACTACGACCGGGACTTCGACCTCATCGCTGAGGTCACCAGCCTTCCGGCCCGCTGGATCATCCCGGCAGGAACCGGCCACGGCCGCAGCACCTGAGCAGCGTTCGATCCCAACACCGGTTGGCCTGGCGCCCTCTCAGGAAGGGTACCGAAGGACCATACCTTGTAGGTTCGGATTAACGGTACCATGGCGACATGGAAGTCTCTCCATTCCCCTACCAGGGACCGCTCAAGCCGGGACAGGTCGCGGGCCGCGACGACCTGGTGCGCGATCTGGCCGAGCGTCTCGTCGACCACCGCGTGACGGTGTTGGTCGGGCCCCGGCGCTACGGCAAGACCAGCGTGCTGCGCCGGGTCCTGTCCGACCTCGAACAGGTGGGCCCGACACCCGTCTGGGTCGACCTTTACGCCCTCACCTCGCTCGCCGACCTGGCGGCCCGGTTGGACGACGGCCTCGACGCCGTGCGGGGCCCGTTGCGCCAGGCGCTTGGCCGCGTCGCGGCGGCGACGTCGCTGCAGATCGGGGGGATCAAGGTCGAGATGCGGGGCGCAGCTCGCGACCGTCCCGACCCCGCCCTCACGGTCCGCGCTCTCCTCGAGGTGCTGGTGCGGGCGGCCGAGACAACGGCCATCGTGATCGCCTTCGATGAGTTCTCCGGGATCTCCGGGGTGGCGGGCGCCGCCGGGATGCTGCGGACCGGCCTGCAACACCACTACCAGCACCTCGGGCTGGTGTTCGCCGGGTCGGAGCCGTCGATGATGCGCACCCTGTTCACCTCGCAGGCCCAGCCCTTCTACGGCCAGGCCGACCTCATCGAGGTCGGTCCGCTTCCGGCTTCCGCCGTCTTCGACATCGTCACCGAGGGGTTCGCGGCCACGGGCCGCGACGCCGGCCCGTTGCCGGACCGCATCGCTGCGTTCGCTGGTGGCCATCCGCAGCGATCAATGCAGCTGGCCGACGCCGCGTGGCGGGCGACGCCGGAGGGGGAGGGCGCCGGGGACGGCACCTGGGAGCTGACGCTCGAACAGGTGCGCGCCGACGTCGCCGGCGGCCTCGAACGACTTCACGCCGGGCTGCCGCTGGGTCAGCAGAAGACGTTTCGGGCCCTGGCCAACACCGGTTCGATCTACGGCCGCACCGCCACGATCCACGACCTGGCCAAGGGCACGGCGACCGCGGCGCGAGCTGCGCTCATCGATCACGGCCACGTACGCGAAGCCGACGGCCACACCGTGATCGTCGACCCCTTGCTGGCCGACTGGCTCCGCCGCCGCTTCTCGCTGTAGCGGTGGCGATGCCGCACCGGAGAAGGAGGCGCTTCCGTCGGAAGCGTTCGGGGTGCGCGCCTCGGCGGAGGTGGCGCGCCAGAGCCAAGGGTCCCAAGCTCTGTCACTGACCCGCAGCCTCGCTACGCCACCGGGATATTGAAGGCGACCGCCTCATCCACCATCCGCCGAGCCGTGCGGTGCCCGAGCTGTTGGTAGGCGGAGAATGTGGAGGCGTCGAACCACTGCCGGACGGTGCCGTCATTGGGGAACACGTCGTGGCGGTGGGCGTACTCAAGGAGGTCCCATTCCTCGGCGCCCGGGTTTGCCAAAGCCAGCGTCCCGTAGACCAGCCAACCGGTGCTCGCCGGGACGGCGGGTTCGCCGTCAACGGCCGGGTACTCGATCTTGGCCACCAGGACGGGTCGGCCGGCGATCCGTGCCGCCAACGCCTCGATCATGCCGGCCCGACGGTGAAGGGGGTCCGCCCCGAAGGTGCCCGGCACGAGGACCCCGGGCGCTGCCGCCGGTCGTCCGGCCAGGCTGAACTCCACGGCGAAGCTCCCATCCGGCCGGGGGGAGACGACCGCCTCTCCCTCTGTCGTTGGCGGCACCCCGTCGCCGGAACCCGGGAGTGACTGCAGGGTTATCTTCACGTCCAGCTCCTCGCGAGCCATCACGATCGCCTCGGCGAGGGTGGCGGGCGTCGAGCCGGCCCCTGAGGCGTCGAAGCAGAGGATGCGGCTGCACCGGCGGCGGAGGAGCTCGACCAAACCGAGGTTCTCGACGTGTCCGCCGTCGGTGGTCAGCACGAGCTTGGCATCGGTGGGGTACTGACCGGCGATCTCCATGAACCAGTACCAGAGCCGGGGCCGGCGGCCGAGGGAGCAGGTCCGGAGGGACCCGCCTCCTTTCTCGACGGCGGCGAGCCGAGCGAGGTGGTGGGGATTGGGCAGCCATGCCCCGAGACGGGCGTTGGCCATCGCCATCACCGCGCCCATGCCACCCTTGGACTGGCGACCCATGGCTGGGCCGAATGCGGCGCCACTGGTGGCGACGGCCCCGAACAACGTGATGGCGGAACGGTGCTTGGTCCCGAGCAACGCCTCCAGGGTCCTGGTCCTGACGTAGCCGACCTCTGGGCCTCCGACGGCGTCTGCGGTGAAGACGAACGACAGCGCCCGCCGGCCCGGTGGCGCCCACTCGCGGCCGCTGGTCTGGGCCGCGGCGCAGATTATGAGTTCGGGGAAGCCGTCGACCTTTCGCCCGACCTCGGAGAACCGGGTATCGGTCCGCCAATCTGCGGTCTGGCCCGCCGGAGTGACCGCGTAGGGCAGCCACAGCCTCCGGTGGTGGAAGGGCCGGAGCGACCAGGTGTTGGCGTTCATCCGCCAGACGAGGAAGATCAGGAGGGCGGTGGCGGCCAGCCACCAGGCCCAGGCGGGTTGTTCGACGACGACCTTCATCGGGGCCCCCACTCCTCGGCGCCACGAGTCGACGACGACGTCACTGAAGGCGATGAGGCTTAGCAGGGCAGCGGCGATGCCGGCGACGACCTCGCCAACACCGCCGAAACCAACGGCCTTGACGAGCTTGTCCCACTTCGACGGTCCGGTCGGCGGTGCCTTCTTGGCCCCGTCCTTCTGGCGCTTGGCGTTCAAGGCGCCGATGAGCGTCACCAGGGCGCTCATACCGGCCCATGCCACGGGCGGGTTCTTCGTCGGGGCAGCCGCGCTGCCGGACAGTTCGGTGGCCAGTCGCCGCACTGCCACCCCGGCCTTGGACGCCCCGGCGGTAGCGGCAGCGGCGGCCTCGGCGACGCTGGTCGCGGCACTGCCGGGGCCGAAGAGGCCGACCGCCCTGGCGGTCGCGGCCACGGCGTCCGCCGAAACGGCGGCGGACAGCCCGGCCTCACAGGCCCGGATGGCGATGCTGTCTGGTGCTCCGGCCACGGGGATCTCGGTCTCGGGTGTCACCGGCCGGCAACTCTCGGGGTCGAAGCGAACGGCGAGGACCGGGGCACCCAACCGGTCGTCGTCGTCCTTGTCGTCACCGTCCATGAGGCGAGCCAGTGCGGCCACGGCCTCCTCGCCCTGCCCGGCCGCCACCTCTGCGGCGCCGGCCGACGCCCGGAGCGACCCCGACTGGGTGGTGCTGTCGTTGATGACGGCGGCCGCCTTACCGGCGGCCACGGCCGCGGCCGAGGTTCCCGAGACCACGTCCGCCAGGTGACCGTTCACCTTGTCCAGGTCCGGTGTCTGGGGGTCGGTGGCCAGGCCGGCCCACTGGCCGAGCCTCGTGGTCGCGGACTCGACGTTGGCGGCCACGAACGGCAGGACCGTGCCGAAGGTGAGGAGGAGGAGGACGGCGAAGCTGGTCGCCGCCCGAGCTTGGTCCCTCGCTCGGGTCGTCCTCCCGGCTCCGAGCCTCCGTTGCGAGACGACGTCGGCGATCCGCGCCAGCCCGCGAAGGAGCAGGAAGGTGAGGAACGCCACCGCCGGCCCGGCGATGGTGCGGAGATCGACCGACGGAGACGGCTTGGTGTCGCTCAGGCCGTGGAAGCCGTACCGGTATATCCAGCCGAGGGGTACGGCGATCGCCCAGATCGTGAGCAGCAGGATGAACAGGCCGCTGGCGGCCTTGATGATCACCTCGGCCACGGCCAGGATCCACTCGGCCGCGCCGTCGGCCAAGTGCGTCGAGTGCCGCCGTAGGTGGTCCTCGACCGGCCCCGCGGGCCGGACCAGCGGTCGTTTGCCGGGCGGGGAGGGAGGGCCTAGCACGGGAGTGGGCGGCAGTGACTTCTGGTCGACCCAGCGGGCAGGACGCCCGATGACGGGAGCCGTACCGATGCTGTGGAGCCCCCGCCGCGTCGGGTTCGGCGCTTGCTCAAGGTCGTGCCTGTCGCCGCTGGAGTCGGCGCCCCGCCCTCCTCGGGCCAGGAACTGGTAGGACGCCGCCATGTACGAACCACCCGACACCGCGCTCAGGTACCGGGCGCAGGAGATGTTCCACGGGGCCAGGTTCTTCCGTTTGGGCTCCCCGGCCGGGTCGTCCTCGACCG
This sequence comes from Acidimicrobiales bacterium, assembly GCA_038255915.1. Taxonomy (GTDB): domain Bacteria; phylum Actinomycetota; class Acidimicrobiia; order Acidimicrobiales; family JAUJNH01; genus JAUJNH01. Next base: position 6,793 of record JBBSKY010000065.1, on the reverse strand, counting down.
GGGTGTCCCCCAGCTGCTCGAGCTCTTGGAGGGCGCCCAGCGCGAAGGTGGCAGACCTTACGCCTCCGCCTGAAAAGCAGATGCCGTAGTTGCTCGGGTTCTGGGCGATGACGCCCTTCAGCTCTTCGTTGGCGTCGACCTCGGGGATCCTCCAACGCCGGCCCGGGTCGTCGAGCCCCGGCACGTCCACGGCCGAGGCCAGTGTTTCGATGACCTTCGACCGGAGGATCGCCGAGAACAACAGCCACAGCAGCACGACGACCAAGACGAACGGGAGGGCGAGGAGGGCGAACTTCCCCGCCGCCAAGCCTGCAGTGAGCTGGAGGACCGTGTCGCTGGGCGACCGGTCGTCGACGAGGGCCCGGGCCGTGTGCAGCAGGAAACCGTTCTCGGCCAGGTCGAGGCTGCCGGCGACGGGGACGGACCAGGCGGCGACCTGGCCGACGAGCCGTCCCGCCTGGTTGCGGTCGACGCGAGCCAGCGGGCTACGGAGGAAGACACCCCAGCCGGACCACCAAGTCCGATCCGACTCGGCGAACCCACCGATGCGAGCCGAGCACCACAGCAGCAGGAGAACGTACGCCGGGATGAAGCGGAAGTCCCGGAAGGTCGATTCGCGGAGCGCCTCTCCGAGGTTCGTCCGATTGGTGCAGCCGACCAGCTCGTCGAAGGTGGTCAGCGAACTGCCCTGCCCGTTGGGGGCGGCCAACTCGAGCCGCAGCAAGGGGGGCCCGGCAAAACGGCCTGCCGTGCAATCCTCACGGGTCGGACGATGGACCGCCGACGCGACCGGCTCGCTCACCCACCGGCCGAGAGCCAGCACCCCGGCCAGGGCCACCAACAGCACCATCAGCTCAGCGACGGCTACCCACTTCCGCCGCCAGCGCGCCGACTCCCCGCCCATCGCTGTCCCCCTCCTAGCCGGCCGGAGCGTACAAGGCCGGATGGCTTGATGCTCGGAAAATTCGGGTGGTGAGGGGGGCCCGTCAGTCGAGCGGGGCGAGCCGCAAGCCCTCGGAGGCGGCTGCCGCGTTCAGTGCTCGATCGGCGGCGGCGAAGCCAACTTGCGGTGGACGGCTACGTCAGCCGCTCGACGATGAAGTCGATGCACCTGGTCAGGGCCTCGACGTCGGCGGGGTCGACGGCGGGGAACATGCCGACGCGCAGCTGGTTGCGGCCCAGCTTGCGGTAGCCGTCGGTGTCGACGATGCCGTTGGCCCGCAGGGCGGCGTTCACCTGGTCGGCGGGGACGGCGTCGTCGAGGTCGATGGTGCCCACCACCCGGCTGCGCTCGTCGGGCTTCTCGACGAACGGGGTGGCGTAGCTGGACGACTGGGCCCAGCCGTAGAGGATCTCCGAGCTGGCGTCGCTGCGGCCGGCCGCCCACTCGAGGCCGCCCTGGTCGTTCATCCACTCGACCTGCTGCAGGGTCATCCACAGGGTGGCCAGGGCCGGGGTGTTGTAGGTCTGGTTCAGGCGGCTGTTGTCGACGGCGATCTGCAGGTCGAGGGAGGCCGGGCACCAGCGGTCGGCCGACAGGCGGGCGATGCGCTCGAGGGCGGCCGGCGACAGCAGGGCCAGCCACAGGCCGCCGTCGGACGCGAAGCACTTCTGGGGGGCGAAATAGTAGGCGTCGACGTCGGCCGGGTCGAAGCGCAGGCCGCCGGCGCCCGAGGTGGCGTCGATGAGCACCAGGGCGCCGTCATCGGCGCCCTCGGGGCGGTCGGGGGTCACCATCACGCCGGTCGAGGTCTCGTTGTGGGGGTGGCAGTAGGCGTCGATCCCCCTCGCCGGGGCGAAGGACGGGGCGGTGCCCGTGGGCGAGGTGATGGCGTCGGTGTCGCCCAGGTGCGGCGCCGCGGTGCAGGCGGCGGCGAACTTCGAGGAGAACTCGCCGAAGCTGAGGTGCTGGCTGCGGGCCTCGACCAGCGAGAAGCTGGCGGCGTCCCAGAAGGCGGTGGCGCCACCGTTCCCCAGGGCCACCTCGTAGCCGTCGGGGAGCGAGAAGAGGGAGGCCAGGCCGGACCGCAGGCGGCCGACGACCTCCTTCACCGGCTTCTGGCGGTGGCTGGTGCCCATCCAGTCGTGGGCCCGGGCGGCGAGGGAGGCCAGCGCCTCCGGCCGGACCTTGGACGGGCCGCAGCCGAAGCGGCCGTCAGCGGGCTTGAGGTCGTCGGGCAGCACGATGCCGGCGCCCGGGGAGTTCGAAACAGGGGGGTTGGCCACGTCTGCCAGCATGGCAGGCATGGCCCGCATCTCCGCCCGGATCGCCGCCGTGGCCCCCTCCGCCACCCTCGTGATCGACGCCAAGGCCAAGGCGATGAAGGCGGCCGGCGAGCCGGTGATCGGCTTCGGGGCCGGCGAGCCCGACTTCCCCACCCCGTCGGCCATCGTCGAGGCCGCCGCCGCCGCCTGCCGGGACCCGAGAAACCACCGCTACACGCCGGTGGCCGGCCTCCCCGAGCTGCGAGACGCCATCGCGGCCAAGACGGCCCGCGACACCGGCTTCGAGGTGACCCCCGCCCAGGTCCTGGTGACCAACGGAGGGAAGCAGGCCGTGGAGCAAGCTTTCGCCACCATCCTCGACCCGGGCGACGAGGTCATCCTGCCCGCCCCCTACTGGACCACCTACCCCGAGGCCATCCGCCTGGCCGGGGGCGTGCCCGTCGAGCTGGCCACCACCGAGGCCACCGGCTTCACCCCCACGGTCGACCAGCTCGAGGCCGCCCGCACCCCCCGAACCAAGGCGCTGCTGTTCTGCAGCCCGTCCAACCCGACGGGCGCCGTCTGCACCGAGGAGGAGATCGGCGCCATCGGCCGGTGGGCCGACGAGCACGGCCTGTGGGTGATCACCGACGAGATCTACGAGCACCTCACCTACGGCACGGCGTCGATGCACAGCCTGCCCGTGGTGGTGCCGGCCATGGCCGACCGCACCATCGTGGTCAACGGGGTGGCCAAGACCTACGCCATGACCGGGTGGCGGGTGGGTTGGCTGCTGGGGCCGCCGGACGTGGTGAAGGCGGCGGTGAACCTGCAGAGCCACGCCACCTCCAACGTCTGCAACGTCGCCCAGCGGGCCGCCCTCGAGGCCGTCTCCGGCGACCTGGTGGCCGTGGCCGCCATGCGCACCGCCTTCGACCGTCGCCGCCAGGTCATCCACCGGATGCTCAACGAGATCGACGGGGTCACCTGCCCCGAGCCGCAGGGTGCCTTCTACGCCTTCGCCAACCTCACGGGCCTGCTCACCCCGGAGGCGCCGACCACCCTGGAGCTGGCCGACCGGGTGCTGGAGGAGGCCAAGGTCGCCTTCGTCCCCGGCGAGGCCTTCGGAACGCCCGGCTACGCCCGCTTCTCCTACGCCCTGGGCGACGCCGACCTCGAGGAGGGCATCACCCGCCTCCAGAAGCTGTTCGCCTGAGGTTCCGGCCTCGCAAGCACTGCGGGCGGTTTGCCGGAGTCCTGCCCTGATCGCCCACCGGGGAGGTGCCGGTCGGCCGGGCATCGAAGTCCTTGGCCATGAGCGACACCATGGTGCTGGAGCAGGCCCGAACCCACTCGTTGGCGACCGACGAGCTGAACCGACTGAGGTTCCTGGCCGTGGTCGGCCTGGTGGCGCTCAACGCCCTCGACCTGATCCTCACCCGTCACCTCCTGGCCCAGGGCGCCACCGAGGCCAACCCGCTCATGGCGCTCGTCATCGGTGGAGGCTGGGGCATCGCCATCAAGCTGGGGGTGCCCATCCTGGCCGGCTGGCGCCATCTCACCGCCCCCCTGCTGCGCAAGGCCGTCCTCGCCCTCTGCTGGGTGAACGTGGTGTACCTCGGCGTGGTGGCCTGGAACTTCCACATCATGGTGGTCCGGCTCGGCTGATCCCGCCCGAAGCGGCTCCGCTGGCGGTCCGGCGGAGCCGCCCACCAGACTGACCCCACATGGGACGCGTCTTGGTAACCGAAGAGCTGGCGGAATCAGGGCTGGCTGCCATGCGCGCCGCCGGGAACGAGGTGGACGTGCGCCTCGGCCTGTCCCCTGCGGAGCTGCTGGATGCGGTCCCCGGGGCGCACGCCCTGGTCATCCGCTCCTCGACCAAGGTGACCGAGGACGTGCTCGCCGCCGGCCGCGACCTGATCGTGGTCGGCCGGGCCGGCATCGGCCTCGACAACGTCGACGTCCCGGCCGCCACCCGCAAGGGCGTGATGGTGGTCAACGCCCCGCAGAGCAACGTCCTGTCGGCGGCCGAGCACACCATCGCCCTGCTCCTGGCCCAGGCCCGCAACATCCCCCAGGCCCACGCCGCCCTCACCGCCGGGCGGTGGGAGCGCAGCAAGTGGGAGGGGGTCGAGCTGCACGGCCGGGTCCTCGGCGTCATCGGCCTCGGCCGCATCGGCACCCTCGTGGCCCAGCGGGCCCTCGCGTTCGGCCTGCGCCTCATCGCCTACGACCCCTACGTCTCACCCGAGCGGTGCAAGCAGTTGGGCATCTCGCTGCGGGACACCGTCGAGGAGGTCTTCGCCGAGGCCGACTTCGTCACCATCCACGTGGCCAAGACCAAGGAGACGATCGGCCTGATCGACGCCGACCTCATGGCCAAGGCCAAGCCGGGGCTGCGCATCGTGAACTGCGCCCGGGGCGGGATCGTGGTCGAGCAGGACCTGCACGACGCCATCGCGGCCGGCCACATCGCGGGAGCCGCCCTTGACGTGTTCGTCGAGGAGCCCACCACCTCCTCGCCGCTGTTCTCCCTGCCCCAGGTCATCGTCACCCCCCACCTGGGCGCCTCCACCGCCGAGGCCCAGGACAAGGCCGGCAGCACGATCGCCGAGATGGTCGTCCTCGCCCTGGCCGGCGACTTCGTGCCCTTTGCGGTGAACGTCAACGCCGCCGAGGCCAGCGAGACGGTGCGGCCCTACCTGGCCCTGGCCGAGCGCCTGGGACGCACCCTGGCCGCCCTGACCGGCGCCCTGCCCCCCGAGCTGGAGATCACCTACGAGGGCGGCCTGGCCGAGCACGACACCCGGATCCTCACCCTGTCGATCCTGAAGGGGGTCCTCACCGCGGCGAGCGACGACCAGGTCTCGTACGTCAACGCGCCGCAGCTGGCCTCGGAGCGAGGGATGGACGTGAAGGAGAGCACCACCACCACCGCCCAGGACTACGTGAACCTGATCGTGGTGCAGGGCGGCGAGCACTCGGTGTCGGGCACCATCGGCGGCGACCGGGGCGAGCCCCGCATCGTGGCCGTCGACGGGCACAAGGTCGACGTCCCGCCGGTCAGCCACCTCCTCGTCGTGCGCAACGACGACCGCAACGGGATGGTGGCGCTGGTGGCCCGCACGCTGGCCGAGGCCGGCGTGGGCATCGAGAACATGTCGCTCGGCAAGTCGCCCGACGCCCCCACCGCCCTCATGGCCATCGCCACCTACGAGGCCGTGCCCGTCGCCACCCTCGACCAGCTGCGGGCCGCCGACGGCATCTCCGGCGTGGCTGCCGTCGACGAGGTCTAGGTCCCTAGCGCTTCGCCTGGCGCAGCCCGTCACCTTCGGCTGCCGCCGGGGTGCGGTAGCAGCGGTCGGGCGTGCTGCGCTCGTAGAACAGTCCGCCGACCACGTGGAAGATGCCACTGGACAGGCTGGCCTTGACCGGGTAGCCGGTCGGGCAGGTGCCGCCGACCGGCTCGACCCACAGGACGTCGGGTCGCTGGCGCCGGGTTGACACCTTCTTGGCAGGCGCGGTGACCCTGGCGAGGACCGGAGCCGGCGGTGCGGCCTTGGTCAGCTTCTTCGTCGTCTTGGCCAGGGCCGGGCTGGGCCGGGCGGGGGAGCGGGCGGGTTCGGCCTTGGTCACTCGGGGAGCGCTCTTGGCGCTGGTGACGCGCTTCACCGCTGCGCGCTTCACCGCTGCGGGCTTCACCGCTGCGGGCTTCACCGCTGCGGGCTTCGCCGCCTTGGCCGCCTTGGCTGGGGCGGGCGCCTTGTTGGCCGCCGGACGTCGGCGCGGGGCGGCGCGCTCGCCGGCCCCGGTGTCGTTGCCGTCGCCTGCTCGGCGGGCCTTCAACGGAGTGCGGCGGCGCGACTGCTGGACGAGTCGGTCATCGGCGGCCGACGGCTCCTCGGCGTCGTCCTCGTCCTCGAACATCTCCTCGGGCAGCACGTCGTCGAAGTCGGCCGTCATGAGCGGTCGGCGGCGGTCGGTGGAGGCGTCGACGGGTCGCCAGGCCAAGACCTCCTCCTCGTCCTCCTCGTCCCACTCCGCCGCTTCCTCGGGCTCGTCCTCGAGGACGAGCGGGTCGGGCGCTGCTGTGGCCGGCGGTTCGGGCTCGGGCGCCATGGCCTCGTCGAGGTCGTCGAGGTCGTCGAGGTCGTCGAGGTCGTCGAGGTCGTCAAGGTCGTCAAGGTCGTCCAGCGCCTCGTCGTCATCCTCGTCGGGCCAGGCTGGGAGCGGGAGCGGCCCCTCATCGATGTCGGCGGCCAGGAGCGGCTGGCGGGTGATGGCCTGCTCGGCCACGTCGAGGTCCGTGAGCTCGCGCTCGTCATCGGTGGCGGCGGGGAGCGGTTCCAGCCGGAGGTCGTCCTCGAACGCCTCGTCCAAGTCGTCCTCAGCGGTGCGCAGCGGCTCGAGCTCGAGCTCGTCGTCCAGCTCGTCGTCGAGAGCAGTGCCCCACATCGGCTCTTCCTCGAGGTCGGCGACGACCTCGTCGGGCACCAGCGGCTCGAGGGACTGGGGAGTCAGGACGTCCTCGTCGGTGGCGGCTGGCGGGACGGGCCGCTCGGCGCCGGCATCCTCGGCCGGCCAC
>JBBSKY010000064.1:0-15917 GCA_038255915.1 Acidimicrobiales bacterium | reverse complement strand
GTGTGCACCTACCCGGGCTGCGGTCGCCCGTCGGAGGAGACCCATCACGTCGTGCACTGGGTCGACGGGCGGCGCACGGCGGTCGAGATCCTCACGTCGCTGTGCGGCTACCACCACCGGGCCCACCACTGGGGCCGGTTCGACATCGACATCAACCCGGCCGACGGCCAGGTGCGGTTCAGCCGTCCGGGCGGCGGCGTCGTCCTCGGCCGGGCCGCCACCAGCGACGGCACCCCCTCGGGTTCCCCGTCGAGCCTGGAACCGTTCCCACCCGGTGGGACGGCAGCCCGTTGCGGGTTCGCCAGCACCGTGGCGGCCCAGCACGGTCAACGGCCGCAATCCCTTGCACGGAGGGTGCACCTGAGTCAGGTCCGTGACGGCTCAGCCGGTGACCTCGGGCTCGAGGCGGCCGGGCGGCGGCAGGTCCACGGGCGGGCGGATCGGTTCGGGGTCGTCAATGGTGGGCAGGTGGCGGGGGAGGACGAGGAAGGCGAAGACGGCGCCGGCCAGGGCGACGGCGGCGCAGACAGCGGAACCTCGGGCCATGCCGTCGACGAAGGAGGCTCGGGCCGATTCGACGATGGTGCTTCGAGCCACCTCGGGGGCCTGCTGGGCCAGGCCGAGGGCGGCGGCGGCCGACTCGCGGGCGGCGGCCACGGCCTCCGGAGCGAGGGGGAGGCCGCGGAGCCGGTCGGCCAGGGCGGGGCCGTAGACCGAGGAGAAGGCGGCGCCCACCACGGCCACGCCGAACGCTCCGCCCAGCTCGCGGGTGACGTCGTTGACCGCCGAGCCCACGCCGGCCTTCTCGGGCGGCAGGACGGCCAGGATGGCGTTGGTCGAGGGGGCGGTGACCAGGCCGAGGCCGGCGGCGATCAGGAGCATCGACACGACGACGGGCCCGAAGTAGGCGGTCTCGGGGCCGAGCTGGGTGGCCACGAGGAACCCGATCCCCATGAGGACCAGGCCGGCGGGCACGACGATCTTGGTGCCCAGCTTGCCGCTGAGGTAGGGGGCCAGCGGGGCAGAAATGCCGGTGGCGATGGCGAAGGGCAGGGTGTGGACGCCGGCCGAGAGCGTGTCGTAGCCCCGCACCAGCTGGAAGTACTGGGTGATGAGGAAGACGAAGCCGAACAGCCCGAAGAACGAGACGGTGATCGAGAAGCTGGCCGCGCTGAAGCGGATGTCGCGGAACAGGCCGATGTCGAGCATGGGCTGGGGCGTGCGCCGCTCCCACAGCGCGAACCCGCAGAGGAGCGCCGCCCCGAGGGCGTAGCCCCCAAGGGTGAGCGGCTCGAGCCAGCCCCGGCCCGGGGCCTCGATGGTGGTGTACACCAGCAGGCCGATGCCGAGGCTGGACAGGACGAACCCTCCGACGTCGAGGCGGGGCGCAGCGGGGTCGCGGCTGGTCGGCAGGATCCAGGCACCGAGCCCGATGGCGACGGCGGCGATGGGCAGGTTGACGAAGAAGATCGATCCCCACCAGAAGTGCTGCAGCAGAAGACCGCCCGAGAGCGGCCCGAGGGCCACGGCCAAGCCGACCACGCCGGTCCACGCGCCGATCGCCGCCGCCCGCTCCTTCCGGTCGGTGAAGGTGTTGGTGAGGATGGCCAGGGTGGCGGGGAAGACGAAGGCGGCGGCCAGGCCCATCAGGCACCGGCCCAGGATCAGCATGTCGGTCGAGTCGGCGAGCCCGGCGAGCACCGAGAACGCGGCGAAGGCGGCGATCCCGAGCTGCAGGGTGCCCTTGCGCCCGTAGCGGTCGCCGAGGCTGCCCCCGACGAGCAGGAGCATGGCGAAGACCAGCGAGTAGCCGTCGACGATCCACTGCAGCTGGCTGGTGGAGGCCGAAAGCTGCTCGCTGATCGAGGGCAGGGCGACGTTGACGATGGTGTTGTCGACCACGGCCAGGAACACGCTGAGGCACAGCACGGCCAGGATCGTCCACCGGCGGCGGAAGATCGCCTCTGCATCGGCCGCGTGCCCCGCCATCGGGACGGACGCTACCGGTCGCCCACCGCTCCACCGCCCGCCAGGATGGGCGGATGTCCACCCCGGGAGCGCTCGCTGCCGAGCTGGCGGCGGCACGGCGGCTGGTCGAGGACCTGCGGGCCGAGCTGGCCGGGATCCTGGTCGAACAGGAGGCGAACCCGCCGGACGACGAGCACGACGTCGAGGGATCGAGCGTGGGCTACGAGCGAGCCCGGGTGACGGCGCTTCTGGCCGAGGCCGAGCGGCGGCTCCACGACCTCGAGGCGGTGGGGGAGCGGCTGGCCGACGGCACCTACGGCACCTGCCAGGTGTGCGGCGGCCCGATCGGCGAGCAGCGGCTGGTGGCGCTGCCCGCCAGCACCCGGTGCATCTCCTGCGCTACAGCCAGGCCGGGCGGCCTCCCCGCCTGCCCCGCCTGACCCGGCTGTCTGACCGGCTCGGACGCTACGTTGGCGGGATGGCAGCCTTCGCCGCCGGGCTGTCGGAGAACCCGGAGCTGGTGCAGGCCGTGCAGGAGGCGGTGGCCCAGGTGCGCCTGGGCCTGGGCCCCGGGGGGCCGCCCGACCTGGTCCTGTTGTTCGTCACGCCCCACCACCGGTCGCTGGTTCCCGAGGCGGCGAAGTTCGTGCGCGACGCCCTGCACCCGGGCACGCTCCTCGGCTGCGCCGCCGAGTCGGTGGTCGGGGGCCGTCGCGAGGTCGAGCACGCCCCCGGGGTGTCGCTGTGGGCCGGCCGCACCGGCTCCGTCCAGCCCTTCCACCTCACCGTCACCGACACCCCCGACGGGCCCACTCTCGTCGGCTGGCCCGACGGCATGGCCGGGGCGTCGGGGATGCTCGTGCTGGCCGACCCGTTCAGCTTCCCCACGCCCGACTTCCTGGCGCGCCTCGACCAGGACCACCGAGGCCTGCCGCTGGTGGGCGGGATGGCCCTGGTCAGCCCCGAACCAGGCGACAACCAGCTGGTGCTCGAGGGTGAGGTGCTGCACGAGGGGGCCGTCGGTGCCCTCCTCGGAGCCGGCGTGCAGGTGAGCGCCGTGGTGTCCCAGGGGTGCCGCCCGATCGGGTCGCCCTACGTGGTGACCAGGGCCGAGGGCAACGTGGTGTACGAGCTGGGCAGCCGCCCGCCGCTCGAGCGGCTGAAGCAGCTGGCCGCCACGATGGAGCCGGTCGACGTGGCGCTGCTGAACCGGGGGGTGCACCTCGGGCTGGTGGTCGACGAGCACAAGGCGACCTTCGAGCGGGGTGACTTCCTCATCCGCAACGTGCTGGGCGGCGACGTCGGCAACGGGGCCATCAAGCTGGACGACGAGATCGAGGTGGGCGCCACCGTCCAGTTCCAGGTGCGCGACGCCGGCTCGGCCGACGAGGACCTGCGCCACCTGGTCGAGGGCCGCACCGCGGATGCCGCCCTGCTCTTCACCTGCAGCGGCCGGGGCCGCCGGCTGTTCCGCCAGCCCGACCACGACGCCACCATCGTCTCGGACGGCCTGGCCGGCGCCCCGCTGGCGGGCATGTTCTGTGCCGGGGAGATCGGCCCGGTCGGCGACCGCACCTTCCTCCACGAGTTCACTGCGTCGGTGGCTCTGCTGACGGCGACGGGTGCGGCGGCCGCGGCGCAGGAGCCAGCGGCACCGGTTGGCGGCTGACCTCAGAGCGACCTGTCAGTAGAGAGCCGGCCCGGTCCAGCGTCCCCCGGCGGCGCAGCCCCGACCCCCAGCCGTCGGCCAGGGCGCTCACGGCCACCAGGGCGTTCACCAGCGTCCACATCCGCCCATAGTCCAGGCCCCTGGAAGGCCAGGCCCAGCTCGGAGCCGAGGCCGCCGGCGGGTTGCTGGTGGGCCGGGGCCGGGGCCGTCGCCGGTGACGGCAGGCCCACGACCACTCGCGACGGGCTGAGAGTGCCGCCGCCGCCCGGCCACGACGCTCAGACGGCGCTGTCGTCCTGGCGAGCCCCGTGCCAGTCGAAGAGCAGGATGGTGGCGTCGTCGCGCAGGTCGCCCTGCTGGTAGTCGAGCAGGGTCCGGACCAGCTGGCGCACGGCCTCGTGCGGCGGCAGGGCCCTGGTCGCCCGCATGCTCGCCTCTAGGCGTGTCTCGCCGAAGTGATCGCCACCCTCGGGTAGGGCCTCGAGGACGCCGTCGCTCACCAGGAGCAAGCGGTCGCCGGGCACCAGGTGCAGGTCCTGGACGGCGTAGACGGTGTCGGCGAACACCCCGAGCGGGAACTGCGGGGTCAGCTCGATCTGGCTGATCCCGCCGTTGCGCAGGCGGAACGGCCACGGGTGCCCGGCACTCACGGCAGCAGCCCTGCCGGTCGTGACGTCGACCTCCAGCGCCGCTGCGGTGGCGAAGGGCACGACCGGCCCGCTCGTCGACCCGAACTGGCGGCGGACGGCCTCGTTGGCCGCCGCGAAGCGCTCCGCCAGGCCGAGCCCGGCCCGCCGGGCGTTGCGCATGGCGGTCACGGCCAGCGCACCGATCATCGAGGCGTTCAGCCCGTGGCCCATGGCGTCGAGGGCGTAGACCGACGCCACGCCGCGGTTCACCACCCAGTCGTAGGAGTCGCCGCCCACGTCGTAGGCCGGGACGAGCTGGCCGGCCAGCGAGAACTCGGGGCAGCTGAAGGCCCGCCCGGGCTGGAGCCCCCACTGCACCTCGGCCTCGAGGGTCAGGGGCCGGACCCGGCGGGCCTGCTCGTACAGGTCGGTGAAGCTGCTGGCGGCCAGGATGATGTAGCCGAGGATGTCGGCGGTCGCGGCTAGGCCGGTGAGCGTGCCGGCCGAGAGGGGCTCTGGCAGGCGGACCCCGAGCACGCCGATCCGCTCGTCCCGCATGCTGATGGGCAGGTAGAGGTGGATGCCGCCGTCCTCGGGCACCGTCACCGCCGCCTGGACCAGGTAGGCCCGGCCTGCCGGGCTGTCATCGATCCGGAAGGGTTTCCCCGACACGAGCGGGTCGCCCACCTGGCTGCTGAGGGGGCGCAGCTCGTGCTGGTCGTAGTCGGCCAGCAGCAGCTCGACCTCCTCTCCCTGCACCACATCGGCCAGGAAGCGGTCGAGGACATCCACGATGTGGGCCGGGAAGGCGGCGTTCAGCAGCGGCAGCAGCTCTCCCACACGATCCTGCAGCGACACCAGACCTCCTCAGGGACGGATGGGGAACGCTACCCGGAGCCCTGGACCGGCGTCCCGGGCGGGTCTGGCACACTGCGTCGGTCATGTCCGGCGCCGTCGCTGCTCCCGAGGGTGCCGACCCCGGCGGTCCCCGGGGCAGCACGCGCTCGCAGCCCACGGCGGCGCCGCTGGCGGCGGTCGACATCGGCACCAACTCGTTCCACCTGGTGGTGGCCCAGCCCACCGGCGGCCAGCGCTTCGAGGTGATCGACCGGGAGAAGTCGATGGTGCGCCTCGGCTCGGGCTCGGGCGACATGAAGCGGCTGGAGCCCGAGGCCATCGAGCGGGGCATCGTCGCCCTGAAGCGGTTCCGCCAGATCGCCGAGAGCGCCGGCGCCACGCTCCACGCCGTGGCCACCAGCGCCGTGCGGGAGGCGGAGAACCGGGACGAGTTCCTGCGCCGGGCCCGCACCGACGCCGGCGTCGAGGTCGACGTCATCTCCGGCGCCGAGGAGGCCCGGCTCATCCACGTCGGGGTGCTCCAGGGGGTGGCCGGGCTCGACCGGCGCCACCTGCTCGTGGACATCGGCGGTGGGAGCACCGAGTTCGTGATCGGCGAGGGCCACCAGGTGCTGGAGGCGGTGAGCCTCAAGCTCGGGGCCATCCGGCTGACCGAGCGGTTCCTGCGCCGGGAGCCGCTGCGCAAGAAGGACGTGGCCGAGTGCCGGCGCTACGTGCGGGCCTACCTCACCCACCCGGTGCGCCGGGCCGGCACCCTCGGCTTCGACGTGGCCGTGGGCAGCTCGGGCACCATCGCCAGCCTGGCCGAGATGGTGAACGCCCAGCGGGGCGGCGAGGCCCTCAAGACCGTCAGCAGCTTCACCTTCACCGGCGACGAGCTGGCCTCGGTGGTGGCGGCTCTGGTCAAGGCCCCCACGGTGGCCGACCGCCTGAAGCTGCCCGGGCTCGACGCCAAGCGGGCCGACATCATCCTGGGCGGCGCCATCGTGCTCGAGCAGGCCTTCGCCGAGCTCGGCATCGACGAGATGACCGTCTCCGACCACGCGCTGCGCGAGGGCGTGCTGCTCGACGACCTCCGCCGTCGCGACCGGGTCTCCTTCGGGCACCTCGACGACCTCCGCCGGGCCAGCGTCTTGCACCTGGCGGCGATCTGCCCGGGAGAGGCCGTCCACGCCGAGCACTCCACCGGCCTGGCCCTGGCCCTGTTCGAGGCCACCCGCCTCCGCCACGGCCTGGGCGACGAGTGCGAGGAGTGGCTGGAGGCCGCCGGGCTGCTGGCCAACGTCGGCCTGTTCGTCTCCCACGATCGGCACCACCTGCACTCGTACTACGTCATCCGCAACTCCGACCTCCTCGTCGGGTTCACCGACCGGGAGGTCGAGATCATCGCCCAGGTGGCCCGCTACCACCGCAAGAGCGCCCCGAAGAACCGGCACGAGGAGTTCGCCCGCCTCAGCGAGGAGGACCAGGTCACGGTGCGCACCCTGGCCGGCATCCTCCGGGTGGCCATCGCCCTCGACCGCACCCGCGCCGGGCTGGTCGAGAAGGTGTCGGTGGCCGGCGGGGCGGGGGACGACGAGCTGGAGGTCGTGGTGGCCGCTGGGGGCCGCGACATCGACCTCGAGCTGTACACCGCCGAGACCCGCACGGGGCTGCTCGAGGACGCCCTGGGCGTGCCCGTGCGCTTCACCCCGGCCTGAGGGGCCTGCCGCCGCCCGAAGGGGCTCAGAGGCGGCGGTAGCGGGCTTCGACGAAGCAGAACAGGCCGAAGGCGGCGAGGCCGACCGCGGCGAGGAGGAGCAGGAGCCGGCCGTAGGGCTGCTGGGCGATGGCGCGCAGGGTGCCGTCGATTCCCTTGGCCTGCTGGGGGTCGTAGTCGAGAGCGGCCTTGAGCAGCAGCAGGCCGGCGAGGGCGGCCACGACACCCCGGGCGGTGTGGCCGACGGCACCACCGATGGCGGTCACCCCCTGCAGGTGCGACGGCATGGCCCCGGTGTCGAGGTGCTTCTCGAACTTCCGGCGCACGCCTCGGGCCACCAGCCACCCGCCGACGCCGACCAGGACCAGGCCGCCGAGGCCGACCAGGCCCCGGCCGCCCGGCAGCTCGAGCACCCGGGCCGTCAGCTCGCTCTCCCGGCCACCGCCCCCGTCGTTGCCCGAGCCGAGGAGCACCGAGGCGGTGCTGGCGGCCAGGACGGCGTAGAGCAGGGCCTTGGCCGCCGAGGCGGCCCGCTTGGCCGTCCGCTTGGCGTCGTCGCCCTCGTCCCGCCGCCCCCAGGCCGCCTCGGCGGCCTGCCAGAGGGCCAGGCCGGCGAAGCCCACGACCAGGACGAGCAGGATGATGCCGCCGAAGGTGGTGTCGGACAGCGCCCGCACCGCTCCCTGCTTGTCGGCGTTCCCGCCGCCCTGGCCCCGGCTGATGCCGACGGCCAGGAAGGCGACCGTGAGGTAGAGCAGGCCCCGGCCGGCGAAGCCCACCCGGGCCACCCGGTCGAGCCACTCGCTGTTCCCCGCCTTGCGGGCCCGACGCGCCGCAGCTCCGAGGGACATCAGGGCGCTGACGGTACACGGAGGCCAGCCGGTCGTCGGGCGCTTCCCGGCGTTTGCGGAACGCTGCCTCGGGTAGTGGTACGTCCCAGACCGACAACCGACCGAACGGAGTGGTGCGACATGAGCCTCGGAAAGGTCGACCTGACCCAGCTGCGCGGGGTCTCGGACAAAGGCATTGGACTGGCCAAGGAGCTGGTCGGGACGGTGCTCGGACGTGAGTCGTTGCAGCGTGAGGGCGAGGCCCAGCAGGACCGGGCCGCAGAAGAGATGAAGGCCCTGCGCAAGCAGGCGGAGGCCCAGGCCAAAGAGGCCAAGGCCGACGGCTACGCGCAGAGTCAGAAGGCCGCGCAGAGGAACAAGGAGGCAAGCTGATGGGTGTGTTCGAAGAGGCCAAGGGCAAGGCCAAGCAGGCGGTCGGCGACGTCACCGACAACGCCGACCTCAAGCGTGAGGGCGACGCCCAGGAGTCCAAGGGCGAGGCCGACCGCGAGGCCACCGAGGCCCGGGCCGAGGCCAAGGCCCACGAGGTGAAGGCCAAGGAGAAGGAGCTGGAGCAGGAGGCGGCCGAGAGGGCCAAGTAAGCCAGGTTCCAGCCCTGGAACGGGGTTACAGCTAGCCGGTGACCAGCTGCGCCGGGTCGGTCGACGGGGGGGCGACCACGTCCCAGCCGCCGCCCCGCCGCTCGCAGCGGTACCAGCGCCCGTCCCGGCTGTAGCGCAGGTGGACGTCGCCGCCGCTCAGGCGGTTGGCGTCGGCCCGCACCCGCTGGCCCGACAGCAGCCCGGCCACGACGGCCCGGGCCTCCTCGACGACCTCGGCGGGCGGGTTCCACGGCGGGCCGAGGACCTCGAGCGCCCCCTCGCCGCCGTGGCGCCACGCCGTGGCCAGCCGGAGCAGCTGGCGCTCGGGGACGCGGGCCCGCACGGCCAGCTCGGCCAGGCGGGGGGTGTCGAGCGCTGTCGCCGCCCGGCGGGCCAGGTCGGCCTGCTCGAGCAGGGCCAGGCCGCCGTCCCCTGCGCCCGATGCCAGCGCCCAGGCCCGGCCGGCGGCGTCTGCGGCCAGGGCCAGCAGGTCGGAGGTGCGCAGCCCGCTGCCCTCGGGGGGATCGACGCCGAGGGGCGCCGGGTGCCCGGCCTGAGCCGGCGGCAACGGCGGGCGGGGGAGGGGGGCGACCGCCGCCGCCGCCGCACGGGCCGGGAGATCGCGCCCGGCCAGGCCCGGCGGGAGCGCACGGGGCAGGCCGGCCCCTCCGCCCCGCCGGGCCCGAAGGCCGGCCAGCACCTCGGCGCGGGTGCGGCCCCGCAAGAGGAGAAGGGTGAACGGGTCATCATCGAGGAGGCCGGCCACCAGATAGCACACCGCGGCGGCGTGCTTGCAGGGGTCGGCCGCGTCGGGGCAGCTGCAGGTGGTCGTGATCTCCCCCGGTCCGGGGAGCAGGTCGATGCCGGCGCCGGCCACGTCCGCGGCCACCTCAGGGGTGAGCTCGCCGTCGAGGAGGGCGGCGGCGTGCCCGGCCCGCGCCGCGATGGCGTCGAGGGCGCGGTCCCACTCGTCGTCGCCGAAGGGCCGTACCCGCACCCGCACCCGGTAGGCCACGGTGCGGCTGCCCGCCACCGGGGCCCGCACCTCGCCCGGCTCGGCCAGCAACATCCCCACCCGCCGTCCCCGGGCGTAGGCCCGGCCCCGGGGCAGGCGGTTGGGGTCGAGCCGGGCCCGCTCCTCCAGGGCGGCGACCCACGCCCGGCCCCACCACGTGCGGCCGTAGGCGTCGAGCCCCGCCCGCTGGCGGGCCCGCGCCGTCCCCAGCCGGGCCTGCACCCAAGCCTCCAGCTCGTGGATCGGCTGCTCCCCGCCGCCTTCGCTCATGCCGTCCGCCGCAGGGTGACGAGGGCGGACAGCTCGTCGTCGCCGAGCTCGGACAGCCACGCCTCACCGCTGCCCACCACGGCGTCGGCCAGCGCCCGCTTGGTGTCGAGGAGGGCGGCCACCTTGTCCTCGACCGTGCCCTCGGTGACGAAGCGGTGGACCTGGACGGGCTTGTCCTGGCCGATGCGCCAGGCCCGGTCGGAGGCCTGGTCCTCGACCGCCGGGTTCCACCAGCGGTCGTAGTGCACCACCTGGGTGGCCCGGGTGAGGTTGAGGCCGAGCCCGCCGGCCTTCAGCGACAGCAGGAACACGGGCACCTCACCGGCTTGGAACCGGCTGACCATCTGCTCGCGCCGGGCCACCGACACCCCCCCGTGCAGGAACAAGGTGCCGATCCCCGCCGCAGCCAGGTGGCGCTCGAGCAGGCGGCCCATCGTCACGTACTGGGTGAACAGGAGCACCGACTCGCCGCCGTCGAGCATCGAGGGAAGCAGCTGGTCAAGGGCGTCGAGCTTGCCCGAGCGGCCGGCGAGGGGGCCGTCCTGGTGGAGCAGCTGGGCCGGGTGGTTGCACACCTGCTTGAGGGAGGTGAGCAGCTTGAGGACCAGGCCCCGGCGGGCCATCCCCCGGGCCTTGGCGATGTCAGCCAGCACCTCGCGCACCACCGCCTCGTAGAGGCTGGCCTGCTCGGTGGTGAGGGGCACGACCTCGTCGGTCTCGGTCTTGGGCGGCAGCTCGGGGGCGATGCCGGGATCGAGCTTGCGGCGGCGCAACAGGAAGGGGCGGACCAGGCTGGCCAGCGCCGCCGTTGCCTCGGGGTCACGGTGGCGTTCGACCGGCACGGCCACCCGGCGCTGGAAGGTGGCCAGCGGGCCGAGCAGGCCCGGCGTGGTCCAGTCGAGGATGGCCCACAGCTCGCTCAGCCGGTTCTCGACCGGGGTGCCCGTCAGGGCCACCCGGGCCGAGGCGGGTACCAGCCGCAGCTCACGGGCCGTGCGCGACAGCGGGTTCTTCACCTGCTGGGCCTCGTCGGCGACCACCACCCCCCAGGGCACCTCGGCCAGCCGGGGCCGGTCGCGGCGCAGCACCCCGTAGGTGACGAGCACCACCTCGTCGGCGGCGACGTCGGAGAGGGTGCGGTCGCCGCCGTGGAAGCGGCGCACCGGGATCCCGGGGGCGAAGCGCTCGATCTCGCGCTGCCAGCCGCCCAGCACCGTTGCCGGGCACACGACGAGCAGCGGGCCGGCGGACCGGCCGAGCGTGGCCTGACGGTGCAGGTGCAGGGCGATGGCCTGCACGGTCTTGCCGAGCCCCATGTCGTCGGCCAGACAGCCGCCGAGGCCGAGCGTGGTCATCTCCACCAGCCAGGCGAGGCCCCGGCGCTGGTAGGGGCGCAGGGTTGCGGCCAGGCCGGGCGGCTCGGACAGCTCGCGCTGGCCCTCCTCGCCGTGGCCGCGCCGCAGGCGGGCCACCAGGTCGGCAACCGCCCCCTCGGCCCGCACCTCGACGCTGGTGCCGTCGCCGGCCTCGACCGTGCCGACCAGCGCCGCCGCCAGCGCCTCGCCCGGGGTGAGGGTGCGGGCCCGGCGCTGGCGGACCCGCTCGACCAGGCCCGGGTCGGCCACCACCCACCGGCCGCGCAGGCGCACGAGCGGCCGCTTGGCCTCGACCAGGGCGTCCAGGTCGGCCCGACTCAGCTGCTCGCCGTCGAGGGAGGCCTCCCACCGCAGCTCGACCAGGGCGCCAAGGCTGAGCCCGCCGGCGGTGACAGGCTGCGGCGCCTCGGTGGCCGGCCGGGCCGCCGGCCGTTCCTCCTCTGCGACCACCGCCCGCAGGTCGATCCGGCCCGAGGTGAGCTCGGTGGGCCACAGGACCTCGAGCCCGGCTGCGCCCAGGTCAGCGGCCACCGGTCCGAGGAGGTCGACGGCCTCGTCGTCGGACAGCGCCAGCCGGGCGGGCCGGGCCTCCTCGAGGAGCCGGGCCACCGGCGGCCACACCCGCCGGGCCCGGCGCAGGGCGATCAGCAGGTCGGCCTCGGCGTCGGGGCCGAGCCGGCTCAGCACCACCCCGGGGGCGTCCCACAGCTCGGCGGCGTCGATCACCAGGCTGGGATCGAGCTGGCTCCGCAGCTGGAGCACGGCCTCGAGGTCGCCCTCGGGGCCGAGCGGCAGGCTGAGCCGCAGCCCGGGCCGGGCCCGGTCGCCCCGGCCTTCCGTCGCTTCGAGCCAGGCCTCGACGGCACCCCCGAGGGGTCCGCCGGCCGGCGTGGAGAAGGCCCGGCCGCCCTCCGCTGACGCCGCTGCGGTGCGGACCAAGCGGTCGGCCACGGCGTCGAGGAACTGGCGGGCGGCGATGGCCGGGTCGCTCACCCGCACCGGGGCCCGGTCGGTCAGCGGCAGGGCGTGGGCCGCCGGCGGCAGAGCCTCGGCCAGCTCGGCCAGGCGGCGGCCGTCGCCGGTGTCGAGCGGCCCCACCTGCCAGCCCGCTCCCCCGGCAGGCGTTCGCGCCGGACGCAGGCGACCGCGAGCCACCAGGTCCACGGCCAGCTTGGCCGCCACCGCCCACCCGGCGAGGGAGGGCTGGACCTCGGCGTCGACGGGCAGGCCGACCAGGTGGGGCAGAGCCTCGCCGAGCGGCACCAGCCGGGCCGGCACCGTGCGGCGGCGCGACCCCCGGGCCGTCGGCAGGACCACCTGGAACGGGGCGCCGCCTCGGATCGGCCACAGGGCGATGACCGCCGAGCCGGGGGGCTCGGCGGGGACGAAGGTGGCCTCCATCCCCGCGCCGAGCATCCGGCGACGCTACCGGGGGGCCGGGTGCAGCTCGACCACGGGGATCTCCCGGTCGGTCCGCTCCTGGTAGCCGGCGTAGCCCCGGTACGTGGCGGTGACCACGGGCCACAGCTCGGCCCGCTCCGGAGGGCTCAGGACCCGGGCGACCATGGGCAGGGTCCGCCCGTCCCGCTCCACCGACACCTCGGGGTGGGCCACCAGGTTCAGGTACCAGGACGGGTGGCGGGCGTCGCCGCCCTTGCTGGCCACGACGTAGGTGTGCCCCTGGTGCTCGATGACCGTGAGCGGCGTGGGCCGCAGCCGGCCGCTCGTCCGGCCGGTCGTCGACAGGATGACCACGGGCATCCCGGCCACCCGGCTCCCGATGCGCCCGCGGCTCAGCCGGAGCACCAGCGGGTGAACCACCTTGGCCAGCTTGAACAGCTCGTCCTGCACCGAGGGCGCCACCCGGCCATCCTCCCTCGCCCACCGACGAACCGTCGGCATGGCGGCGACCGCCGCCGCTGCTCCGTAATCTCAACCTCATGCGCATGAAGCAACGTCCGAGGTCGTCTCGCTGCACCTTCCCTGTGGTGGCGGTGGCGGTGCTCACGGGCTGCGTCAGGGCGCCCACGACGGTGGCGGCGTCGGACGTCCCGACATGGGCCGCGCCGCTGGGCATCGGCGTTGTCCTCCTGCTCGCCGTGGGCCTGCGGGCGCTGTTCCTCCTCCGCCGCCGCCGCCAGCGCAAGTCGGCCGGGCCCGGGGTCACCGCTCAGCTGGCGCAGGGCCAGCCGCCGACCGGCCCTCCGACATTCGTTCCGCCCCCGCCTCCGCCCCCGCCTCCGCCCCCCGGTCCGGCTCCTGCCTTCGGCCCGCCCCCGCTCCCCGAGCCGAGCCCTCTTCCCGGTCCGCCCGAGTTCGAGCGGTCCGGTCCGGCCCCGGCCGGTCCGCCGCCGCCGCCCCCGCCGCCCCCGCCGCCGCCGCCACCGTCCCCTCAGCCGGCACCGGCCCCGGCGGCCACCGGACCGGTGGCCGGGTGGTACCCCGACCCGGGAGGCCGCCACGCCGCCCGCTACTGGGACGGCGGCTCGTGGACCCCGCACACCCGCTAGCCCAACTGCCCCTGGCCTAGGCCGCCAGGGGGGTGTGGGCGGCTGGCACCCGCTCGTCGGCCGGGGGCGGGCCGGGCGGGCTGCCCGCACCGAACGGGCGACCACCCAGAGCATCCCGGCCGTGGGGGGTGACCCAGCCCGAGAGGTCCGGCCCGACCGGCACGATGCCGGTCGGGTTGATGTCGCGATGGACCTCGTAGTAGTGGCGCTTGATGTGGTCGAAGTCGGTGGTGTCACCGAAGCCGGGGGTCTGGAACAGGTCGCGGGCATAGGCCCACAGCACCGGCATCTCGCTCAGCTTGGACCGGTTGCACTTGAAGTGGCCGTGGTACACGGGGTCGAAGCGGGCGAGGGTGGTGAACAGGCGGACGTCGACCTCGGTGATGGTGTCGCCCACCAGGTAGCGCTGTCCGGTGAGCCGGTCCGACAGCCAGTCGAGACGGGAGAACAGGCGGGCGTAGGCCTTCTCGTAGGCCTTCTGGCTGCCGGCGAAGCCGCACCGGTACACCCCGTTGTTGACGTCTCTGAAGACCAGGTCGGCGACCTCGTCGATCTCATCGCGCCGTTCCTCGGGGTAGAGGTCGGGCGCCCCCGGGCGGTGGTGGTCGCGCCACTCGGTCGACAGGTCGAGGGTCATCTGGGGAAAGTCGTTGGTCACCACCTTCCCGGTGGCCACCTCCACGATGGCCGGGACGGTGATGCCCTTGGCGTACTTGGGGTCGTGGGCGAAGAAGGCCTCCTCCAGCCGCTCGATGCCGAGCACCGGGTCGCGGCCCCCGGGGTCCAGGTCGAAGGTCCAGCTCCGGGCGTCGTGGGTGGGCCCGGTGATCCCCATCGACAGCACCTGCTCCAGCCCCAGCAGCCGCCGCACGATGATGGCCCGGTTGGCCCAGGGACAGGCCCGGGCCGCGACCAGGCGGTAACGGCCCGGTTCCACGGGGTAGCCGTCCCTGCCGTCGGCTGTGATCCTGGTCTCGATGTAGGCGGTGTCCCGCTCGAACCCCCCGCCCCCGCTGACGTAGGTGCCGTGGCGCTGGTCGTCGCTCGGCTGGTTGTCGCTCATCGTGGTGGTGTTCCCCTCCTGGGCGGTCACCACCCCCTGGTGGGCCGGTCGCGGCGGGTACGTTCTGAGCGTGAGCTACGAGCAGCGCTACCGCATCGAGGTCACCTACTGCCTGCCCTGAAACTACCTCTCCCGCGCCGTGCGCGTGGCTGAGGACCTGCTGGGCGCCTACCAGCACAAGATCGACGGGCTCACCCTCACCCCGGGCCCCAGGGGCATCTTCGACGTGGCCGTGAACGGCGAGATCATCTACTCCAAGCACGCCGCCGGCCGCCACGCCGAGCCCGGCGAGGTGCTGGCCGCGTTGACGGAGATGGTCGGCCCCGGAGTAGCCACCTACGGCAGCTGAGCGGGCCGAAGGTCCCGCAAAACCCGCTGATTTCGCTTGCTGACGTGAAGTCCGCTCGTGTTTGCGCCATACTCATCGCCGAGTCAGCCCGGGTGCCTCCCCGCAGCAATCCACCCGCCTCACCCACCTGCCCGCAAGAGCCGACCGCGAAGGATCTCCATCATGACCAGCCACCCCCGCCGTCGTCGGTTCCTGGTCATCCCGCTGGCGATGGTGGCGCTCGCCGCCGGGGCCACCGGGGCCAGTGCCTCCCACTCGTGGGCGGGCTACCACTGGGCCCGCAAGACCGCCACGTTCTCTCTGATGCTCGGCGACAACGTCACGTCGGCCTGGGACCCCTACCTGCGTACCGCCTCGGCCGACTGGACCACCTCCACCGTGCTTGACACCACGGTGGTGGCGGGAAGGTCCAGAGTGCGGCGGTGCCCCCCGACCAGCCGCCAGGTCGAGGTCTGCAACAAGGCCTACGGGGTCAACGGGTGGCTGGGCCTGGGCCAGGTCTACCTCAGTGGCAGCCACATCACGGCCGGCACCGTGATGCTGAACGACACCTACTTCGCCATGGCCTCCTACGACACCCCGGCCTGGCGCAACCTGGTGATGTGCCAGGAGCTGGGCCACACCTTCGGCCTCGACCACCAGGACGAGGACGACAACAACGTGCCCCTCGGCTCGTGCATGGACTACTCCAGCAACCCCGAGCCGAACCAGCACCCGAACGACCACGACTTCGCCCAGCTCGAGGAGGTGTACGCCCACCGCGACAGCACGAACACGGTGGCGAGGACCACCCAGGCCGGGGCGGCCGCCCCGCTGCTGGCCCAGGCCCAGTGGGGGCGGGCGGAGCGGCGGGACCAGGCGGGGCGTCCGAGCAAGTTCGTCAACGACCTCGGCGGGGGCCGATCCGTCGTGACCTTCGTGATCTGGGCGGCCTAGACCTAGATCGCCAGGAGGCCTAGATCCGCCAGGGCGGGGCCGAGCCCCTGCGGAAGTCGACGGGCGCCGAGCCGGAGTCGCCCTTGTTGTAGGACCAGTCGGGTTGCTTGTCGCGGTGGCGCTCGTCGAGGATGGCCACGCCG
>JBBSKY010000063.1:0-16593 GCA_038255915.1 Acidimicrobiales bacterium | reverse complement strand
GGCGCCCGGGTGGCCCTTGGCCAGATCGGCGGCGTGGGCGGCGATCTTGTAGGCGATCACACCCTGCTTCACGTCGTCGCGGTTGGGCAGTCCCAGGTGCTCCTTTGGGGTGACGTAGCAGAGCATCGCCGTGCCGAACATGCCGATGGTCGCCGCACCGATGGCGCTGGTGATGTGGTCGTACCCGGGGGCGACATCGGTGGTGAGCGGGCCCAGTGTGTAAAAGGGCGCCTCGTGGCACCACTTCTGCTGCAGGTCGACGTTCTCGCGCACCTTGTGCAGGGGCACGTGGCCGGGGCCCTCCACCATCACCTGCACGTCGTGGCGCCACGCCACCTCGGTGAGCTCGCCCAGGGTGCGCAGCTCGGCCAGCTGGGCCTCGTCGTTGGCATCGGCGATGGAGCCGGGGCGAAGGCCGTCGCCCAGGGAGAAAGCCACGTCGTAGGCGGCGAACAGCTCGCAGATCTCCTCGAACCGCTCGTACAGGAACGATTCGGTGTGATGGGCCAGGCACCAGGCGGCCATGATCGCCCCGCCCCGGCTGACGATGCCGGTGACCCGCTTCGCCGTCATGGGCACGAAGGGCAGGCGCACGCCGGCGTGGATGGTCATGTAGTCGACGCCCTGCTCGCACTGCTCCACCAGGGTGTCGCGGAAGATCTCCCAGGTGAGGTCCTCGGGGCTGCCGTTCACCTTCTCGAGGGCCTGGTAGATGGGCACGGTCCCGATGGGCACGGGGCTGTTGCGCACGATCCACTCGCGGGTGGTGTGGATGTCGGCACCGGTGGACAGGTCCATCACGGTGTCGGCGCCCCACTTGGTCGACCAGGTGAGCTTGTCGACCTCCTCCTCGATCGAGGAGGTCACCGCCGAGTTGCCGATGTTGGCGTTGACCTTGACCAGGAAGGCCTTGCCGATGGCCATCGGCTCGGTCTCGGGGTGGTTGACGTTGGCCGGGATGATGGCCCGGCCCGCCGCCACCTCGGCCCGCACCAGCTCGGCGTCGCACTGCTCCCGGGCGGCGACGAAGGCCATCTCGGGGGTGATCTCGCCCCGGCGGGCGTAGTGCATCTGGCTGACGTTGGCCCCGGGCCGGGCCCGCAGCGGCGCCCGCCGCTCGCCCTGCCACACCGGAGCCGCTGCCTCCTCGGCCGGCGTGGGACGGCGGACGGCGGCCCGCCCGTCGTCGCGCCGGTCGTAGGCCCGGCCCGGATAGGTCTCGACGTCGCCCCGCCCCGCGATCCACGGCTGGCGCAGGGGCGGCAGGCCGACGGTCGGGTCGGAGCCCGGCCCGCTCGTGCGGTACAGGCGCACCACCTCGCCGTTGGTCAGCCCGACCTCGGTGATGGGCACCCGCAGGCCGCCGTCCACCTCGACCCAGGCATCCCGCCGGCCCGCAGGCCGTCCGTCACCCGCGCCGGCAGGGCCGGCGTCTCCCGCTCCGTGGGGCCGCTCGGGCCCGGCGTCTCCCGCTCCGTGGGGCCGCTCGGGCCCGGCCTCGCTCGTCACCTGCGCCATCTGAGCACTCCCTCCGCCGGCCTCGACCGGATCAGGTTCGAACGGTCGGCGCCCCGTGGCGGCACCCTCTCAGCCCGGCCGGAACGGGCTCCCGCGGTTTGTCGTTGCGGCAACGTTAGCCATCGCCCGGGGTCGGTCCGTCGCGACCCGACCCGGCGCCGGCCGAGGTGAGCGGGGGGACCTCGCCCAGGCCCCGGGCCCGCAGCCCCTCCTCGATGGCGGCGACGGTGCGCTCGAGGACGGCGACGCGGGCGTAGCGCTTGGACTCGGCCTCGATCAGCACCCACGGGGCGTCGGGGTGGTCGGTGCGCTCGATCATGTCCTCGACGGCGGCCAGGTAGGCGTCACGCTTGCTGCGGTTGCGCCAGTCCTCCTCGCCCAGCTTCCAGGCCTTGAGCGGGTCGGTGGCCCGCCGCTCGAAGCGGGCCAGCTGCTCGTGGTCGGAGATCTCGAGCCAGAACTTGCACAGGATCGTGCCCTCAGCCACCAGGGTCCGCTCGAACTCGACGATCTCCTGGTAGGCCCGCCCCCACTGCTCGTCGGTGGCGTAGCCCTCGACCCGCTCCACCAGCACCCGGCCGTACCAGCTGCGGTCGAGGACGGTCATGCCGCCCCAACCCGGCAGGACCGGCCAGAACCGCCACAGGAAGTGGTGGCGCTTCTCGCGCGAGGAGGGGGCTGCGAACTGGGCCACCGAGACGTGGCGGGGATCGAGGGGGCCGACCAGGCGGCGGATCGCGCCGCCCTTGCCCGAGGCGTCCCAGCCCTCGAACACCGCGCAGAGAGGGGGCCCCAGCGGACGGGCTCCGTGGAGCGTGCCGTCAGCGGCCAGGTGGCCCCCCAGCACCAGTCGCAGCTGCAGCAGCCGGCGCGACGCCGCCTCGAGTCGCTGGGCCTCCTCGTCACGCCCCAGGCGCAGGGACAGGTCGAGCCGGGCCAGCCGGCCCGAGCCGCGAGCCGGGGGCTCAGCGACCGCCAAGGCGCACCCCCGGGATGCCGGCCACGACCGTGACCCGGGCGGCGGCGCCGAGGACGGCGAGGTCGTCGGGGTCCAGGCCCGGTGAGCGCACGTGGACCACCTCGCCCTTGTGCGACCCGCTCAGGAGGGCCAGCTCGAGGCGCGCCCCTCCTCCGGGTACGGGCGCGACGTCGACCACCATCGCTTCGTAGGAGCCGTCGGGCAGCGGTTGCACGCCAGGAACCCTTGCAGATCCACGGTTTCTGCAGCCAAAGGGCAGAGAAACCCCCGGATCTGCTGGAGGATGCTTGACCTGGAGGCCCAGAACCCCTTTGATTGCAAGGGAACTTCCTCAACCCACCTGGAGCTAGCGTGAACAAGGCAGAGCTGATCGACCACGTGGCCACCACCACGGGATCCGGCAAGAAGGAAGCCGAGGAGGCGGTCGAGGCCGTGCTCAGCGGCATCTCGAGCACGATCAAGTCAGGGGAGGACGTGGCCCTGTTCGGGTTCGGCAAGTTCTCGCCCAAGGCCAACGCCGCCCGCACGGGCCGCAACCCCCAGACCGGCGCATCCATCAAGATCGCCGCCTCGAAGAGCGTCAAGTTCGCCCCGGCCCAGGCCTTTAAGACCGCCCTCAACACCAAGCCGGCCAAGAAGGCCGCAGCCAAGAAGGCCGCTCCGGCCAAGAAGGCGGCACCGGCCAAGAAGGCGGCCCCGGCCAAGAAGGCGGCGGTCCCGGCCAAGAAGACCGCTGCGGCAAAGAGGCGCTGACCATGGCCGAGAAGAAGTCGGCCATGAAGAAGGCGGCCAGCGCGGTGAAGAACGCCATGCCGGGCGGCAGGAAGGCCGGGCGCAAGAAGGCCCAGGAGACCGGCGACGCTCAGGCCGCTGAGGCCCTCGGGATGACGGCGCCGGAGCCTGAGGCCGAGCCTGCGACGGCTGCGGCCCCCGCCCCGCCCGCAAACAAGGCGCCGACCCGCACCCCGCTGAAGGCCACCAAGGCCCCCGCCGCGGCCAAGAAGGCCCCCGCGGCCAAGAAGGCCCTCGCGGCCACCAGCGCGCCGGCGGCCAAGAAGGCCCCGGCGGCCAAGCGGGCGACGAAGGCCAGCAAGGTCGGCGGCGAGGACAAGGCTGCGCCAAAGGCGGCAAAAGCGGCAAAGGTGGCAACGGCGTCCAAGGCGGCGCAGGTGCCGGAGGCCACCAAGGCGCAGAAGGCCTCCAGCGCCGCTGGGGCCAAGAAGGCTCCGGCCAAGGCGGCTGCGGCCAAGGCGGCGGCCAAGCCGTCGACGGCCCCGGCGCGGGCGGCCAGCAAGTCCTCCACCCCGACGGCCAAGAACACCAAGACGGCGAAGACGGCGAAGACGGCGAAGACGGCGAAGACGGCGACCAAGCGGGCCCCCCGCTCCTAGCGGCTAGAGGTTCTCGAGGAGGCGGAAGGACTCGCCCAGCTCGGCATCCACCGCCTCCGCCCGTTCGACCAGCCTGGCCCGCTGGCGGGCGGAGAAGGCCGCCACCTGGTCGGGGTCGGCGGCATCGGTGATGCCGTGGGTGGTGCTGAACTGGCTGCGGTGCTCGAGCAGCGCCGCCACCTTCGCCTCGAGGGCGGCGTCGTCGGCCACCTCGACGTGGTTGACCTCGTCGGCCTCCCACAGCAGCAGGGCCCGTGGTCGGTGGGGTGGTGTGGCTAGCTCGGGGAAGAAGAGCGGGTCGCGGGCGGCGACGATCCCGTCGCACACCAGCCAGCCCGCGTTGCGGTGGTCGGGGTGGAGGCGGTAGCGGCGCCACGGGTCGTGGCCGAGGACCACCTCGGGCCGAACCTCACGGATGGCCGCCGCCACCTGGGCCCGCTGGCGCAGGCCGGCCTCGAGCTCGCCGTCGGGCCACCGCAGGAAGCGGACGCCCCCGACCGGCGCGCCCAGGCGCAGGGCGGCCGCCCGCTGCTCGGCCTCGCGCTCGCCCACCAGCGATGCCGGGTCTGCAGCCGGGTCCCAGGTGCCCTTCGATCCGTCGGTCAGGATCAGGTGGTGCACGGCGCACCCGGCCGCGGCCCAGCGGGCGAGGGTGGCGCCGGCCTGGAACTCGACGTCGTCGGGGTGGGCGGCCACCGCCAGGGCGATGGCCGGCGTGGGCAGGTCGAGCGTGACCGGGGGGCTCATCGGCGGCCGGGTGCCGCGCCGGCGGTGAGCGGCAGGTCGGAGGGCAGGTCGACGTCGAGGGACAGGTCGGTGCCCCGCACCACCTGGACGGCCAGCCCGCTGGCCGTCGCCTCGTCGAGGTGGCGGCGGAACGAGCCGGGCCCGTAGGAGAACCGGAAGGCGACCGCGCCGGGCAACACCACGACGTTGGTCCCGTCGTCGCGCCCGTCCGGCACGAGGGTGACCCCGCCGGGGTGGCCCAGCACCAGGGCGACCAGCCCCGCCGGCCGGGCCAGGTCGCCATGGGCCACGGCCACAGCCGTCACGCCCTCGGCGGCGAGCCGGGCGACGCCGGCGGCGACCGCCCCGTTGAGCCCCCGCCCGGGCTCCCAGATGACGAGGGCGCCGAGCTCCCGGGCCCACCCCGCCACCTCGCGGTCCTCGCACACCACTGCCACCGCCAGGGGCGCGGCAGCCGCGACAACTCCGGCCGCCAGCCGACGCGACAGCGCCGCCCGCTCGGGAGCGGCGAGGGCGGGGCTGAGCCGTCGCTTCGCCTCGCCGAACGCCTTCACCGGCACGAGCACCGCGGCGTCGGCCTCCACCGAGGCGAGCGTAGGCCGCCCCGTTCGATGGGGGGTACGGTCAGCCGCGGTGGCGACCGTCGCAGTGGTCGGGGCGGGGAGCTGGGGGACGACCGTCGCCGGCCTGTGCCGCCACGGGGCCGACGACGTGGTGCTGTGGGCCCGCCGGCCCGAGGTGGCCCGAGAGCTCGCCACCGACCACACCAACGGGCGCTACCTGCCGGGCTACCTGCTGCCCGACGACGTCCGGGCCACCTGCGACCTCCAGGAGGCGGTCACCGGCGCCGACGTGGTGGTGGTGGCCGTGCCGAGCCACGGCTTTCGGGGGGTGCTGGCCGCCGCCGCCCCCTTCGTCACCGCGGGCACGCCGGTGGTCAGCCTGGCGAAGGGGGTGGAGCAGGGCACGCTCCTGCGCATGACCGAGGTGGTGGGCCAGGTGCTGCCGGCCAGCCCGGCTGGGGTGCTCACCGGTCCCAACCTCTCCCACGAGGTGGCCGCCGGGCAGCCGGCGGCGTCGGTGGTGGCCTTCACCGACCTCGGCCTGGCCGACCGGATGATGGACCTGTTCGGCAACCCGATGTTCCGGGTGTACACCAACGACGACGTGATCGGCTGCGAGCTGGCCGGAGCCCTGAAGAACGTCGTGGCCATCGCCGTCGGCATGGCCCACGGCATGGGCTTCGGCGACAACGCCAAGGCCAGCCTCATCACCCGGGGCCTGGCCGAGCTGTCCCGCCTGGGCGTGGCCCTCGGCGGCCGCCCGCTCACCTTCGCCGGGCTGGCCGGGATGGGCGACCTGGTGGCCACCTGCTTCAGCCCGCAGAGCCGCAACCGCACGGTGGGGGTGGCCATCGGCGCCGGCCGGACGATCGCCCAGGTGGTGGCCGACATGGACATGGTGGCCGAGGGCGTGAAGACCTGCCAGGCCGTGGTCGACCTGGCCCGGGGCGTGGGCCTCGACCTGCCCATCGCCGAGGCCGTGGTCGGCGTCTGCCACGACGGGTGGACGGCCACCGACGCCTTCGAGAGCCTCCTGGCCCGGGGCACCGGCCTCGAGCACGACGGGATCCTGTAGAAGCCTCGCTCGAGGCTGTAGACCTGCGGGCCGTGGGGTGGACCGGCCGGCGACGGTTCGACGAGCCGGACCGGGCGCAGCGGACGGCGCGACTGGCCGACGACGGTTGGGTGCTGCCCTGGGGGCTGGGCCGCCAGGTCGACCACGCCAACGCCGCCTTCACCCCCCGCCTGGCCGGTGAGGGCATGGTGAACCGCACCGGCCGGCGCTGGACGCTGGTCGGGCCCGCCGGGGGTCCGGCCGCCGCCGTCGACCCGGCCGGTCTGGTCACCCCGCGCCTCGGTGGCTGGTCGCTCGACTGGTGGGTGGGCGCCGACGACCGCTGGCGGCTGCCCAGCCGGGAGGCGACCGTGCGCCAGACCCTCGTCGAGTCGACCCCGGTGATCGAGACGGTGCTGCGGGTGCCGGGTGGGGAGGCCGTGCACCGCTGCTTCGGGGTTCCCGGCTTCCTGGTGGTCGAGGTGGAGAACCGGTCGCCGGCGCCCTTCGCCCTGGCCCTTGCCGTACGCCCCTACGACCCGCTCGGGGCCACGGCGGTGCGGTCGGTGGCCGTCGTCGGCTGCGAGGTGCTGGTCGACGGGCGAACCGCCCTGGTCCTGCCCGACCGACCCGGTCGGGTGGCCGCCTCGACCGCCAGGCTGGGCGACGTGGCCGCGGTGGTGCTGGGGGGCACGGCCGGCGAGGACGCGCCGCTCACCGTCTGCGCCGACGGCCTGGCCTCGGCGGCCGCCCTGGTCCCGGTGGCCCACCGGGCGACGGTCCGAGTGGTGGTGCCCCTCGACGGACTGCAGGGCGTGGTCGCCGGGCTGCCCTCGGCCGAGGCCGCCGTGCGGGGCTGGAAGGCCCAGTGCCCCGGCCACGCCGGCCCGGTGGTGGAGGTGCCCGACCCTGCGCTGCAGCGGGCCCTCGACACCGCCGGGCGCAGCCTCCTGCTGGTCGACAGCGACGAGCCGGGGCCCGCCGAGGAGGCGGCGGTGCTGGTCGCCGCCCTGGCTCGCACGGGCCGCCACGCCGAGGCCGACCACCTGGTGCGGACCCTGTGGTCCCGCCAGCGCACCGACGGCAGCTTCGACGAGCCGGCCGGCGGCGGGGCCCCCGGCGGACCTCACCTGTGGGCCCTCGCCGAACACCTGCGCCTGCGCCCCGATCCCGGGCTGGCCCACGCCCTCGATCGGGGGCTGGTGGCCGCCGAGGGATGGCTGGCCGCCCTCGATCGCCGCGGCGTGCTGTCGCCCTCCGCCCGGCGGTGGGCCGCCGCCGGTCGTCACGCCGCCGGGCGGGCCGCGGGGGAGGCCGGCCTCGGAGTGGCCGCCCTCGCGCTGCTCGCCGGAGCGGCGAACGCCGAGGCCGAGGCGGCCGATGCCGGACAGCCGGTGCCGCCCACGCCCTTGGAGGCAGGAGAGGGCGGCCTGTCCACCGCCGCTGCGGCGTTGCGCCTGCTGTGCGGGCCGGCGTCCGCCCTGCGCCCGGCCCTGCCGGCAGCCGTCGAGGGACCGGCCGGCTTCGACGTGGTGGCGACGGCGGCGGCCGCCGCCTCCGAGGTGGTCGAGGGTCGGCGTGCCGGCCTGGGCCGCCTGGTCTGGCTGCTCGCTGCTGGCCAACCGACCTCGGCGTGGCCCGAACACGTCCATCCCCGCACCGGAGCAGGCAGCGACGGGCGCGGACACAGCCTTCTCGCCACTGCCGCCTTCCTGCTCGTCACGCGCGACCTGCTCTTCGTCGAGCTCGCCCCCGGGCACGTCGCCCTCCTGCCGCTCCTGCCCGACGCCTGGCGGGGGCAGCCGCTCCAGGTCAGCGACGGCGTGCTCTCAGAGGGGGTCCGGCTCTCGTTCGCGGTGCGCTGGCACGGTGAGCGGCCGGCCCTCCTCTGGCAGGCCAGCGCCCCCCTCCACCTCACCGCCCCCGGCCTCGACCCCTCCTTCTCGACCACCGAGGCGCGTGGCGAGGAACTCCTGGGCCCGGCCTCCCCGACTGCCGCCGAAGGTGGGGCCACGGTGGAGATGTCATGAGCTGGCACGGGAACGGCGAAGGCTGATGCGGATCGCCTTCGGCACCGATGAGACGACGCCGCTCACCGGCGGGATCGTGGACCGCCTGGCCGGCGCCGGGCACCAGGTCGAGGTGGTCGCCGACGGTGATCCGTGGCCGGAGGCGGGCCAGCGGGTGGGTCAGGCCGTGGCCGAGGGATCCTCCGAGCTGGGCATCGTCTGCTGCTGGACGGGAACGGGGGTCTCCATAGCCGCCAACCACGCCAGCCCGGCCGTGCGCGCCGCGCTGTGCACCGACGCCGAGACCGCTCGCGGCGCCCGGCGCTGGAACGACGCCAACGTGCTGGCCCTGTCCCTGCGCCTCACCACCGAGGCCCTGGCCGAGGAGATCGTCGCCGCCTTCCTCGGCACCCAGCCCGACGAGTCCGAGCGGGCTCAGATCGAACGCTGCTGACCTCGGTGGCCATGCGCCCCCGGGCCGGCAGGCCTACCGTCGGAGCCGTGAGCCCGCCCGCCCACCGGACTCGCCCCGCCGCCGCCGTCGTCGGCCTGGTGCTGGCCGTCCTCCTGCTGGTGGTGGCCGGATGCGGCGCCGTGGAGGGGGTCGT
Organism: Acidimicrobiales bacterium; assembly: GCA_038255915.1. GTDB lineage: Bacteria > Actinomycetota > Acidimicrobiia > Acidimicrobiales > JAUJNH01 > JAUJNH01. The sequence goes on along the minus strand of JBBSKY010000063.1, from coordinate 7,724 downwards.
GCGGGGGACGGTGTCCACCATCAGGCTGCTGGACGACAAGGGCTTCGACAGCCCCCAGATCCAGCCCCGTGGTGGGGACGTCGTGCTCGTCACCGTGACCAAGGACAGCGAGGACCTCGAGGCCGCCGCCGTCGAGGCCGCCGGGGTGGTGTGGGGAAACCTGCCCCTGCGCATCGAGCGGCTGGAGGTGACCTGCAAGAACGGCTTCGGGGGCCGGGGCTCCTACCGGGCCGACCGGGCCGAGCTGGAGCAGCGCTTCGGCGCTCGTGACCCGACCCTGGACGAGGGCTTCGACAGCGTGGAGCCGCGCACCGTCGCCATAGTGGTGGGCGCGGTGGTCCTCGGCGGCCTTCTCGTGCTCGCCGGCATCGTCATCCTCATCGTGGTGCTCGTCCGTCGCCGCCGGGGGGGGAACCCTCCCGGCGGACCCCCGGGACCGCCGCCGGGCTGGGAAACGCAACCTCCGCCGCCTGGCTACCGTCCTTGACATGACGACGACCGATGCGCTGCGGCTGACCGAGTGGACGGCCTGCGGCGGCTGCGCGGCGAAGTGGGGCGCCGCCCCCCTGCGTGACCTGGTGGCCCGGCTGGCTCTCGAAGGTGGGGCCAGCGACCTGCTGGTCGGCCTGGCACCCTTCGACGACGCGGCGGTGCTGCGCCTGACCGACGACATCGCCCTGGTCAGCACCACCGACTTCTTCCCGCCGCTGGTCGACGACCCGTCCGACTTCGGGGCCATCGCCGCCGCCAACGCCTGCTCCGACGTGTTCGCCATGGGCGGTCGGGTGCGCCTGGCCGTCAACGTCGCCGCCTTCCCCGAGCGCCTGCCGGTGGCGGCCATCGAGGCCATCTTCAGCGCGGCCGCCGAGATCGTGGCCGAGGCCGGAGGGGTCATAGCCGGCGGGCACACCATCCGCAGCGAGGAGCCCATCTTCGGCCTGGCCGTGCAGGGCACCGTCCACCCCGACCGGGTCTGGGCCAAGGGCGGCGCCCGCCCCGGCGATGCCCTGGTCCTGTCCAAGCCGCTCGGCACCGGGATCGTCCTGGCCGGCGGCGAGGAGGGCGACCGACTGGCCGCCATCGGCTGGATGCGCAAGCTGAACCGGGCCGCCGCCGAGCGCCTGGCCGAGGTCGACGGCGGCGCCGGGCCCCGGGCCTGCACCGACGTCACCGGCTACGGCCTGTTCGGCCACGGCTGGGAGGTGGCCGAGCGGGGCGGCGTCTCCCTGCGCCTGTCGGCCGCCGCCCTGCCCCTCCACCTGGGCGCCCTCGCCGCCGCTGAGCGGGGCACCCGCACCGGCGGCGACGCCCGCAACCGGGCCTCGCTGCAGAGCCGGGTCACCGTGGCCGAGAGCGTGCGGGCCGAGCACGAAGCCCTGTGCTACGACCCCCAGACCAGCGGGGGCCTGCTGGCGGCGGTCCCCCTGGCCGACGCCGCCCTGCTGGCCGGCGAGGGCTGGGCCGTGATAGGCGAGGTGGCCGACGGCCTCCCCGGCGTCACCCTGGCCTGACCGCAGCCTCGGAGCGGGATACCCTCAGCTCCCCGTGGTGGCACCCGCACCGGCCGGGAAGGCGCCGCTGCTCCGGCCGGCCGGCAAGCGCACGCTGACCCGGGCCACCGCCCCCACCCTCACCCTCGAGAAGCAGCTGTGGGCCGAGGGCCATGCCGTGGTCGTCGGGCTCGACGAGGTCGGGCGGGGGGCGTGGGCCGGCCCGCTGGCCGTGGGGGCGGCCGTGCTGCCGCAGGGCCGGCGGGTGCTTGGCGTGCGGGACTCCAAGATGCTGAGCGAACGGGAGCGGGAGCGCCTGTTCGACCGGATCGCCGCCTGGTGCACGGCCTGGCACGTGGGCATGGCCACCCAGGTGGAGTGCGACGGGCTGGGGATGGCCGAGGCCCAGCGTGTGGCCGCGGCTCGGGCCATCGCCGGCCTCGGGGTCACGCCCGACAAGGTGCTCCTCGACGGGAGCTGGGACTTCGTGGGCCGGGGCACCACCATCCGGGTCATCAAGGGCGACGCCACCGTGCTGTCCATCGCCGCCGCCTCGATCCTGGCCAAGGTCACTCGCGACCGGCTGATGCGAGAGCTGCACGAGCACTACCCGTGGTGGTCCTTCGACGACAACAAGGGCTACCCCTGCCCCAAGCACAAGGCCGTGCTCCAGGGGCTGGGCCCGAGCGCCATCCACCGCCGCACCTGGGTCTTCATGGACCACACCCCCTGGGGCGGCAGGGTCGTGCGGGAGCCGGTCGAGCCGAGCCTCAGCCGGCGGGAGCGGAGTCCGGCACCACCGGGACCGTGACCGGGATGGTGGTGACCGGCGGGGGCGCCGAGCTGGCGGCCAGAGCCGAGCCGATCAGGGCGGTGTAGGCCTCGGACCCCCGGGTGGTCAGGTGGGTGCCGTCGGAGTGGAACCAGTCGGGGTGGCCTTCGCTGTGGGCGAACCAGTCGACGAGGGTGACGTTCGGGTGGCGCGCCGGGGCGCCGCCCAGCACCTGGTTGCTCTCGGCCATCCACGGCCGCGTCAGGCGCACGGTGACCAGGAGCACCCGCTTGCCGGCGGCGGCGCCCACCATGGCGTCGACCTCGGCCGGGGTGGGCGGGCCGTTGGTGCCCAGGTGGACGAGCACGACCGGGGCCAGGCGGTCCTGGCGGCCGAGATCGGCCACGATGGCGATGCCCTCGCGGAACTGGCGGCTGACCTTGGCGTCGATGGCACTGGTCGCGCCCAGCTGGGCCTTCAGCGGGCCGGCGGCGCTCAGCATCACCGAGTCGCCGACGGCGGTGACCGCGACGGTGCCCGGCGGCGGTGCCGGCAGCAACGCCGGTGTCGTCCGCGGGGCGGGGGTGGGCTCGGCGGGGGCCGGTGCGGTGGTGGTCGGCGCCGCCGTCGGGACCGGCGCCGCCGTCGGGACCGGCGCCGGCGCCGTGGTGGACGTCGGCCGGAGGGCCGCCGCCGGCACCCGGGTCGGCGCCGGCCCGGTCGGCGGCGCGGCCGCCTGGGGGGTGGCGACGGCCTGGGTGGCCAGCAGCTGCTCGCCGGATCGGATGGCTGCGGCGATGGGGTCGGTCCTCGGCAGCTGGACGCCCACCCCCACCAGGCCGCCGACGAAGAGGGCGGCGCAGGCCACCGCCACCGGCCGGGCCACGGCCGGTAGCGACAGGCTCGGCCGGCGCCAGCCGAGCATCGGCCGCTCGACCAGCACGAACGAGGCGTCGCCGAGGACCAGGGCCCCGGCGATCCCGACCACGCCGGCCACCGCCGGGTCCCAGCCGACGTCGATCCCCGGGCGCAGCACGGCCACCAGCGGCCAGTGCCACAGGTAGATGCCGTAGGAGCGCTGGCCGAGCCACCGCAGGGGCAGGGCCCCCAGCACCCGGCCCCCGGCGCCGCCGGCCACCGCCCCGACGATCAGGGCCGCGGTGGCGGCCTGGACGGCCAGGAAACCGAACGGGTACAGGCCCCGCTGGGCCTCCTGCGCCCGCCAGCACAGCAGGGCCAGGGCCACCACCCCCACCGCGGCCAGCGCATCGGCCTGCCCGCCGCTCAGCCTCCCGGCTCCCCGGTGCGACGCAAGGAGGAGGGCGAGCAGGACGCCGGTGAGCAGCGCACCGATCCGGGTGTCGGTGCCGTAGTAGGCCCGGGAGACGTCGGCGCCGCCGGCGAGCAGCCCGAGGAGGGCGGCCGAGGCGGCGACGCCGGCGACCAGGCCGGCGGCGGCCAGCCAGCGCCGGCACCGGGCGATGCCCAGCACCAGGAACGGGCAGAGGACGTAGAACTGGACCTCGACGGCCACCGACCACAGGTGGCGCACCAGGGGCGGGCGCCCGAGCTGGGAGAAGTAGGAGGTGCCGTCCAGCACCAGGTGCCAGTTGGTCAGGCCCGCGGCGCTCGACGCCAGGTCGCCGATGAGCCGGTGGGCGTCGGCCGAGGCCACGAGCGGGCCCACCACCACCAGGGCGGCCAGGACGACCCACAGGGCGGGCACGATGCGCCGCACCCGACGCAGGGCGAACGAGCCGATGTCGATCGAGCCGGTCCGGTCGTGCTCGGCCAGCAGCACGCGGGCCAGCAGGAAGCCCGACAGCACGAAGAAGGCCTCGACCCCGAAGAACCCGCCGGGCACCAGGTCTGGGAAGGCGTGGAAGGCCATGACCGCGGCGAGGGCCAGGCCCCGCACGCCGTCGAGGGCGCCGACGCGCGCCCGCTCCCCGTCCCCGTGAACCTCGCCCAACCCTCAACTCCCAGATCTCGGCTGGGGAGCATTGCTACACCCTCGGGCGATGCGGCGCAGGGACAGCCCGAGGGTTAGGTTCGCCGTCATGCAGCTGACCAGGAAGCAGGCGCTCCTGCTGCGGGCGTTCTCGGGGTGGACGATCTACGTGTGGGTCACCCGCCTCTGGAACATCTGGCGGGACGAGCTCCGTGACACGCCGTTCAAGGTCGTCCACTCGGTGCTCGCCCTGGTCTCGGTCGGCTTCGCTATCGCCGCCCTGCTCGTTGTGCAGCGCAACCGCCGGACCGTGGCCTCACCCGACCAGTCCGCCACCCGGGTCGACGCCTGACCCGCCACCGCCTCGCCGGCTGCATCGCCTCGGCGGGGTTCGCCTCGGGCGACCGGATCACCATCGGCCACTGGGACGACGGCCCGATCGGGCCGATGGCCGACGTCATGTGGGCCCGCCCCGACGGCACCCGGGTGCTGCTGGCTGACCGACCCGAGACCGCCGCCTTTGTGGCCGCGGTCTACGCCTTTGACGAGGTGCGGGTGGTGCCGCTCTCGGTGGCCCGGGACGGCCGTGGCCTCGACCTGGTCGCCGGACCGCTCGAGGTGGGACTTCGGGCCGGGCCGGGATGGAGGCTGCCGCCCCTCGCCGTGCGCCCGCCCTGGGTCACCCGCCTGGTCGAGGCGCCCGTCGCCCGCCTCGGGATGGGCGTACGGACCTTCGGCTCCGGCCCGAGCGGTGTGCGCGAGTGGTACCGGGCGCTCGAGTGGCGGCCGGTGGTGGCCGGTGTGGCCCGGCTGGACGGCGTGTCCCTCGGTGCCCTCGGCCCCGTCGACCCGCCCCTCGGCGTGGGCTTCTCCGAGCCGCCCCGCCGCCCGTCCATGGTGGTGGTCCGCCCCCTGCTCGAGGACCCGACCGGCCGCCTGGACCAGGTGCTGGCAGGTCTCGCCGTCTCGCCCCCTAGGGTGCCGAGGCGGTGATCGCCTCGCTGCCCAGCCCGTCGTCCGGCGTCCTCGAGCTGGGCCCGCTGTCGCTGCGGGCCTACGGCCTGTGCATCGCTCTGGGCGCCCTCGCCGCCATACGGTTCGCCTCGAGCCGCCAGGACCGCCGGGGCGGCCCCCGGGGGCTGGTCGAGTCGATCGCCTGGTGGGCGGTGCCCGCCGGCCTGATCGGCGCCCGGCTCTACCACGTGGCCACCGACTGGAACCGGGGCGACCCCAGCTACGCCGACGAGCCGTTGCGCGTCGTGCGGATCTGGGAGGGCGGCCTGGGCATCTGGGGCGGCGTGGCCCTCGGCACCGCCGTCGGCTGCCTCGTGGCCGCCCGCAAGGGGGTCCGGCCGCTGCGCCTGATGGACGTGGCCGCCCCGGCCATCGGGGTCGCCCAGGCCATCGGCCGCTTCGGCAACTGGTTCAACCAGGAGCTGTTCGGCCGCCCCACCGACCTGCCCTGGGGGCTGCGCATCGACCCGGACAACCGCCCCCCCGATTTCCGGGCCAGCGAGACCTTCCACCCCACCTTCTTGTACGAGTCCCTGTGGTGCCTGGTCGTCGTCGGCATCCTGCTGGTCGTCGAGCGCCGCCAGCGCCTGAAGCCGGGCCAGCTGTTCGCCCTCTACGTGGCCCTCTACACCGTTGGCCGCTGGGTGATCGAGACCCTCCGCATCGACTCGGCCACCCAGGTGGCCGGCTTCCGGGTGAACGAGCTGGTGGCGCCCGCCGTCGGAGCCCTGGCCCTGATCGCCTTTCTCCTCCTCGGCCGCCGTCCCGAGGCGGCGCTGACCGCTCCCGAGCTGGAGGCCCACGCCACCGCCCAGGCCGAGCCGATCTCCTCCGACAAGACGCCTGAGCCCGCCGCCGCCGACGACGACGACGACGTCCTCGTACCGATCCGGCCGACGCCCGCTGACGAGGAGGGTCCGCAGCACAGCGACGCTTCGGGCGCCGTGGCCGGAGACGGTGATCGACGCGTCCAGGACGACGGTGAGGGGCGCTAGCCCCCTTCCCGAGCCTCGGCCGGCGAGCTGGTGAGCTCGTTGCCTGTCGACCGGGTGAGCAGCGGGGTGGCCGCCATCGACGAGCTGCTGGGCGGCCTGATCCCGGGTGACAACATCGTCTGGGTCAGCAACGACGCCCCCCTCCTGTCGACCCTGGAGGCCGGCTACCTCGAGGAGGGCCTGCGCGTGGGGGTCGGCTGCTGGTACGTCACCGTCGACACACCGCCGAGGGAGATCGCCAAGCGCCTTCCCCGTGGGGTGCACGTCCTCGACGCCCGAGCGGAGGGCCGGTACGCCGATCCGCTCCTGCTGGAGCAGACCCTCGTCCAGCAGGCCGGAACCCCCGGGGCCCGTGTGGCCCTCGATCGCCTCGACGTGCTCGCCCGTCGCTGGGGGGCGCGCCGGGCGCTCGACTTCTTCAGCCACGTCTGTCCGAGGCTGTTCGACCTGGGCGCCATCGCCTATTGGCGGGCGCCCCGGAGCCTCGGGGCCAGCTTCATCGGCGAGGTGCGCCGGGTCACCCAGTGCGTGGTCGAGGAGCGGCGGCACCAGCTGCGTGTCATCAAGGCCGAGGGCCGACCGTCGCGACTCCAGGGCAGGCTTTTCCACCTCGAGGTGGCGACCGACGGGGTCATCACCCTGCGGGCAGAGGTGGCCCTCGGGCGCCTCGGCCAGGGCCTTGCCCGGCTGCGTGAAGAGCGCCACCTGAGCCAGGCCGACCTGGCCCGCCTGGCCGGGGTGTCGCCCAGCGCCATCTCCCAGGCCGAGGCCGGTCTGCGCGGGCTGTCGGTCGACACCCTCCTCGTGCTGTCCGAGCAGCTCCGGGTGGGCATCGACCGCATCCTGGAGAACGACACCGATGCCGGGTACGTCCTGGCCCGCCGCAATCGGACGGCCCAGCAGGCGGCCCAGGTGCCCCTCCTCGACGATCCGAACGCGGGTCTTCGGGCCTTCCTCGTGAACCTGGGCCCGGACGACAGGGGCGCACCCCCCAGCCCGCACAAGGGCGTGGAGGCCGTGCTCGTCGCCGTCGGCCTGGTGCAGGTGGACCTGGGGGTCGAGACGCCAGTGATGCGGTCGGGCGATGCCCTGCTGGCTTCGAAGGTGGCGGTGCGCGGGTGGCGGAACCTGCAGAAGGACCCGGCCGTGCTGTTCTGGATCATCCGGGACTGAGGCTCCACCTAGATCCGGCCACCAGCCCGGGGGCCTGGCCGGCTCATAAGCAGTGCTTACGCTTGGGTGACTTCCAGGACAGCAGGCGCTTGACTGCCACCCATGTGCTTCAAGAACCTTCCGATCGAGTTCGATGACGCGGGCAAGGCACGCCTGAAGGAGGGGGTCAAGGATCCCTACGCCTTCACCCCCGTCGAGCTGAAGAGCTACGCCCGCCCGGCCGACGGCCCCGGCGCCAAGCTGGGCGCCCCGCCCAAGCTGCGCGACTGGAACATCGACCCGGTCACCCGGGTGGCCGGCTCGCTCGCCGTCCACACCGTCCTCGACCT
>JBBSKY010000062.1:0-17399 GCA_038255915.1 Acidimicrobiales bacterium | reverse complement strand
TGGTCACCTTCTTGGCCTTGGTCACCTTCTTGGCCTTGGTCGCCTTCTTGGCCTTGGTCGCCTTGACCCCGGAGGGCTTCGCCGCCCGTGACCGCTTCGCTGCCGCTCCGGCCGGCTTCGGTGCCTCCAGCTCGCCCATCACCCCGGGCGGCAGCTCGCCCGCAGCCACCGGTGCCAGCTCGGCGTTGGCCCGCTCCTCCGGGCCGAGCCCGGCCATCCAGGCCGCCCGTCGCTCGGCGGCCTCCTGCTCCTCACGCTGGCGCACCTCGAGCTCGGCCTGGGCCCGGGCCGGGTCGTCGCGCGGCCCCGCGTCGTCGTCCCGGTAGTCGTCCTCCTCGCGACTGCGCACCAGCGCCCGCTCCAGCCGGTCGGCCGGGGCCAGCACGGCGCCCGTGCCGAAGAGCAGAACCAGGAGGCCGACGCCCACGAGGACGCTCCGCCGTCCCGAGGCGGCGTCGGAGCACAGCTTGTCGGCGTTGCTCCGGATCGGCGCAGCCAGGCGGTCGGTCACCCGGGCCTCACCGCCGCGCAGGAGCGGATCACAGGTCAGGCCGGCCACCGAGTTGAGGGGCAGCAGGCCCAGGGCGAGGACCACGATCAGGTCGAGGACCAGCACCAGCGGCAGGAGGACCAACGCCCGACCACTCGGCGACGACGCCAACCGCATGAACCCAGGTCGGGCCACTGCTTCCCCTCTTCCTCGGCAAACCGTGTCATCCGGCGCACGTCCGTCGTGGCCAAGGCGCTCCTTAGCACGGCTGGTCCTAGCACTGCGCTCCCGAGGATCCAAGACGACCTAGAGTCGGAGGACGATGACCCTCCCGCGCATTGCCTTCGTGGGCAAGGGCGGTGTCGGCAAGTCAGCGGTGGCCGGCACCTTCGCCCGCGCGCTGGCCCGACACGGGGGCCCGGTGCTGGCCCTCGACTCCGACCCCATGCCTGGCCTGGCCTTCTCCCTCGGGATCGATCGCACCGACGTCGGCATCCCCGACGACGCCGTGCGCCCGCGGGCCGAGGGTGAGAAGGGCCCTCGGTTCCGGCTGCGCGATGGCCTCACCGCCGCTGACGCCATCGAGGCCTACGCCGCCCTGGGGCCTGACGGGGTGCGCTTCCTCCAGTTCGCCAAGCTGGGCGGCCGCGTACGCGACACCTTCCGATCCCAGGTCGCCTTCCGCCAGATCCTGGAGGAGCTGCCCGACGACCGCTGGGCCGTCGTCGGCGACCTGCCCGGCGGGATGCGCCAGCCCTTCTTCGGGTGGGGCGACTTCGCCCACACCATCTTCATCGTCGTCGAGCCGACGGTGAAGTCGATGCGGGCCGGCCACCGCCTGGCCCGGCTCGCCCTCACCGAGAACCCGCCCGCCGTCATCGCCGTCGTCGCCAACAAGGTCCGCGAGGACGCCGACATCGCCCGGGTCGAGGCCGCCACCGGCCTGCCCGTGGTGGCCGGCATCCCGTGGGACGAAGCCCTGGCCGACGCCGAGAAGGCCGGTCTGGCGCCGATCGACGCTGCCCCCGACTCGGCGGCGGTGCGAGCGGTCAGCGCCCTCGTCGACCACGTGATGGCGACCACCGCCTAGCCGGTGCTCCTAGGTCTGTCGGCGCCGGGCTCTGGTGCCGATCCGGGACCGACCGGGCGCGGCTTCGGGGGCCGGGCCGGGCGCGGACGTCTCGGCGTCGTCGGCCTCGTCCATCGTGGGCGGCGTCGCGCCGGCTGAGGCCATCTCCCGGGCAGCCTCGTCGAAGGCCGCCCTCGACCGGTCGGCGGCCGAGGTGCGGCCCGGGCGGCTGCGGGTGCCCACACGGGCGCCGGCCCGGGCGACGACACCGCCTCCGCTGGCGTCCTCGGACGTCCCGTCGACCGCCTCCGTCGGGTCCGCCTGGGCCGCCTCGCCGCGCACCGCGGTGGCGGCCTTGCGGGTGCCCAGCGTCTTGCGGGCCGGCCTGGAGGCTGCGGGGGCCGGCGCCACCATCGGCGTGTCCGGAACCTCGGACCCCTCCGCCGGGTCGGCGGATTCGGCCACCAACTGCGACCGGGCCGCCCTGGAGGGCCGGGGCCGACCGGCGCGGGTCCCCGCCCTCGGAGCGGCCTTCGAGGCGGTCGTGTCGGCGAGGGACGGCGCTTCGGTGGAGACCGGGGCCGGCGCCTCTACGACCGCTCGCCGGGTCACCGCCTTGCGGACCCCTCCGCTCCTGGCCGCCGTCCGGGCGCTCCCGGGGTCGGTCGCCGCCATCGTCTCGGCCACCGCCTTCTCGGCCACCGCCGTCGCCGAACCTCCCTCGGTCCCGGCCCTGGTGCCACGCGGCTTCGCTGCCCCGCTCCTCGCCGCCACGACCGGTGCCGTCCCCGCCTTGGCCGTCCCCCCCTTGGCCGTCCCCCCCTTGGCCGCCCCGGCCTTTGCCGTCCCCGCCTTTGCCGTCCCCGCCTTTGCCGTCCCCGCCTTGGCCGTCCCCGCCTTGGCCGCCCCGGCCTTCGTCGCGCTGGCCTTGGTCCCCGCCGGCCTCTTGGTCACCGCCTTCGTCGCGCTGGCCTTGGTCCCCGCCGGCCTCTTGGTCACCGCCTTCTTGGCGGCCGCCTTCTTCGCGACCGCCTTCTTGGCGGCCGCCTTCTTGCCGCCGCCGCCGCCGGCCCGTGCCACCGGTGCTGCGGTCCCCGCCGATGCCTGGTCGGCGGTGGGAAGACGGTTGAGGGGGGGCGCCGCCACCGGCTGCATCACCAGCGACTTGGCCGACAGGCCGGGGGACAGCGGCGGGTAGGCCGCCCGCTTCGTCGGGGCCTTCGGCCTCGGGTTCGCCGCCTCCCGGGCCGCGGCCAGCTCGGCGTCCTGGCGGGCCCGGACCTTCTGGCGGTCGAGGAACTGGGCGATGGCCCGGTCGCGAACGCGCTCGGCGTCGGTCGGGTCGACGCCCGAGATGGCACCCACCGGCCGGCGGATGTTCGACCGCTCGGCCAGCTGCTGCAGGGCGATGCCGGTGGCGTCGTAGTCGAGCGGCACCCCGAGCAGGCCGATGGGTTCGTCGCCGCCCTCGTCGTCCTCCCAGCCGTCCTCCTCCCACTCCTCCTCGAGCTCACCAGCTTCGTCGGCTTCGTCGGCCTCGTCGGCCTCCCACTCCGGCTCCGGCAGGGCCCGCTCCCTCGCTGCGGCGCGCTTCCACGCCGGCTCGGGCGCAGGGGTTGCGGACGGGGTCGTGCCCATCCCCCACGCCGGCGCCGCGCCGCCCCCCGAACGCGGCATCGACGGCCGTGACGGCGGCTGGCCGGCCTGGCGGGCCAGCTCGGCCATGGCCTGCTCCTCGAGCTCGGCCCGGTCCTGGTCGTTCGACCGACGCTTCATCTGCTGTCTCCCTTGGTCGGCAGGTCTGCCGCAGCCCGGGCAGCCTCGGGGACCCGAAGGCCGTGCTTGTTGCGGTTGCGGCGGAGCCGGAGCCCGTCCCAGTGGCCGAACTCGTTCTCGGGCAGCCACTCGTTGGCCCACCCCGAGCCGGGCCAGCGCTGCAGCACCTCGGCGAGGCGGGGCGAGTCGAGGAAGCGGCCGGCGCCGACCGGTCCCTCCCACACCGAGAGCAGGTAGGCGTCGCCCGACTTGCCGAAGCCGACGACGGCCCGCAGCAGCTGCTCATCGTCGCCGATGCTCGCTCGCAGGCGCCGCAGCGCCCGCAGCCCGGCCCGACGTCGGACGCCGCCCGAGTGGACATAGACCACGACCGCCCGGGCGCCGGCCACCTCGGCCCGCTGCTTGCGCACCGCGGGGCTGGCCTCATAGGTGGCGCGACCCGCGGCGTCGGTGGCCGCCCGTAGGCGGGGCAGGTACTCGAGCGCCTCCCGAAGCTCGGGGCGACCGAGGGCGGTGCCGGGGATGACGTCGGGCTCGGGCTGGGCCAGCGACAGGCCGTCCCACTCGCCCACCTCGCTCGGGCCCGGACGCCACCGCATCAGCCAGAACGACTCGATCCACTTGGAGAACCGCCACATGATCTCGTCGTGGGCCCCCGACTGGGCGAACTCGTGCATGTCGTGGCGGGTGCGCCAGACCGTGATGGTCCAGAACTCGGTCGGCGTGGCGATCACGCTCGCCCAGCGGACGACGTCGGGTGAGCTCTGCAGCTGCTGGCGGATGCGCCTCGACGCAAGCATCATGGCCGGGAAGAACCACCAGCCCTTGAGCCGTGAACGGGTGGTGACCGCGAACAGCTGCCCGGTCTCGGGCATCGGTCGTTACCCGACCGGCACCTTGTCGAGGAAGTCGAGCAGGCCAGAGACGGCCGCTCGGACCTCGGCGCCGTTGCCCTGATCCAGGCCGGTGCCGGCCCGGTCGGCGTCCACCACGTCCTGGTGGTACGGGATGACCGCAGCCAGCTCGACGCCGTGCTCGGCGCACAGTCGCTCGAAGAACTCCTTGTCGGCCGGCAGGCGGGCCTTGTTGCCGACGCCCACGGTGCGGGCGATGCCGAGCTCGTTGGCCAGGGCCACGGTGCGGGCGACGGTGATGACCGACTTGCGGCTCGGCTCCATGATGGCCACCAGAACATCGGCGTAGGCCAGCGTCCCGCCGGACCGGCTGAGGTGCTCGAGCCCGGCCTCCATGTCGACGAGGGTGATGTCGGCTTCCTCTTCCAGGGCGGCACCCAGGATGCTGCGCACCGAGGCGTGGCTGCTGCAGGTGCAGCCGGCGCCGGCCTGGTCGACCCGCATGGCCGACAGGAGCCGCACGCCCGACTCGGTAGACCGCCCGTACTCGGCGAGCAGATCCGAGGGCGTGGTGCCCGGGTCGGTGCCGATCACCAGGCGCCGGGGGATCACCGGGATCGCCTCGGCCTCCTCGAGGGTGAGGCCGAGCGACATGCCGAGGTTCGGGTTGGAGTCGGTGTCGATCGCCACCACCCGCTTGCCCCGCTCGGCGTACGTCTTCGAGATCAGTGCCGAGAGCGTGGTCTTGCCCACGCCCCCCTTGCCCACGATGCCAATTTTCATGGTGTGCTCCCCGGGTCGACCGTGATGCTTGCTAGCACAGGGTCCCACCTTTCGCCCACCGCGGCGACGCGCAGGGTCGTGAAGGCCTCATCGAGGTCGAAGCCCCACAGGTCCCACTCGGAGAAGACGAGGCCGAGGGCCTGAAGCGCCACCGGGGTGGCGTACAGCGTCGTCTCGTCGCACAGCTGGTAGCCGGCGGCGGCCAGGGCGTCGGACACCAGGGGCCGGGCCCACAGGACGTCGTCGGGGAGGTCCCGCCGGTGCAGCACCGTGCGGGGATCGAGGCGGAGGCCGGCCGGCACGTCGCCGTCGACCATGAGCACCGGCCCCTCGATGCCGAAGGAGGCCGACCGCCCACTCGGAAGGCCCCCAGCGAACGCGGCGAGGACGGTGGCGTCCTCCTCCGGCGGCGGCTGGGTTCCCTCCGAGTAGAGCGGCAGGCCCATCGGGTGCTAGCGGGCCAGGCGCTCAGCCAGGACCGCCGCCTTCTCGAGGCCGCCGGCGGCCTCCTTCAGGTTGGCGTTGATGCGGTCGGCGGCCGGGCCGATTACCGCGCACTGGGTCTCCACGGCCCGGACACCGAAGGTGACCTTGGCCAGGGTCTTGGTGATGTGCACCAGCTGCGCCGCCACCCGGTTCAGGAAGTAGGCGAGGGTGAGGACGACGAGGACGATCTCGGCGACCGTGAAGAAGACGTAGAGCTTGACGCCGCCGTCGTTCATCGGCCCTGCACCTTGGACTCGAGGAGCTGGGCGTGGAGGCCCACCTCGGTGCCGAGGTCGGCGGTGGCGACGGCGGTCTGGCCGAGCATCCAGGTGGTCGCGGTGTTGCGAGCGACCAAGATGGCGGTGGCCCACACGTCGTCGACGTTGCGCTCGATGTCCTTGACCAGGCTGACGAGCATCGAGAGCAGCACGATGACCGCAGCCTCGACGACGACCCCCATCCCGAGGGCGATGGTCCAGAAGCTGAGCTGCTGGCTGGTGTACCCCTGTAACATCAGTCTCCCCCTAGAGCGGCACGAGCCTTGGCGGCGTTGCGGTTGATCCCGACGATGGACCGGTTGACGATGTCCACGTCCCACAGCGCCATGGTGTTGATCCTGCTGTCATCCAAACCCTTGGTGATCTCCGACGCCTGGCGGCCGATGATCCGGGCCAGGCCCAAGATGATCCCCACCAGCACGACGACGACGGTGATCGTCACCGCCGCGATTGCGAACCCCACGTACCAGCCAGTCAGGCTGACCGCGAGAACCCCCGGTCCATCTATCCCCATCCCCACCCCTTCCGTTTCGGTGTCGGGTCACACTAGACTCTGAACACCTACCACGCAATGCCGCACTTGGTCGAAAACACGTGGGTCGAACGGAGGGGCAGGACATGACGCTGAGGATGACCCGGGACCGGCTGAGTGCCTGACCCCTCGTCGGCCCCCGTGCCTGGCGACCACGACAACGATCCGATGCCCCCCTGGCCCCTGGCCGAGGGCGCCAAGAGCCCGGCCTCGCCGGACGAGGCGCCGCCTGCGTTCCACGTCGAGCCGACGCCCCCGGCTGACGGCCTTCAGGGGCCGACGTCTCCGGGTGACGGCCTCGGCAAGCCGACGCCCGCGCCCGACCGGCCCGGCGGGCAGGCACCTCCGCCGCCCGACGACGCTGACGAGCCGACGGCTACCGGGCCCCTGGCCGAGGGCGCCCCGAGCCCGGCCCCGCCGGACGACGTGACGTCTCCGATCCACGCCGAGCCGACGACGCTGGCTGACAGCCTCGTCGAGCCGACGACGGCGCCCGACCGGCCCGGCGAGCAGGCACCTCCCCCGCCTGACGAGGTGGAAGCGCCGACGGCCACCGCCTCCCAGGCTCCCCCGCCGGCCGAGGTGGTCGAGGTGCCCGCCGCTCCGCCCGAGCCGCCGCCCGTCGCCGCTGCTGGTGCACCCGAGACCTCTCCGGCCGCAGACGCGACGCTGGCGGATGACGCCCTCGACGACGGTGACGACGGCGACGACGGCGACGACGGCGACGACGACCCTGCCGACGACGGTGGCGAGGAGCCGCCGCCCCGGGGCGGCCTCCTCACCAGGGAGGTGAAGATCGACGCCAAGACGCTCCTGGCCCTGGTCGGGGTGGTGGTCCTGGTCGGCGTCGCCTTCGCCGCCTACAAGGTGGGCCAGCGCGCGGACGACGCCGCACGACCCGGGACCACCAGCACCACGGCCTACAAGGTTCCCGCCGACTTCGTGCTGTTCGACGACCCCGAGACCGGCGTGAAGCTGTCCATCCCCGGCAACTGGGAGCGGCGGTCCACCGTCGGCCTGCCCGACAAGTCGCTCCGGCTCGTCGCCGGGATCCCGAACACCAACGACAGCGTCAGCGTGCGGGCGACCGCCTACTCGACGGCGATCACCGCCGAGAACCTCAACGACCAGAAGAACGTGGTCGACGGGCTCCTCGGCGGTGAGGAGATCACCGTCCTGGTCGACCAGACCATGACCCTGCGGGGCATGCCCGCCCTGTTCTACGTCTACCGCTTCACCGACGAAGCCACCGGCACGACCGGTATCCACGCCCACTTCTTCGTGTACCAGGGCCGCAAGATGGTGAGCATGGTCTTCCAGGCCCTGCCGGAGGACCGCTACAAGCTCCTGGCCGGCACCTTCGACGCCATCGCCAACACCCTCGAGGTGGCGCCCGGCCCTCCGCCCGCCTTCCTTGAGCAGCTGGCGACGCCGACCACGGCACCGGCCACCACCGCACCTGCCACCACGGTGGCGCCGGCCACGACCGTGCCCTGAGGGACGGTGCCTGCCCGCCGCCGGCGGGCTGAGCCCCACCCTGGAGGGCTAGCGCAAACCGCGGGCGAGGATGATGCGGTCGCAGAGCGAGCAGAAGAAGGCGCTGTCGTCCAGCAGCTCGCGCCAGCCCGGAGGCAGCCACTGGACGCTGTCGCACCCGATGCAGACGATGTTGTTGGTGACCCGAGCCAGGCCGAGACCGTTGAGGAAGGAGTTCCTCGACGGCTCGACCGAACGGGAGCGGACGATGGCCTGACCGTTCCGCTTGGCCCGGACCGTGGCCGCCTTGGCCTCGTTGTCCTTGGTCATCGCCGCCGCCCGGGCCTTTTGGGCGTCGTCCCACGACACCCCGTCCCAACGGCGGGCACCAGCGGACGAGCCGGCGTCCCAGGCCGCGGTCGGGCGAGAGTGGCGGGCGTTGGTCGAGGCGGGCTGATGGGACAGGTGCCCCCGCTTGGCCGCCGAGTACGCCTCGTTCAGCGACCGCATCTTCGCCTCCGCCACATGCCGAACCGCTTCCGGGCTTTCCCGAAAGCGGTCCGGATGGTAGATCTGGGCCAGGATCTTGAAGGCGGTCACCACCTCCTCCGGCGTCGCCGCAGGAGAGATGCCGAGCACCTCGTAGGGCGCCGGTTCGACGCGCTTCGCCGCCACGACCTAGATCGTAGCGGCGAAGCGAGCGGTCAGCGTGAGTTCCGGCAATCCGGCTCGACGGAGCCGCCGGGCGTGCCCAGGACCCCACCGAGGAGCGACCCGAGACCCGGGATGACCGAGTTCAGGAGGCCGTTGACGGCGGGGAGCTTGAGGTCGATGCAGGCAGCCCGGGTGTCGGCCGTGTCGGCCTGCCCCCGGATGGTGCCGGTGTCGCCCCGGATCTGGGTGACCACGGCGATGGTGCCGTCCAGGTTCCTGTTGATCTGGTTGACGCCCCGCATGATCGACTGGGCCTGCGACAGGATCGCCGCCACCCGGTCGTTGATGCCGCCGGCGGTGCCGCTGATGGTGCCGGCCGTGCCGTTGATGTCGCGGGCCGTGCCGCTGACGGTGCCGGCCGTGCCGTTGATCGACTTGGCCTTGACGTCGACGGCCTGGGCCAGCGACACGATCTCCTTCAGCTTGCCGTCCAGCGGTTCGGCCGACACCAGGATGCTGCTGGCCGATGCGTTGGTGGCATCGAGGTTCAGCACGGCGGCGGTGTCCACTCCGATGCCCACGGCAGACTGCTTGATGGTCTCGGCCTTGTCGTTGATCGACTCGGCCGTCCAGGCCACCCGGTTGATGAGGATGCCGGCGAGCAGCACCGTCACCAGGGTGACCACGGCGGTGTAGGCGGGGGCGTAGGCGCCCCGTTCGTCACGGGTCACGGGCACTGTCCCTTTCCGGGCAGGGGCAGCTGCAGGTCGAAGCAGATGTCCGAGGCGTGGGCGTTGATGGTCTGCGTCCCGTTGAAGACGGGACCCGGCTGGCCGACCACGGCGTTCACGTTGTTCAGGTCGCCACGGATGGCGCTGGCCAGGTTGATGATGATGTCGACCCGGTTGTTGATGCCGGCGACGCCTTCGCCGGGGCGACCGGTGGCGCCCCAGTTGCCACGGATCTCGCCGACGGTGCCGTTCAGGGAGTTGACGCTGCTGCCGATGGTGCGGACGCTGCCGATGATCGAGCCGACGTTGCCGGAGATCCCCTTGACCGTGCCGTTGATGTCCTGGGCGTTGTTGTTGATGTCGGTCACCGTGCCGTCGATGCTCTTGGCGGCGTCGATGATGTTCTGGGCCTCCTTGCTGAGCGGGTCGGCGGCCAGCTTGATCTTGGCGGCCGTCTCGTTGGTGAGGTCGAGCTTGGGAACCTCGTTGAGGTTCTGGTCGATCGGTCCCACCTCCTTGGTGATGACCACCACCCGGTCGTCGATCTGCTGCGCCGCCAGCGTGGTGCGGGTCAGCTGGACCACGGCGTAGAGGGCGAAGCCGAGGAAGAGGACGAGGTTGACGGCGACGATGCCGCCCTCGTCGTCCTTCCGGCGGTGGAGGGGGCTCAGCACGGTCCAGCGATCAGGGACAGGGTGCCCGTGGTGCAGATGCTGAGCAGGTTGGCGTTGACCTGGTTCAGCCCGGCGATGATGTTGCGGGCGTCGACCTCGGCCGGGACCAGCACGTTGTTGGCGATGGCGACCCGCTGGTGGATGTTCTGGACGCCCAGCTTGTTGGCGCCGCAGGAGGCCTGCTCGCAGGGGCCGTTGGCCTG
This sequence comes from Acidimicrobiales bacterium, assembly GCA_038255915.1. GTDB lineage: Bacteria > Actinomycetota > Acidimicrobiia > Acidimicrobiales > JAUJNH01 > JAUJNH01. The sequence goes on along the minus strand of JBBSKY010000062.1, from coordinate 7,393 downwards.
GTCGGCCTGGAACAGGTTCTCCCGGATGGTGCCGGCCTGGCCGAGCACCCGCTGGAGGATGTTCGAGGTCTCGACCAGCTGGCCGGAGGTGCCCTGCAGGCTGGACGAGGTGTCCTTGAGGGAGCCGTCAACCGTGCCCAGCTTGCCGTCGATCGAGGTCAGCGCCCCGATGATCTCGTCGGCCTGGCCGGGGATCGGCTTCAGGGCCGGGTCGATGGCGGCCAGGCTGGCGTTGATCCCCTGCACCTGGTCGGGCAGCGTCTTGGTGTCCCCGCCGGCGCCGGTCACGGCCCGGTCGGCCACGCCGAGGTTGCCGTTGATCGACGCCAGCGAGTTGGTGATGGCGATGAGGTAGACGACGACGACGAGGGTGACCACCACGAGGAGGGCGATCCACACCTTGAGCCAGCGGCCGAGGAAGCGTGAGCTGTCCTCACTCGAGCTTCCGCCCCGTGCGACGTATCCCGCCTCGTTGGCCGAGGGACGGGTCCTGGTGGCTGTTGCCATTACTTCTTGCTCCCCTGTGTGAGATTCGACGTTGCCATTACTTGCAGTCTCCGTCCCGGACGGCGCCGAGGCCTGTCTTGTTGTCGATGCAGGCGGCGACGCTGACCGTCTCGCCCACGACGCCCAGGATGTTGCGGACGTCGGTGCGGACGGCCTGGGCGATGCCGATGGTGGTGTCGACGTTGCGGTTGATGATCTCGACGCCGTTGCGGATCGACCGGATGGTCGGGTCGATGACCGCCAGCTGGCCCTCGATGCCCCGGGCCGAGCCGTTGATGCTGTTGCCGCTGCCCCCGATGGTCTTGGCCGTGGCGTTGATGGTGAGGGCGCTGTCGGTGATCGTCGTCGCCTTGGCGTCGATCGACTTGGCCAGGCCGATGACCGTGTTCAGCTGGCCCACGAGCGGGTCGGCGGTGGCCTCGATCGAGTTGCCCAGGTCGTTCGTGGTGTTCAGCTGGATGATCGCGTCGGTGGAGGCGTTGATCCCACGGCCGGTCTGAGCGATGTTCGACGCCTTGGCGTTGATGCTCCGGGCCTGGAGCAGCGTCCGCGTCAGCAGGACCACCGCCACAACGGTCACGACGAGGACGAGGGCGAGGACGGGTATGTAGCCCGCCTGGCCCCGCTCATCTCGTCGACGTAACTCTCTCAAAGCCATCAGACCCCCATCACTTGCCGGGCTCACACGGCCGGCGGGCGCCGGTCATGTCATAACAGATCCTCCAGGAACCGGGAACAAAAGGCCGATCCCGGGGCAACAGGTGCACAACGTAGCCGATCCTGGTCGGCCGCCGCCGCGGAGGGCGAACATCTACGCGCGCAGCGTGAACGTCGCTTCCCCCGGAGTTGCCGGACCGGGTGCAGTCGCCTGCACCCGGTCGCAGCGGGCTCGTGTTCACTTCCATGAAATCCCCCCCGGGCAGCGGCTCAGCGGCCCCTCGGTGCTACGTCTGCCGGACCTTCGTCTTCACGAAGTTGACGATCGTGTCTGTCGACGTGGCGACCCTGTGCTTCTTCTTCACGTGGTCCGCAACCTTGGCGATCAACGCTTCCTCTGTACCGGCTTCGCCTTGCCAACGGCAGGCGTGGTCGGCATCCCTTCACCGAAACTGGTAACCCATGGTCCTTCGTTTCCCTTCTCCCGCAGGGCTTCTGCGGAGACTTTGGTGAGGTTGCTCAGCGCCCGCGGGCGCTGAGGCGACGGCGTGCGGGTGGCGCGGGGCGTCCGGCCCCGGCGACGACGTCACCGAGCGCACCCTCGATCGCCTTCACGTCTCCAGCGATGCCTGAGAGCACGCTGCCGACCGGTTCGCACTGGAAGGCGATGGCCCGGACACCGATGAGCACGGTGCCGAGAGTGAAGCTCACGTCGTTCAACGTGTAGGCGATGATGATCAGGTAGGCGGCGATGGCGCCGACCAGAACGGCGACCAGCACCAACGTGACGATGGCTGCGGCGGGCATCAGCGAGTTCTCCTCGACGTGGAAGTGTTGGTGGGCATCACAGGAGGCGCTTCAGCGCAGCGCCGTAGCGACCGACGAGTCCGAGGGCGGCGCCCGTCAGCTCCTTGGTCGTGACCAGCTTCGGAACCGCATCGAGCGTCCCGGTGAGGCCGACGCCGTGGACGAGGATGTCATCGGCGTACTCCTTGATCATGAGCGTCGGGCGAAGCACCCGGTTCGCGAACAAGAGCACCACCGGGATCACGACCAACCCCAAGACCGCGTTACCGATCCACCATAAGAACACGTCCACCCCCTGCTTCCGGACTTTGCTTGGACTCGCTGACGGACTGGGATTATAGGTCACGGACACCTACCGCGCGCAACCGGACATCCTACGCAAGCACCTCAAGGGCCCTCACCATGTTCACCGAGACCCGCTCGACCATCCCTGTGGCCGATCGCAGCTCGAGGCGGCCCAGGGGATCGATGGCCACGGCGTGCCCCCGCAGCTCGCCGCGGGGCACCAGGCGCAGCTTCAGGTTGTGCCCCAGGGTGCTGCAGCGCTTCTCGTAGGCGGCAAGGGGGCCGGCCACGCCCTCGGCCAGCTCGGCCGTGCGGCGGTCGAGCTGGTCGCAGACGGCGGTCAGCAGGCGTTCGCGTCGCTCCGGGTCGGACCCGTCGGTCACGTCCAGGCGCACCGACGCCACCGCCACCCGGACCTTGCCCGGGCCCAGCTGGACGTCGCACCGTATCTGGGCTCGAAGGGCCCCGTCCTCGTCGACCACCTGGTCCGGCCAGGCGGCGCGGGTCGGCCGCTCGTCGGCCGCCTCGATGCCGTCGGCCACGGCCAGGGCGGCGACGAGCCAGGGCACGTCGGCCTCCTCGGCGCTCAGCCGGGGCCGGAGCACGACGGCGAAGGCGAGCGTGGAGGGGGCCGGCACCAGCCACGGCTGGCCCAGCCGCCCGAGTGGGCTGACCTCGTGGTCGACCACCACCGCGGCCCCGCTCGGCGCCTTCTCCAGGTTGGCCCAGCCCAGCGCCATGGCCCCCACCGAGACCGCCGCCTGGTAGCGCCGAATCTGACGCGAGTTGCCTCCCGCCGGTGCATCGGGAGGCACGGTCGGCTCGTTCGCTTCGCTCCCCCCATCGTGGTCGTCGGTCACTTGGCCAGCCTGGGGATGAGGCGCTCCACCCGCCAGGCGTCGCCCTCCTGGTGCAGCTCGAGGGAGGCGGCGGGCAGGCCGGCGCCCAGGCGGGGATCGGGCACGGGCACGACGAGGACGACGCGTGCCGTGCCCGACTCGAACAGGTCCTCGCCGACGTCGTACTCGAGGGTGTCGACGTCGACGCCGAGCAGGTCGGTGCGGAAGCCGTTGACCAGGTCACCGCGGAACTGGTCGAGCTCTGCGTCGGTGGCGGTGCCGCCCCGCAGCCGGGCGGCCAGGGGCTCGGGCATGCCCCGACCGGTGGCGATGGTCATCACCACCCGCTTCGCCTCGCTGCTGAGCATGTCCCACACCAGGTGGTGCTCGCCCCAGACGACCGCCTGGACAAAGGTGCGGGCGGTCTCGGCGGGGGTGGGCATCGGCGAAGCGGGCATCGGCGGGGTGGTGGTCAGGGTCGCTCCCAACCCCGGGCGTAGAGGAAGTCTCGCACGAACATGCGCTGCGGCAGCCCGAGCTGGGCCCCGGTCGCCTCGTCGAGCGCCCGGCCGGCGGCCTCGGCCTCCTCGGGGCCGAGCTGGCCCAGGGCGTCGAGCCGGGCCTCGAGTGAGATCTGGAGGAACTCGTTGGGCAGGTCGACGAGCACGCCCAGCTCGGCCTCGATCAGCAACCGGGCCCGCTCGGGGCCCAGCCAGTACTCGGCCAGCGCCAGCTCGACCAGCGCTTTGTGGCGGGTTGGCCCGGGCAGGGCCAGGTAGCGCAGCAGGCGGTCGCGCATCAGGGGGAGGCGGTCCTCGGCGACCGAGTCGGCCACCAGGGAGGCGAAGTGGTGGGCCCGGCCGGGCGTCGGCGCCCAGCCGGCCAGGCGGTCCTCGACGCGCACCAGGCTGGCGAAGGCCTGCTCGCGCTGGGGGATGTGGAGGCGGGTGTCGAGGGCGGCCAGGGCGTCTTCGTAGCAGACCAGGGCCAGGCGGAGGTTGGCCACCCCGTCGAGGCGCTCGACGGCGTAGCCGAGGTTGTACTTGGCCAGGGCGTGCTGGAACGGGAAGCTGGTGCGGGTGAAGACGGTGAGCGACTCGGCGAAGGAGTCGGCCGCCTCCTCGAGCAGGGAGGTGGCCTCGTCGGGGGCCACGGTGGCCAGGCCCATGCTGGCCACGCCGATGCTGAAGTAGAGCAGTCCGTAGTGGTAAGAGGCCTCGGCGCTGTCGACCTCGGGCAGCGCCCGGTTGTAGTCGTCCAAAGCGGCCCGCAGCTCGGTCTCGTCGCCAGCGGCCGAGCGGGCCTGGCCCCGGTTGAGCAGCGCCGCCACCCATCCCCGCATGCCGTCGGGCGTGGCGGTGTCGAACAGCCCGATCGCCTCGGTGAAGTGCTCGACTGCCTCCGGCACCCGGCCCTGGGCGGCCCGGGCCAGGCCCAGGTTGTTGAGGGCGGCGGCCCGCTCGTCGTTGCGCCCGTGGCCCTCGAGCAGGGCGGCGGCCCGCTTGAACAGCTCGCCGGCGTGGTTGACGTCGCCCAGGCTGCGGTGGGCGGCGCCGGCGGCGTTCACGGCCCGGGCGTGCTCGACCGGGTCGAAGCGGGGGTCGAACAGGCTGGCGGCGGTGTCGTAGCTGGCCAGCGCCCGGCGCAGGCTCTCCTCCGGCGGACCGGTCGGGTGCTCGGCGTAGGCCAGCCCCAGGCGGTAGGCGACGGTGGCGTGCTGGTAGGGCTCGACCTTCCTGCTGGTGGCCGCCAGCTGGGCCTCCATCGAGCGGATGGCAGCCAGGCGGTCGCTGTCCACCGACTCGGCGGCCGTGGGGACGCTGGCTTGGGGTTCCGACATCGCCCTCAGCTCCCGGACACCGGGGCGAGGAGCTGCTCGAGGTGGCGCTCGACCTCGACCACGGCCACCTCGACGGCGGCGGCGACCTCGGGCGACAAGTCCATGCCCAGCGCCTCGGCGTCGACGGGCTGGCAGCCGATCAGCAGGAGCCGGTCGGGCAGGGCCCCCATGGCCTTGGCCATCATCATCACTCGCGACGGGGTGGCGAGGTGGGTGTCGGCGATCAGCTGGTGCTGCTGGTCGTGGCTCATCTTCTTAGCGTCGGGGATGTCGGGCTCGATGAGCATGATCGTCCCCGGGGGACGGCCCCGGTCGACGGTGTCCATCACGATCAGCGCGTCGTAGCCATCCATCAGCTCCTGCACCAGGGTCATCCCGCTGATGCCGGTCTCCACCACCCGCACCCCCTCGGGCAGGCTCATGACCTCGAGCCGCCGGGCCACGGCGACCCCGAACCCGTCGTCAGAGCGCAAGGTGTTGCCCACACCGGCCACGAGCACCTTCACGGGTGGGCCCCCTGAGCCGACTCGGCGGTGCGCAGGGCGTAGCCCCGGACGGTCCACCAGGCGATGTACTCCTCGAACTGGCGCCAGCTGGCCGGGTCCACCTGGTCGCGGTAGTTGTCGGAGCGGCTCGACAGCTCCGAGGTGATGATCCGGTCGAGGGCGGTGAAGGTGAGGTCGGCGGGCCCGAGGAGGTGGGGTGCGGGGTCGCCGGTACGGAGGTCGTCGGCGATCGCCCCCGCCCGGGCGTCGAGCTCGTCGAGGTCGGTGGCCTCGTCGGCCAGCTCGCCGCCGAGGCCGGCCAGCTGCTCCTCGACCGTGCGCAGGCAGTAGCCCTTCAGCAGCGCCTCGCCGGCCCAGCGGGCCAGCTCGACCATCGGCTGGTCCAGCTCCTCCTTGGCCACCGCCCGCTTGCGGTAGCGGTTGGCCAGCGAGGTGAGGGGATGGGCCTGGGCCAGCGCCCGCGCCTTGTAGGCCCGTTCGGCGGCGTCGCCTTCCATCAGCCCTCCGATCAGCTCTTGCGGCGGATCTGCAGCAGCGGGGCCTGGGGCTCGGGCGGCGGTTCCGGCACGCCCCCCGGAACCGTCACGCACTCCAGGCCCACCGCCGCAGGGTTGAGCGCGGTGGCGTCGCCCTCGAGCACCTCCATGCGGCGGAAGTTGGGCCAGCCGTCGCGCAGGGCGGCCTCGACGCCGTAGGTGAGGGTGGCCCCCGAGCTGGGGCAGCCGTCGCAGGTGCCCTTCAGGCGCAAGGTCACCACGCCGTCGACCACCGACTCGACCTCGATGAAGCCACCGTGGGACTCGACCAGGGGCCGCACCGTCTCGAGGGCCGCCAGCACGGCGGCCTCGGCCTCCTCCTTGCCCTCGGGACCCTCGCCCAGGCCGTAGGCGGCCAGGAGGGTGCCGGTGATGGCGTCGCCGGCCACCGACTCGAGGAAGATCTCGCCCCGCCACTGGCGGGTCATCTCGATCAGCCGCCCGAGGCCGTCGCGGTGAAAGGCGTCGATCCAGTCGAGCAGCTCGCCCACCTTGTCGGCCACGCCGGGATCGGGGTGCTCGGAGAGCTCCTCGGCCAGCTCGCCGATGCGGTGCAGCACCTGGTCGTAGCCGAGGGAGAGCTCGTCTTCGTTACCTGCGTCGTCGTTGCTCGTGCTCACGTGGGTACCTCACTCGGCGGCTTGGCCGCCTCTTCTTGGACCATGGCCAGCACCTCGTCGATGGCGCCCTCGACCTCGGGGCTGAAGCCGAGGCCGAACGACCGGTCGCCAGGCTCGATCTCGATCACGATCGTCCCCTCGGGGAAGCCCTTCCAGTAGCGCACGACGGCAAGGGTGTGGTCGAGGTCGATGATGCCTCCGGCAGCCTCGGCCAGCCTGTCGTGCACCTCTTGGTCGGGAGGCGGGGTCAGGTCGAGGAGGTAGCGACGGACGGTGCCCGGCGGGTCGACCTCGCGCGGCATGCAGCCGACGAGGATGACACGCGAGGGCGCGATCTCATTGATGCGATCCAACACCCGGTGGGCGGCGAAGGACAGGTCCTCGACCATGACGTGTTCCGGCCAGTCGAGGCCCTCGACCCGGCGCACGAATTGTGTGCCGAAGTCGAGGTCTCGCAGCCAGGGCAGCCCGATGCCTCCGATGAGCACCGGGCCGACCCGTCCTTCCCGTTCGCTCAGGCCGCTCGGGCCCGAGATCACTCGAGCGTGCAGCCGCAGGAGTTGACTTCGCGCACGATCGTGCCCAGCCCGGTGTCGATGTGGGTGGTGCACGGCATGCACGGGTCGAAGCTGCGGATGGCGCGGAGGATGTCGATGCCCTTGATGTCCTCGTCGCGCACGCTCTCCAGGATCGGCGTGCCCACCACGGCCTCCTCGTAGGGACCAGGGGTCCCGAAGGGGTCGCGGGGGGCGGCGTTCAGGGTGGAGGGCGTGGTGATCTGGTAGTTGAGGATCTT
>JBBSKY010000061.1:0-17498 GCA_038255915.1 Acidimicrobiales bacterium | reverse complement strand
GTCCTAGGCCTCTAGACGATGGGGCCGTGCTGCGAGGGGTGCAGGCTAGCGCACCTGCTGGGCTCGGGGGCAGGGACTCGAACCCCGAATAACAGGATCAGAACCTGTTGTGTTGCCAATTACACCACCCCCGAAGGGCGGGGTCAGCCTAGCCCCCGGTCGACCTGGGTCTCGCGCACGGTTCGCGATATCCCCGCCGCCCGGCGGAAGCCGACGATCCTGGCCGCGGCCACCGCCACTGTCTCCCGGGCGTAGCGGCCCACGTCGGTGCTGCGGGTGGTCGCCGGGGTGGGCGACACCGAGGCGTCCAGCCCCACCTCCTCGGCGATGCCCTCGATGCGGGCCGAGTGGTAGGCGTCGGACACGAGCACGACCTTGGTGAGGCCCCGCCGCTTCAGGAAGGCCGCCGAGCCGGCCAGGCTCTCGAAGCTGGAGGTGCCGCTCACCTCCCGCAGGATCTTGTCCTCGGGGATGCCCTGTCCGATCAGGTAGTTGGCCGACGCCGTGGCCTCGGTGAACCGGTCGCCGGGCTGCTTGCCCCCGGTCACCACCACGCTGGCCCGCTTGTCGTCGCGCCACAGCTCGACGACGTGATCGAGTCGGTTCTTCAGGGCCGGTGAGGGGCGGCCGTCGTACTGGGCGGCCCCGAGGACCACGATGGCGGAGGCCGGCCTGGCCCCGTCGCGGTGGGCGGCCTGCCACACGGTGACGAACGTGGCGGCCAGGTACAGGACCGGGACGGCCACGAGGGCGAGGACGCCCCACCGCACGACGCGCCGGCGCCGGCTCACGGGGCCAGGGCTGGCACCCGCTCGAGGGCCGCCCGCACCCGCCGGACTGACTCGTCGCGTCCCAGGACCACGGCCGACTCGAACAGCGGTGGCCCGACCGCCCGGCCCGTGAGCGCCACCCGCACCGGCGCTTGCGCCTTCTTCAGGTTGAGGCCGCAGGCCGCGCCGGCGTCGGCCACCACGGCCTTTACAGCCTCGGGGTCCCAGGGGCACCCGGCCCACCCGTCGGCCACGGCGCCGAGCAGGCCGGCCGTGGCGTCACCGGCCTGGCGCACCGCCTTGTCCCAGGAGGCGTCGTCCCAGGCCGGCTCGTCGAGGTAGAGGAAGTCGACCAGGGGCGCCACCTCGTCGAGGCGCACGATGCGGGTCTGCACCTCGCCCAGCAGGTCGCCCAACCGCTCGGGCTCGGCCAGGAAGGGCCGCACCCGCTCGCGCAGGTCGTCCACCGGCAGGGCCCGGATGGCGTCGCCGTTGAAGGCGTCCAGCTTCTTGGTGTCGAAGAAGGCGGCTGAGGAGACCACGTCGACCAGCGAGAACTCGTCCACCACCTCTGCGATCTTGAAGCGCTCCCGCCCGTCGGACGGCGCCCAGCCCTGCAGGGCCAGGAAGTTGCCCATGACCTCGGGCAGGTAGCCCTCGGCCCGGAACTGGTCGAGCGACACCTTGTCCCGCCGCTTGCTCAGCTTCTGGCGCTTCTCGTTCACCAGCAGCGGCAGGTGGGCGAAGACGGGCAGGGGAGCCGATGGCGAGATCGCCTGCCAGAGCAATTGGTACTTGGGGGTGTTCGACAGGTGGTCCTCGCCCCGCACCACGTGGGTGATGGCCATGTCGAGGTCGTCGACCACGTTGGCCAGGAGGAACAGCGGGTCGCCGGTGCCCTTCAGCAAGCCGAAGTCCTCTAGCACGGCGTTGGGAAAGGTGGGCTCGCCCCGGATGAGGTCGACCACCGTGGTGGTGCCCTCGGCGGGCGACCGGAAGCGCAGGGCCCGGCCCGGGGCCCGCTGCAGGCCACGGTCACGGTCGCGCCCGTCGTAGCGCTCCGGCTTGCCGTCCGGGGCCAGGGGCATCAGGTCCGACCAGTAGGCCAGCCCGGCCTCGGCCAGGGCCAGGGCGGCCTCGATGTGGCGCTCCCGCTGCTGCGACTGGAAGAACGGGCCCTCGTCCCAGTCGAGTCCCAGCCAGGCCATCGACCGCTGGATCCCGTCGACGGCCTCGGTGAGGTTGCGCTCGACGTCGGTGTCCTCGATGCGGAGGATGAACGTGCCGCCGGTGCGCCGCGCCTCGAGCCAGTTGAACAGCGCCGTGCGGGCGGTGCCGACGTGGAACAGCCCGGTGGGCGACGGCGCGATGCGCAGGCGGGGGGCGGCCATCTCGGCCGACGAGGCTAGTGGTGCGACCCTTCGGCGCCGAGGTCGATGAGGCTGCGCCAGCTCGGCAGCCGCTCGCGGACCTGGGCGGGGGTGAGGCGCAGCGTGGCCTCCGGGCAGGCGTCGGCGATGTCGCGCTGGTCCCAGTACTGGTGGCTGCAGGCGTTGAACAGCGGTCGCCGGGCGGCGATCAGGTCGGCCGGGGCGCCCCCGAGGAAGCCCCACAGCGTGAAGGCCAGCTCGAAGTCGTAGATGACGGGGGCCCGGCCGTAGGTGGCGGCCCGCTTGGTGCCGACCGGGAAGCAGCCGGCGACGGCGTCCTCGGCGCTGATCCCCTCGGTCAGCTCGAGCCTGTCCTTGAAGCGGCGGGCCAGCTTGAGCCCGTACCCGAGGTCGGGACCGGTGGTGCCCAGGCGGGCGCCGACACGGTGGTTGGGGCCGTGGGGGTCGTCCGGCCGGTCGGCCCGCCAGCCGTCGTGGGCGGGCAGCCGGTCCGACCTGCGCACCCTCTCGGACGGGATGACCGGGACGTAGTCGGGCTGGGCCACGCTGCGGAGTCTGCCAGAGCGGCCCGGTCGGAGGTCGGCCGGTCAAGCCGGGACGAGCTGGTCGTCGACCGTCAATCGCAGCCGCACCGTCTTGCACTCAGGCCCGCAGGTGGGGCCGTTCGGGCGCCTTGTCGTGGGCGTGGCGATGATCCGATCCACCTCGTCGCCGCCGCCAGCGACCCGCACGACTACCGCAACCTCGCCGTCGACCGGCACCACCACCCACAGCAAGGGCCCACCCGGTACCGAGCACGTGGCGCCCACGCACGCTTCGAGCGGCCGCTCCCCCGGCTCGTCGACCTGGACATAGACCCCGTTGGCGCACCCGATCAGGGTGCAAGTGGGCGGAGCTTGCGCCGAGGAAGGCTGCTCCCGGCCCGCCTGCCCGCAGCCCGCCGAGGCCACGACCAGGACCACCAGCCCGGTGACCGTACTGGTCCGCCAAAGCACCGATCAGGCCGCGGCCGGGGCGTTGCCGTCGAGCAGGGCGTAGACCAGCGAGTCGACCAGGGCTTCCCAGGAGGCGGTGATGACGTTCTCGCCGACGCCGATGGTGGTCCAGGAGCGGTCGCCGTCGGTGGAGTCGATGAGGACCCGGGTGATGGCGGCGGTTCCGGCGGCGGTGTCGAGCACCCGCACCTTGTAGTCGGTGAGGTGCACCCGCTCCAGGGCCGGGAATCGGCTGCGAAGCGCCTTGCGCAGGGCGGCGTCGAGGGCGTTGACCGGGCCGTTGCCCTCGCCGGTCTCGACCACCCGCTCGCCGCCGACCGCCAGCTTCACGGTGGCCTCGGCGGAGGTGGCGTCGACGAACGTGCGGTACGACTCGACCTCGAAGAAGCTGGGCACCAGGTGGGCGGCGCGCCGGATGAGCAGCTCGAGCGAGCCGTCGGCCACCTCGAAGTGGTAGCCCTGGTTCTCGAGCGTCTTGAGCTGGTCGAGCACGGTCAGGACCACGGCGCTGTCGGGCTCGAGGCCCAGCTCGTTCATCTTGATGACCAGCGTCTGGCGGCCGGCCAGCTCGCTGACCACGAAGCGGGTGCCGTTGCCCACCTTCTCCGGGTCGACGTGCTCGTAGGCGTCGGGGCGCCGGGCGATGGCGGAGACGTGGAGCCCTGCCTTGTGGGCGAAGGCCGACTGGCCGACGTAGGGGGCCTGAGGATCTGGCGCCTGGTTGACCAGCTCGGCGATGTGGTGGCTGACCGAGGTGAGCCGCTCGAGCCGCTCGGGGGCGATCGTCTCGACGCCGAGCTTCAGGGCCAGGTTGGGGATCACCGTGGAGAGGTTGGTGTTGCCGGTGCGCTCCCCCAGGCCGTTCACGCAGCCCTGCACCTGGGTGGCGCCGGCCTGCACCGCCGCGAGGGCGTTGGCCACCGCGCAGCCGGTGTCGTCGTGGCAGTGGATGCCGAGCGGCACCCCCACCTCGCGGTGCACGGCGGTGACGATCTCGAAGACCTCGTGCGGAAGGGCGCCGCCGTTGGTGTCGCACAGCACCAGGCGCTCGGCGCCGGCCTCCTCGGCGGCCTGGATCACCCGCAGCGAGAACGCCGGGTTCCGCTTGTAGCCGTCGAAGAAGTGCTCGGCGTCGAGGAAGACCCGAAGCCCGTGGCCCCGCAGGAAGGAGACCGAGTCCTCGACCATGGCCACACCCTCGTCGAGGGTGGTGCGCAGCGCCTCGGTGACGTGGTAGTCCCACGCCTTGCCGACCAGGCAGACGGTGGTGACGTTGGCCTTCAGCAGGTCGGCCAGGACCTGGTCTTCCTCGGCTACGGCGCCGGCCCGCCGGGTGGAGCCGAAGGCCACCAGGGTGGAGGTGGACAGCTCGAGCTCGGCGGGGGCCCGCCGGAACATCTCCTCGTCCTTGGGGTTGGCCCCCGGCCAGCCGCCCTCGATGAAGTGCACCCCGAGGTGGTCGAGCTGGCGGGCCACCTTCAGCTTGTCCTCGACCGACAGGGACACCCCCTCGCGCTGCAGGCCGTCCCGCAGGGTGGTGTCAAAGATCTCGACGCGCTCAGGCCACATGCTCGGTCCACTCCTTGTACTGGTCGAGCTGGCCCCGCACGGCCCTGCCGTAGGTGTCCTGGATGGCCTTGGTGACGGGGCCCGGGTCGCCGATCTCGCGGTCGTCGACGCTGCGGACGGGCACCACCTCGGCGGCGGTGCCGGAGAGGAAGGCCTCGTCCGCGGTGTAGAGGTCGCTGCGCAGCACGTGGCCCACCTCGTAGGGGATCCCGAGGTCGGTGGCAATGGTGCGCACGCAGTCCTGGGTGATGCCCTCGAGGGCCCCGGCCGAGGTGGGCGGGGTGACGATCGTGCCGCCCCGCACCACGAACAGGTTCTCGCCGGTGCACTCTGAGACGTAGCCCTGGGGGCTCAGGATGATCGCCTCGTCATAGCCCGACTTGATGGCCTCGATCTTGGCCAGCGAGCTGTTGACGTAGTGGCCCACGCCCTTGGCCGCCGGCGGCATGGCGTTGGGGTCGTGGCGCTGCCAGCTGCTGATCTTCATCCGCACGCCCTTGGCCATCCCCTCGTCGCCCAGGTAGGCGCCCCAGGGCCAGCAGGCGATGGCGGTGCTCACGCTGCACGGGAGGGTGTTGAGGCCCATCTCGCCGTAGCCCAGGTAGGCGATCGGCCTGATGTAGCAGGAGGACAGCCCACTGGCCCGCACCACGTCCTTGGTGGCATCGACCAGCTGCTCGACCGTCCAGGGGATGTCGATCATCAGGATCTTGGCCGACCGGTGCAGCCGCTCCATGTGGGGGGTGAGCCGGAACACCGCCGGGCCCGAGGCGGTGGCGTAGGCCCGGACCCCTTCGAACACGCCGGTGCCGTAGTGGAGGGTGTGGCTGAGCACGTGGATCTTGGCGTCGGCCCAGTCGACGAGCTCGCCGTCCATCCAGATCTTCTCGGTCGGGGTGATCGCCACCGGGGTGCTCCTTGGGCTGTGGGTCGTTCGGGTCGGGTGGGAGAGAAACAAAAAAGCCGCCCGGGGAGGGCGGCGGTAGAGCAGGCGGCCGGGCAGTGCCGGTCGGTGCTCTCAGGCGATGATTACGGCGGCGGCGGAGGGCAACACGGCCTCAAGGTTGCCAGCCGCCCGCCTTTTCCGCAACCGCGAAGCGGTCACAGGTGTGCGATCACCGCGTCGGCCACCTCGGTGGTCGAGCCGATGGTGCCGGCAGCGACCACCGCGGCGACCGCGGCGGCGACCCGGGCGCCGGCCTCGTGCTCGCCGATCCAGTCCAGCAGCAGCGCCCCCGAGCTGATGGCGGCCAGCGGGTTGGCCCGCCCGGTGCCGACGATGTCGGGGGCCGAGCCGTGGACCGGTTCGAACAGCGAGGGACCCGTGCGGGCCGGGTTGAGGTTGGCGCTGGCCGCCAGCCCGATGCCGCCGGCCACCGCCCCGGCCAGGTCGGTGAGGATGTCGCCGAACAGGTTGTCGGTGACGACCACGTCGTAGCGCCCGGGCCGCTCGACCATGTGGATGCAGGCGGCGTCGATGTGGTCGTAGCCGGTGTCGACCGCCGGGAACCCGGTGGCCACCTCGTCGAAGGTGCGCTGCCACAGGTCGCCGGCGTAGGTGAGGACGTTGGTCTTGTGCACCAGGGTGAGGTGGTGCCGAGGGCGGGAGGCGGCCAGCTCAAAGGCGAACCGCACGCAGCGCTCGACCCCCATCCGGGTGTTGACCGATCCCTGGGTGGCCACCTCGAAGGGCGTGCCCTTGCGCAGGAAGCCCCCCTCCCCGGCGTAGGTGCCCTCGGTGTTCTCCCGAATGACGGCGCAGTCGAGCCCGCCGCCCTGGAACGGCCGCAGGTTGATGTACAGGTCGAGCCCGAACCGGGCCTTCAGCAGCAGGCCCCGCTCGAGCACCCCGGGCGGCACCTCCGGGGTGCCGATCGCCCCGAGGAAGATGGCGTCGTAGGTCCGCAGCTCCTCGAGCACCGCGTCGGGCAGCACCTCACCGGTGGCGGCGTAGCGGCGGCCGCCCAGGTCGTAGGCCGTCGTCTCGAGCGCCACGCCGGCTGCGGCCACCACCCGCAGCCCCTGCGCTATCACCTCGGGCCCGATGCCGTCGCCGTCGATGATCGCTACCCGGTGGCCCATGGCGCCGGATGCTGACGGCCGCAGCCCCGAACGTCAAGATGCTCCCGCCGCCACGGTCAGCCCCGGAGCAGAGCGACCAGCGGGTCGAGGAGGGCAGCGCCGCAGAGGAGCGCACTGCCCGAGTGGCACGAGCCCGAGCCGTCGAGGGTGGCCCAGGCGCCCCCAGCCTCGGGCATCAGGACGGGGGCGGCGGCCACGTCCCAGGGGTGGACCCGGGCGTCGAAGAAGGCGTCGACCCGGCCCGTGGCGGCCAGCGACAGCCCGTAGGCGTTGCCCCAGGTGCGCACCCGAACGCCGGCGCCGGTCAGGCGCTGGAGGGTTCCGGGGGCCCAGTGCTCGATCCCGCTGGTGGCCAGCATGGCCCCGGCCAGCTCGGGACGATCGGAGGCGCGGGCGGCGACGCCGTTGAACCAGCAGCCGAGGCCCCGCCCGGCCCAGGTGACCTCGCCCGCCCACGGGCAGGCGGTGACGCCGACCAGGGGGCCGTGCTCGTCCTCACAGGCCACCAGGGTGCCCCAGGTGACGACGCCGCGGGTGAAGGGATCGGTCCCGTCGATGGGGTCGACGATCCAGCGCCGTCCGCTGGTGCCCACCAGCTCGTCCTCCTCCTCGCCCAGCACGCCGTCGTCGGGGTAGGCGACGGCGATGGCCGCCCGCAGGTTCCGCTCGACCGCCCGGTCGAAGGCGGTGACGGCGGTGCCGTCGGCCTTCTGCTCGACGGCCAGGTCGGCGCTCTGGAAGCCGGTCAGGGCCAGGTCGGCGGCCTCGGTGGCGAGGGCCACGGCCCGCTCGAGGAGGGTTGCGTCACAGGCCGGGAGGCTGGCGATGGGCACAACGGGCGAGCCTACGCTGGCGCCCATGGCCACCCCCTTGTCGCCCGAGGCCCACGCCCGCCTGCAGGCCGAGCTCCAGCAGCTGGTGGTGGACGGCCGGGTCGACATCGCCAAGCGCATCGAGGAGGCCCGGGCCCTGGGCGACCTGAAGGAGAACGGCGAGTACCACGCGGCCAAGGACGAGCAGGGCAAGATCGAGCTGCGGATCCGCCAGCTGAAGGCGATGCTGGAGGACGCCACCATCGTCGAGGCCGGGACGCTCGACGGCACCGTGCGGGTGGGGGCCACGGTCACCATCGACTTCGGCGGCGGCGACACCGAGCGCTACCTGGTCGGGAGCATCGAGGAGACCGGCGGCGCCGAGATCGTCTCGCCCGACGCTCCTCTGGGCCAGGCCCTGCTGGGCCGCTCGGTGGGCGACGAGGTGACCTACGAGGTGAACGGCACGGCCCTCACGGTCAAGCTCGTCGGCATCGAATAGCGGCCGCAGCCGGTGACGCTGGGAGGGGGTGCCCGCCTGCCGCTGCGGCAGCGGCTGGTGGTGGCCGACGGCGCCAGCGCGGCGCTGGTGGGCTCGGACGGCACCATCGACTGGTGGTGCCCCGAGCGGCTGGACGGGCCGCCGCTGCTCTGGCGCCTCCTCGACCCCGAGGGTGCGGCGCTGCGGGTGGGGCCGGCGGGGCCCAGCCACCAGCGCCTGGCCTACGAGGGCGACACCCTGGTGGCCCGCACCCTGCACGACACCGTGACCGGTGCCCTCGAGGTGGTGGACCTGCTGGACGGCGGCCTTCTGCGGGTGGCCACGGTGGTGAAGGGCGAGGTCGACCTCGAGGTGGTGGTCGCCCCGGGAAAGTCCTGGCGGCGGTCCACCCGCTTCGATCCGTTCGACGGCGGCGTCGCCTTTGACGGCTGGGTGCTGCGGGCGCCGGGGCTGGCCTTCACCCGCTCCCCCGAGGGAGCGAGGGCCGTGGCCCATCTGGTCAGCGGCGACCGGGTCGTGGTCAGCCTCGACCGGTCCGGCGTGCCCGAGCGGGCCGAGCGCGACGCCCTCGACCGCCTGGACCGCCAGCGCGAGCGGTGGCGGCGGCTGGCCGCCAGCACCCTCTACGCCGGCCCCGGCGCCGCCGCCGTGCGCCGCTCGGCGCTGCTGGTCAGCGCCGTCCCCACCCGGTCGGCCACCACCTCGCTCACCGTCGCGGGCCGGGAGGAGCAGGCCACCGACGGCCGGCACACCTTCGTCAGCGACGCCTGCGGCGCCTACCACCTCCTCGGCGAGCTTGGTCACCAGGAGGCGGCGGCCGAAGCCCTGTCCTGGCTGTCGCGGGTCGTGCTGCGGGGCTGGCCGGTCCCGTCGGCCTGCACTGTGGAGGGCGAGCCCGGCGCCGTGGCCGAGGACCGGGAGCGGCTGGCCGGCTGGAAGGGCGCGCCCGTCAGGGTCGGGATCCGAAGCGAGCGGCCGGTGGTCGACCTCGACGTGCCCGGGGCGCTGGCCACCGTCATCGAGCCGCTGGCCGCCGAGCGCTGGTCGGCGCTGGTGCGGGTGGCCGACGGGGTGGCCGACGCCGTGCCCAGGTCGCTGGTCGAGCAGGCTCGGTGCTGGGCGTTCCTCGACGAGGCCGACCGGGTGGGCCGGGCCCGCAACCCGCTCGACCTCGACGCCGCGGCCTGGCACGCCGCCGCCGGTCCGCTGCGGCGCGGGGTCGAGGCCGGCTTGGCCCAGGCCCCTGGCCTGCTGGGCAGCGACCCCCGCCTGCTCCGCCTCAGCTGGCAGAGCCCGTTCCCGGGCGATCACCCGCTGGTGGCCTCCGCCGTCGACCACGTGCTCGAGCGGCGTGCGGAGGGCCCGTTCGTGCACTCGGCCGAGGGCGCCTCGTGGGCGGCGTCGCTGTGGGCCGTTCGGGCCGAGGCGACGCTGGGCCGCTGGGAGGCGGCCCATGAGCGCTTCGAGCGCCTCCTCGACTGGGCCGGCCCGGCCGCGCTCCTCCCCCGGGCCGCCGAGCCGGCCAGCGGCCGCTTCGCCGGCGACCTCCCCGACGCCCCCGCCCACCTCGCCCTGCTGGCCGCCGCCCGCACCCTGGCGGCCGGTCCCCGGTGACCGGCTAGCCCACCTCCATCACTACCGTCACCGACGTGGAACCGCCCGTCCCCGGACTGGAGCCCGGGCACGAGGTCGAGCTGCCGGGCCGGGGGACGACGTGGGTGCGGGACCTGCCCGGGCCGACGCCTGACGCGCCCCCCGTCCTGCTCCTCCACGGTTGGACGGTGACGGCCGACCTGAACTGGTGGACCTCCTACCGGGCGCTTCAGCAACGTTTCCGGGTGCTGGCCATGGACCACCGGGGCCACGGTCGAGGCATCCGGTCCCGGCGCCCCTTCCGGCTGGAGGACTGCGCCGATGACGCCGCCGCCCTGTGTGAGGTGTTGGGCGTCGACCGGGTGGTGGCGTGCGGCTACTCGATGGGCGGCCCGGTGGCCCAGCTGCTGTGGCGCCGACACCGCGATCTCGTGGCGGGCCTGGTGCTGTGCGCCACCGGCCGGCGCTTCGGCTCCGACCCCCAGCGGGCCAGGATCTTCGCCATCACCCTCCTCGGGGCCTCCCTGGCCACCCGGGTGGCCAGCCCGCTGGTGCAGGCCCACCTCCTGGGCCGCTACCTCGACGCCCGCCTGGGCCACGACCCCCGGCTCGAGTGGGCCGGCGCCCAGCTGCGGCGCAACGACCCGGCCGCGGTCCTCCAGGCCGGCGCCGCCCTGGCCAGCTTCGACAGCCGCTCGTGGATCGGCGAGGCCGACGTCCCCACCGCGGTGCTCGTCACCACCCTCGACCAAGTGGTGGCGGTGCCCCGCCAGCGCCGTCTGGCCGAGGCGATGGCCGGCTCGGTGGTCGAAGAGGTGGCCGGCGGCCACGACGTCCCGGTCGACGCCCCCGAGCTGTTCGTCCCCGCCCTGCTCCGAGCCTGCACCCACGCCTGCACGGAGCTGGCAGCGGCAGCGCCTGGTCCCGACCGACCGGTCAGCTGACGGTCACGAGCCGCTCAGTGCCGCCTCGATGGCCGCTGCCGCGGCCAGCACCGTCTTGGCGTAGCGGCGGCCGGGCTGGCGGGTGGTGCGCTCGACCGGACCGGACACCGACACCGCGGCCACAACCTTGCCGTCCCGTCGTATCGCGGCGCTGACCGAGGCCACCCCCTTCTCCCGCTCCTCGACGCTCTCGGCCCAGCCCCTGCGCTGGGCCCTCGGGTGCCCGGAGAGGACCTGACCGGCCGAGCCCAGGTCGAGGGGGAGGATGGCCCCGACGGGCACGATGGTGCGCAGGCTCTGGTTCGACTCCACCGCGAGAGCGCACAACCGCTGGCCTTCCTGGAGGATGTACAGCTGGCCGCTCTCCCCGGTCTCCTCCACCAGCCTCTGGAGCGGCCCGGCGGAAGCGGCCACCAGCCCGGGGCCGCCCACGGCGCCCGCCAGCACGGCCAGGCGCTCGCCCAGCTCCCACCGCTCGTCGTCGCCGAGCCTGGTCAGGCCGTGGGCCTGGAGGGCGTGGGCCAGCCGGTGGCAGGTGGCCCGGGCCTGGCCGGTGTCGGTCACGAGCTCGCCCAGCGTGCGCCGCCGACCATCGGCCAGCACCTCCAGGATGCGAACCGACTTGTCGAGGACGGCCACACCGCTTAGCCTTCGTTCCATCAGGCGAGAAGGGTATCCCATCAAGTGGGATGACAGCAATCCAACGGAGGCGAGGATGACGGAGAGGCTGAGCACACAGTCGGCGCCCACACAGACGGCGCCCACACAAACGCTGAGCGACAAGGTGTGGGAGCGGCACGTGGTCCACCGTGCCGCCGACGAGCCCGACCTGCTCTACATCGACCTTCACCTGGTTCACGAGGTCACCAGCCCGCAGGCGTTCGAGGGCCTGCGGCTCGCCGGCCGCCGGGTGCGGCGGCCCGACCTGACGGTGGCCACCGAGGACCACAACGTGCCGACGCTCGACATCGATCAGCCCATCGCAGATCCCGTCAGCCGCCAGCAGATCGAGACGCTGCGCAGCAACGCCCGCGAGTTCGGGATCCGGCTGTACCCGATGGGACACCGCAACCAGGGCATCGTCCACGTCATCGGTCCCGAGCTGGGGCTGACCCAGCCGGGGATGACCATCGTGTGCGGCGACAGCCACACCGCCACCCACGGCGCCTTCGGCGCCCTGGCCTTTGGCATCGGCACCAGCGAGGTCGAGCACGTCCTGGCCACCCAGACCCTGGCCCAGCAGCGGCCGGGAACCCTTGCCGTCACCGTTGACGGCGACCTGCCCTCCGGGGTCACCCCGAAGGACGTCGTCCTGGCCATCGTCGGCCACCTGGGGACCGGCGGCGGCATCGGCTCGGTCATCGAGTACCGGGGGGCGGTGTTCCAGGCCATGTCGATGGAGGGCCGGATGACGGTGTGCAACATGAGCATCGAGGCCGGCGCCCGGGCCGGGATGGTGGCCCCCGACGACACCACCTTCGCCTACCTGGAGGGCCGGCCCCACGCCCCCAGGGGCGCGGCCTGGGAGCGGGCCCTGGAGGACTGGCGCTCGCTGCGCACCGACGACGGCGCCGCCTTCGACAAGGAGGTGCACCTCGACGCCGCCGCCCTGGCCCCCCACGTCACCTGGGGCACCAACCCGGGCCAGGTCGTGCGCCTCGACGGCACCGTCCCCTCCCCCGACGACGTCGGTGACCCCACCGAGCGCGACGCCGTGGCCCGGGCCCTGACCTACATGGGCCTGGCCGCCGGCACCCGGGTGCGCGACATCCCGGTGGACACGGTCTTCATCGGCAGCTGCACGAACAGCCGCATCGAGGACCTGCGGGCCGCCGCCGCCGTGCTCGACGGCCGTCACGTCCAGTCGGGGATGCGGGTGCTGGTCGTGCCCGGGTCGGGCCTGGTGAAGGAGCAGGCGGTGGCCGAGGGCCTCGACCGCATCTTCGTGGCCGCCGGCGCCGAGTGGCGTGAGCCCGGGTGCTCGATGTGCCTGGCCATGAACCCCGACAAGCTCAGCCCCGGCGAGCGGGCCGCCTCCACCAGCAACCGCAACTTCGAGGGTCGCCAGGGCCGGGGGGGCCGCACCCACCTGGTCTCGCCCGCCGTGGCTGCCGCCACCGCCGTCAAGGGCACCTTCGCCACCCCCGAGGAGCTGTAGTGGAGCCGATCCGCATCATCTCGGGCACGGCGCTGCCCCTGCGCCGCAGCGACGTGGACACCGACCAGATCATCCCCTCGGACTGGCTGAAGCGGGTGGAGCGCACCGGGTTCGGCGCCGGTCTGTTCAGCGAGTGGCGGGAGGAGCCCGACTTCGTGCTCAACCGCCCCGAGCACGCCGGGGCCCGCATCCTGGTGGCGGGCGCCAACTTCGGCGTGGGCTCGAGTCGCGAGCACGCCGTGTGGGCGCTCACCGACTACGGGTTCGGGGCAATCGTCAGCCCCCGCTTCGGCGACATCTTCCGCAACAACTCGACCAAGGCCGGCCTGGTCACCGCCCAGCTGGAGGAGTCGGCCGCCGAGACCCTCCTCGCCGCGATCGAGGCCGACCCGGCTCTCGACGTCACAGTCGACGTCGAGCGCCTCCTGGTCGAGGCCCCGGCCATCGGCTTCTCGGCCCCGTTCCCTCTCGACGCCTTCACCCAGCACCGCCTCCTCGAAGGCCTCGACGACATCGGCCTCACCCTCCGCCACGAGCCCGACATCACCGCCTTCGAGGCCACGCGAGGCGATCTCCTGCCCACGACCCAGCCCTGAGGCCACCCGGCGACGCAGGACGGCCCATCTCTGGGAACAAATCGCCGCGATGGGTCGTCAGAAGGCCATGACCCGCACCCAGCCACCGTCCGACACCGTCCAGGGCAGCAGCCGCCACAGCACCTTCCGCCAGCGAATGAGCTTCGCCGTGCCGGTGGTCCTCATCGCCGGCTTCGCCGCCGGGTGCGGCTCCGACGACGGCGTCGTCGCCAACCCGCCCCCCAGCAGCGCGATCCTCAGCTCGGAGCCGCTTCCGCCGGAGTCGACCGTCGCCCCGGAGGCGCCGACGACCACCGACGGCCAGTCCCCGGGCACCACGATCACGGTCGACAGCAATCCCCCGGCGCCACCTACCACCAGGGTCACCGCCAACACGCGCCGGTCGCCGTCACCGACGACGACCGTTGCCGTCATCGCCAACCCGCCCCCGCCGCCCACCACCCGCTCGGAGTTCATCGCCAACCCGCCCCCGCCCCCGCCCAGCCCCGGCTCGGAGTTCACCATCGTCAACCCGCCTCCGCCCCCGCCGAGCACCGGCTCGGACTTCACCGTCAACCCGCCGGCGCCGGGCGCGACGGCGAGCGCCGGCAGGCAGGTCGCCGCAGGCGGGAACAACCCCGCCTCGGGCTCGTGATCACCGACGCGAACGTCGCCGCCGCGGTCACCGCCGAGTGGAACCAGCGCACGGAGGCGGAGTACATCTCGGCGGTCATCGCCCAGCAGGTCACGCTGCAGCTGCTCCAGCTCGGCGCACCGCCCGACCTGATCCGGGATGGCCTGCGGATCGCCTCGGACGAGCTGACCCACGCACAGCTGTCCGCCGCCGTGGCCGCCAGCGCCAGCGGCGAGGCGGCTGCGCCGGTCATCGACCCCGCGGCGATGGCGCTGCCCACCGGGGAGGCGGCGCTCGGCCACCTCATCCCGTCGATCGTCCGCTTCTTCTGCGTCGGCGAGACCATCGCCGTGCCGCTCTTCCGGATGCTGCGCCAGCACTGCACGATCCCGATCGCCCGCAGCGCGCTCGACCGGATCATGCGCGACGAGACCCGGCACCGCCAGTTCGGGTGGGACGTGCTCGACTGGATGCTCCTCGTCGGCGGTCCCGAGGTGCGCCAGCAACTGGCCGACCAGGCCCCGGTCCTGGCGGACCAGGTGGTGCAGGCCTACGTGGTGGAGAGCGACCGGCCCGACGCATTGCTGCATCCCGAGCTGGCGGCCTGGGGGCTGGCCCTCCCCGCCGCCTACGCAGCGACGGCCACCTCGGCACTGGCCGAGGAGATCTCGCCCCGCTTCGCCGCTCGCGGCCTGGTGCTGGCCTGAGGCACCCCGGCCGGCGGGGCCCGGCCGGGTGCCTCCCGCGCCTCTCAGCGCTGGCGCAGGAGCGCCCCCACCACCGCCTTCAGCGAGGCGGTGAGGATGTTGGGGTCGAGGCCGACGCCCCACCTGGTGCCGTCAGGGCCGACCGACTCGACGTAGGCCACCGCGGTGGCGTCGGCGCCGGCGCTGAGGGCGTGCTCGGCGTAGTCGACGACGTCGAGCTCGAAACCCATCGACGTGCGCAGGGCGTGGACGAAGGCGGCGATCGGGCCGTTGCCCCGGCCCGTGACCGTGAGGTGCTCGCCGTCCACCAGCAGCTGGGCGGTGACCTGGGTGCCGTCGTCGCGGACCGTCAGCTCGTGGGACAGGAGGCGGATGGCCGGCTCGTCGGGCAGGTACTGGCTCTCGAAGGCCGTCCACATCGCCCCCGGGGTGATCTCGGTGCCCGAGTCCTCGGTGATGTGCTGGATGGTGGAGGAGAACTCGATCTGCAGGCGGCGGGGCAGGTCGAAGCCGTGCTCGGCCTTCATGATGTAGGCCACACCGCCCTTGCCAGACTGGCTGTTGACCCGGATCACCGCCTCGTAGCTGCGGCCCACGTGCTTGGGGTCGATGGGCAGGTAGGGCACCTCCCAGACCTCGTAGCCCTCCGGCCCCGCCCCGGCCTCGAGGGCGGCGAAGCCCTTCTTGATGGCGTCCTGGTGCGACCCGGAGAACGAGGTGTACACGAGGTCGCCGGCGTAGGGGTGGCGGGGGTGGACGGGCAGGCGGTTGCAGTGCTCGGCCACCCGGCGCAGGCCGTCGATGTCGCTGATGTCGAGCTTGGGGTCGATCCCCTGGGCGAACAGGTTCATGGCCAGGGTGACCAGGTCGACGTTGCCCGTGCGCTCGCCGTTGCCAAACAGGGTGCCCTCGACCCGGTCGGCCCCGGCCAGGACGCCGAGCTCGGCGGCGGCCACCGCGCACCCCCGGTCGTTGTGGGGATGAAGGGACAGCACCACCTGGTCGCGGTGGCGGATGGTGCGGGAGAACCACTCGATCACGTCGGCGTAGACGTTCGGGGTGTACATCTCGACCGTCGCCGGCAGGTTCAGGACGACCTTCTCCTCGGGCGACAGGTCGAGAGCGTCCATCACCGCCTCACAGATCTCGATCCCGTAGTCCGGCTCGGTGCCGGTGAACGACTCGGGGCTGTACTCATAGCGAACCTCGGTGCCGACGAGGGTGTGCTCCAGCTTGCGGCAGAGCTTGGCGGCGTTCACGGCGATGTCGGTGATGCCGGCCCGGTCGAGGCCGAACACCACCCGGCGCTGGAGGACCGAGGTGGAGTTGTAGAAGTGCACGATGGCTCGCGGGGCCCCCTGCAGGCACTCGTAGGTGCGCTCGATCAGCTCGGGGCGGCACTGCACCAGGACCTGGATGGTGACGTCGTCGGGGATCAGGTCGTCCTCGATGAGCTGGCGCACGAAGTCGTAGTCGGGCTGGGAGGCCGACGGAAAGCCGACCTCGATCTCCTTGAAGCCCATGGCCACGACGGTCTCGAACATCCGCAGCTTGCGGGCCGGGTCCATCGGGTCGATCAGCGCCTGGTTGCCGTCGCGCAGGTCGACCGAGCACCACAGGGGCGCCGCCTCCTGCCGGCGGGCCGGCCACGTGCGGTCGGTCAGGTCGAGCGGGAGGAAGGGCCGGTACCGCTCGAAGGGCATGCGCTTGGGGGCGACGGGCTCGGGGGGCATCGGGATGACCTCTGTTCGATTCGACGGGGTGGGGCGGTGGCGGATGGACGAGGGCCGGGAAAAGAAAAACCTCCTGGCCGAGACGGCGCAGGAGGCGTGGGGCGACGGGAAGGTCGCCCTCAGGTGAGGAGGAGGTGAACGCGCAGGATGCCGACCATCGGGGCCCATGGTGCCGCCACCGCGGCCTGGTCGTCAAGGGGCAGGCCCGACCGCCGAGCCCGACCGCACTAGGTTTCGTGGCAAATGGCACGAGGTCGAGGGCTCAGGAAGTGGCTGACGCTGGGGCTCTACGCCGGCGTGGCCGTCGCAGCGGTGCGGGCGGTGCGCGCCCGGGGTGAGAGGCAGCCGGTGCAGGCGCCGCCGACGTGGCCGCCGCTCCCGAACGCGCTGGCCACCGAGCCACCGCCGGGCCGGGTCTCAGCCGGGCTCGTGCCCGCCGCCGATGGCACCGCGGCGCTCCTCGCCGAGGCGGCGGTGCTGGAGGCTGCGGGGATCACCGAGGCGGCCGAGATCGACGAGGACGCGGTGCAGGCGTGGCGGCCCTCCCCCCACGAGGCCTCGGAGGAGCTGCTGGCCTCCTGGCCGCCGCCCGCACCCGGCACCGTTCTCGACCTCACGGCACCGAGCGAGCTGAGCGCTCTCCCCGACCCTCGTCCCGGCGGGGAGTCGGTCTGGGCGGCGGCCCTGCTGGACGACGTCTCGCCCCGGGACAGCCTCCCGGTCGTGCTCGAGCCCCCGGCCCCGGCGCCGGCCGCCGAGCTCGACGCCGTCATCCTCGCCGAGGAGGCGGCCCTCGAGGCCGACCGCCTCGAAGCCGAGCGGCTCGAGCTGGCCCGCCTCGAGGCCGCCCGCACCCGCACCGACGACCAGGCCCAGCGTGAGGCCGAGCGCGAGGAGGCCCTGGCCCGCTTCGACGCCCAGCGTCGCGAAGCGCAGGAGCTGCTGAGCCTGCAGGCCGACCGGGAAGCCGCCGCCCACCAAGAGGTGGCCGAGGAGCGCCGGCCGATGATGGCCGGCGACCTGGCGGGCAGCC
>JBBSKY010000060.1:0-17771 GCA_038255915.1 Acidimicrobiales bacterium | reverse complement strand
CTCGTCAACCTTTGGCGGGTCCGGGCTCCACGAGCCGTCGTTGAGGTCGACGAACAGCAGGAGGCAAGCCCATGCCGTCCGCTTGTTGCCGTCGGGCAGCGGGTGGTTCCAGGCGAGCCGGCAGGTGAGCACTGCCGCCTTGTCGTAGACGTCGGGATAAAAGTCTTCGTCGCCGAAACCGGCCTGCGGCGCGTGCAGAGCCGAGTCAGCGAGGTCGAGCCTCGCTGTCTGGATCACCGTTGGCGCAGGAAGGCCGGTGACCCGTTCGGCAAGCCAGACGAACTCGGCGAGGGAGATGTAGCGGGTCACCGCGCCAGGCGCTCGAGCAGCTCCTTGTCTCGTTCGAGGAGCCTCTGGGCCCGGGACGTGAAGTCCTCGTCGGCCCGCACACGGTCGATCGCGGCGGTCAGGGCGTCGATGATCACCGCGTTGACGCTGGTGCCGCGGACGCGAGCGACAGCCTCGGCCTGATCGGCGAGCTCCTCGGGTAGGCGGACGGTGGTCTGTCTTGCAGCCATGAAAGCATGATATCGCGACCTCGTCGACAGGTTCAAGGACGTTGTGGAGCAGCAGGGTTACCCAGGTCCCTTCCTCGATCACCGACTTGCGGTAACGGGTCAGGTCTCACTGCGGGCGCCAACGTCCTCATCCAGGCCACCCATGAGGCGGCGCCCAACTCCACGAAGAAGATCAAGATCACGAACGCGTGCATCAGGCTCGGCGTGAAGTGCATGTCACCCTTCGCCATGCTGCAGGTCGAGCGAGCCCGCTTCGTGCTCGAGCACGCTGCGTAACCGGTCACCGACCGAGGGGGGCCGGGCTCAGCCCGTACGGAGCGGCACCGACCGGCGCCCGCCCACGGTCAGGGCGGCGTACTCCAGCGCCGCCAGCAGGTCGTCACGTTCGAGCTCGGGGCGGTCGGCCACGATCTCGTCGATCGTCATGCCGGAGGCGAGCAGCTCGAGCAGGTTCTCGACCGGGTGGCGGAGGCCGCGGATGGTCGGCTTGCCGTGGCAGATCGAGGGGTCGATCGTGATGCGCTCGAGGCGGGTCACGGGGACCACGTTACGGGCCCGTGGTCCTTCCTGGTCCTTCTCAGGTCCTTCGTAGGTTGAGAACGGTTGGCATCCGTTGGTACTGGTTGGACACAAAAGCCCAGCTCAGAGGGGGTGTGGCGCAAATCGCCCACCCCGTAAAACCCCTGCTATACGTTGAAGCGGATCTCCAGGGTGTCGCCGTCCTGGACCTCGTAGTCCTTGCCCTCGCTGCGGATCCTGCCGGACTCCTTGGCCTTGGACCAGGAGCCGAAGGTGAGGAGCTCGTCCCAGCGAATCGTTTCGGCTCGGATGAAGCCGCGCTGGAGGTCGGAGTGGATCAGGCCGGCGCACTCGGGGGCCCTGGCGCCGGCCCGGAAGGTCCAGGCCCGGCTCTCCTGCTCGCCGGTGGTGAGGAAGGTGCGGCGGCCGAGGAGGTGATGGGCGCCGTGGACGAAGCGGGTGAGCGCCCCCTCGCCCAGTCCGAGGGCCTCGGCCAGCTCGGCCCGCTCGGCGTCGTCCTCGACCTGGGCCGTCTCGGCCTCCAGCTGCACGCACATGGGCAGCACCTCGGCGAAGCCGCCCATCCGGGCCACGATCGGCGCCGCCCGCTCGTCGAGGCGTTCGAGGTCGTCCTCGCCGACGTTGACCACGGCCAGCACCGGCTTGTCGGTCAGGAGGAAGGCGCTGCGCAGGTGCTCTCGCTGCTCGGCGCTCAGGCCGGAGCGGTAGAGCGGCGTCCCTGCCCCCAGCACGTCGCGGGCCGCTTCGAGGGCGGCGACCTCGGCCGCCACCGACTTGTCGAGCTTGGCCGCCTTGGCCCGCTTGGTGGCCTGGGCCTCGACGGTGGCCAGGTCGGCCAGGCACAGCTCGATCTCGACGGTGTCGAGGTGGTCGAGCGGGTCGGCCGGGCCCATCACGTCGTCGTCCTCAAAGGCCCGCAGGACATAGACGATGGCGTCGACCTCCCGGATGTCGGCCAGGAAGCGGTTGCCCAGCCCCTCGCCCTCGCTGGCCCCCTCGACCAGGCCGCCGATGTCGACGAACTCGACGGTGGCCGGCACCACGCTCCTCGACTTCGACATGGCGGCCAGGGCGGCGAGGCGGTGGTCGGGCACCCGGGCCCGGCCCACGTTCTTGTCCTTGGTGGCGAACGGGTAAGGAGCGGCGAGGGCTCCCCCGCCGGCCAGGGCGTTGAACAACGACGACTTGCCGGCGTTGGGGAGGCCGACGAAGCCGAACTGTTCCATCCGGCCGACGCTACCGTTGGCGAGTGGCCGCCCCCGGCGGGGTAGTCTGTTCGGTCATGTCGAAGCGCACCGTGAAGCGCAAGCTGCGCACCAAGAAGAAGGCCAACCACGGCAAGAAGCCGAACTGCGGCCGCGGCTAGCGCGCTGAGGCGCCGATGACCACGGCGACAGGAGGGCTTGGATGAGCGACACCGGCACCAGCACCGAGACCGGCACCACCACGCTGCCCGTCCTCGACGACGGCGACCACGACCGGTTCGCCCACTACGTGGTGCAGGCCGACCTGGCCCGCAGCAAGGCCTCGGGCGAGCCGGTGCGGGCCCTGTGCGGCAAGGTCTGGACCCCCGACCGCGACCCGAAGCGCTACCCCGTCTGCCCCACCTGCAAGGACATCGCCGCCCGGTGGGAGACCCGCAGCAGTAACTGAACCCCCCTGGCTCAGTGGCGCCAGCGGACACCCAGGTCGTCGAGAACGGCCACGAGCACCGAGGGGCGGTCGGTCATGACGCCGTCGACGCCGAGCTCGATGAGGCGGCGCATCTCGGGCTCGTCGTCGATGGTCCACACGTGCACGGCCATGCCGGCCTCGTGCGCAGCGTGCACGGCGGCGGTGGTGACCACGTCGACACCACCGAACCGGGGCGGCACCTGCACGGCGGCGTGCACCCGCACCTGGTCGGGGACGGGCACGCCAGCGGCCAGGGCCTGGGCCAGCGCCACCACGTCCCGGGGCCCGCACGAGGTGGCGATGCCGGTCCCCTCGGCACCGAAGGCATCGAGGGCGGCGTCGCTGAACGAGGCCACGATCACGTCGTCGGTGCGGTTCGCGGCCACCAGCTGGGCCGCCAGCTGGGCCTCGTAGGGCACCACGTCGGGCGCTGTCTCTTTGATGTCGAGGTTGAGCAGCACGCCGGGGAACGCCTCCAGCACCTCGGCCAGGGTAGCGATGCCCAGGTGGCGTTCAGCCGGCGCCCGGCCCCGCAGCGTCAGGTCGGCGACTGCCGCCGCATGATCCACCACCTCGCCGTCACGCCACCAGTGGGCGTTGTCCAGGGCCTGGAGCTGGCTGAGGTTGAGCTCGGCGATCCGGCCGGTGCCGTCGGTGGTCCGGTCCACGGTGGCGTCGTGGCAGACGACCAGGTGGCCGTCGGCGCTGCGGTGCACGTCGAGCTCGAGGGCGTCGGCCCCGAGCGTCACCGCCCGGCGGAGGGCGTACATGGTGGAGGACGGCGCCTCCCGGGCCCCGCCCTGGTGGGCGAAGGCGAGAACACGCCGGCCGATCCACGGGTTGCCGGCCACGGTCAGCGCAGGCGGGAGAGGGGGATGAGCGGGCGGGCGCCGGTGTGGCTGATGACCTCGGCGGCAGCCAGGGCGCCGAGGCGGCCGCACTCGGCCAGGGGCAGGTCGTGGGTGTAGCCGTAGAGGAACCCTGCGGCGAACAGGTCGCCGGCCCCGGTTGTGTCGACCAGCGCGGGCACGGGCTCGGCCGCCACCTCGACCACCTCGTCGGCCGTCACCACCACCGAACCGGCCGCCCCCCGGGTGATGACGGCGACCTCGACCCGGCCCCGGATCTGGCGCAACGCCTCGTCGAACCCGGTGCCGCACAGCACCTGCAGCTCCTCGTCGTTGCCGAACAGCACGTCGACCTGCTCGTCCACCAGCGTGACCCACTCGGCCAGGTGGCGCTGGACGCAGAACGAGTCGGAGAGGGTGAGCGCCACCTTGCCCCCGGCGTCGTGGGCGATGCGGCTGGCCTTGCGGTAGGCCTCCTTGGCGTCGGGGCTGTCGAAGAGGTAGCCCTCGAGGTAGACGACCTTGGCCGCGCCGATGACCGCCGGGTCGATGTGCCCGGGGCCCAGCTCGGCGCCGGCGCCGAGGAAGGTGCTCATGGTGCGCTCGGCGTCGGGGGTGACCACGATCAGGCAGCGTCCGGTGGAGGGGCCGAGGGTGGCCGGCGGGGCGGCGAAGGCCACGCCGTTGGCCTCCAGGTCGTGGGTGAACACCCGGCCCAGCTCGTCGTCGTGCACCTTGCCGAGGAAGGCCGCCCGCCCGCCGAAGGAGGCGAGGCCGGCGACGGTGTTGGCCGCCGAGCCCCCGGACATCTCGGTGCCCACGCCCATCGCCGCGTAGAGGGCGGCGGCCCGCTCCTCGTCGATCAGCGCCATCGACCCCTTGAGGAGGTCGTGGGCGGCGAGGAAGCCGTCGTCCTCGTGGGTGATGACGTCGACCAGGGCGTTGCCGAGGGCGACGACGTCGTAGCGGGGTTCGGGCACGTGGCGAGATGCTAGGAGGTGCCGGGGGCGGAACCGCTCGTCACGACCCGCCGGTAGCGTGCCGCCTCGTGGTCGACCCCTACCGCCTGCCCGCCAACGTGATCCCGTCCGCCTACGACCTGGTGCTCGAGCCCGACCTCGATGCCGCCACCTTCGCCGGCGAGGTCACCATCGACGTCAAGGTGGTCGAGCCCACCTCGGAGGTGGTGCTGAACGCCATCGACCTGCAGCTCGACTCGGCCGAGGTCGACGGGCGGCCGGCCGAGGTGACGCTCGACGCCGACCACGCCCGCGCCACCCTCCACCTGGCCGAGCCTCTCGCCGTCGGCGCCGCCTCGGTGCACGTGCGCTTCCGGGGCACGCTCAACGACAAGCTGCGGGGCTTCTACCGGTCCACCTTCACCGACTCGGCCGGCGCCGAGCACACCATCGCCACCACCCAGTTCGAGGCGACGGATGCCCGCCGGGCCTTCCCGTGCTGGGACGAGCCGGTCCTGAAGGCCACCTTCGCCGTTTCCCTCGTGGTGCCCGACGACCTGTTCGCGGTGAGCAACGCGGCGGTGGTCAGCGAGGAGCCCACAGGCGACGGCCGTCGCCGCGTCGTCTTCGAGCCCACCATGAAGATGTCGACCTACCTGGTGGCCTTCATCGTCGGCCCGCTCGTCACCACCGATGCGGTCGACGTCGACGGCGTACCCCTGCGGGTCATCGCCCCGCCCGAGCGGATCGCCCTCGCCCCGTTCGCCCTCGACGCCGGCGCCTTCGCGCTGCGGCTCTACGCCGACTTCTTCGGCATCGCCTACCCGGCCGACAAGCTCGACCTGGTCGCCATCCCCGACTTCGCCTTCGGGGCCATGGAGAACCTGGGCTGCGTCACGTTCCGCGAGACGGCGCTCCTGGTCGACCAGGACCACGGCAGCCGCGCCGAGCTGCAGCGGGTGGCCGACGTGGTGAACCACGAGATCGCCCACATGTGGTTCGGCGACCTGGTGACCATGAAGTGGTGGAACGGCATCTGGCTGAACGAGGCCTTCGCCACCTTCATGGAGCTGAAGGCCACCGACGCCTTCCGCCCCGAGTGGGACCGCTGGACCAGCTTCGGCGTCGAGCGGGCCGCCGCCTTCGCCGTCGACAGCCTGGCCTCGACCCGGCCCATCGAGTACCCGGTCGTGTCCCCCGCCGAGGCAGAGGGGATGTTCGACGTGCTCACCTATCAGAAGGGCTGCGCGGTGATGCGCATGCTCGAGCAGTACGTGGGCGAGGACGGGTTCCGCGAGGGGCTGCGCCTGTACATGGCCACCCACGCCTACGGCAACACCGAGACGGCCGACCTGTGGGATGCCATCGAGCAGGCCACCGACCAGCCCGTTCGGGCCACCATGGACACCTGGATCCTGCAAGGCGGCTTCCCGCTCGTGTCGGCCACACTGTCCGCCGACGGCACCTCGGTCACCCTCACCCAGGAGCGCTTCCGGCTCCTGACCGACGCTGCTCCTGACGAGGCCGACCAGCCCCTGTGGTCGGTGCCGATCGTGCTGCGCACCTCCTCCGGCGACGTCCGGCGGGGTCTGCTCACCGAGCGCTCCCACACCTTCCCGCTCGGGTCGAAGGCCGACTGGATCGTGGTGAACGCAGGCGGCTCCGGCTTCTACCGGGTGCGCTACTCCCTCGAGCTGCTGGAGGGCCTGCTCGGGAACCTGGCCGCCGCCGCCCTCACACCGCTCGAGCGCCACACCCTGGCCAGCGACACCCACGCCGCGGTCCTGTCGGGCCTGGCGCCGGTGGTCGACCTGCTCGAGGTGATCCGGGCGCTGGCCGGCGACGACGACCCCGACGTGTGGTTCCAGCTGGCCACGAGCCTGTCCTTCCTGGCCCGGGTGGCCCGCGGCGGCGAGGCCGACGCTCTCGCCGTCGACCTCGTCGAGGAGATCGCCGGGCCGGCGCTGGCCCGGGTGGGCTGGGAGCCGACCGACGGCGAGAGCGACCGCATCGGCACCCTGCGGGCCGTGCTGATCGGTCTGCTGGGCGGCGCCGGCCGCAACACCGAGGTGCGGGCCAAGGCCAAGGCGCTGTTCACCTCGTGGCTGGCCGACCGGGCCTCGGTGGCCCCCGACCTGGTCGAGGCCGTGCTGCACACCGTGGCCCGGGCCGGCGATCCCGCCGACTACGAGCGCATCCTCGAGAGCTACCGCTCGGCCTCCACCCCCCAGGAGGAGGTCGCCACCCTGGTTGCCCTGTCCTCGGTCGAGGACCCGGCCCTGTTCGCCCGCACCGTCGAGCTCTACCTCTCGCCGGAGGTGCGCACCCAGAACGCCTCGGGGGTCCTGTCCGCCGCCCTCCGCAACGTCGTCGGCGGCGCCCAGGCCTGGGAGGTGGTGCGTGCCCGGTGGGTCGAGATCAACGATCGCTACCCCTCCAACAGCATCTCCCGCCTCCTGGCCGGCCTCGCCGCCCAGACCGACCCGGCGCTCGCCGCCGACGCCCGCGCCTTCCTGAGCGAGCACCCCCTCCCCCAGGGCGCCAAGCAGGTGGCCCAGACCCTGGAGACCATGGACGTCAACGCCCGCTTTGCCACCGAGGTCGGCCCCACCCTCCCCGCAGCGCTTCGCTAGCGGTTCCGCCGCTCTCTCGGTCGCTGCGCTCCCTCCGCTCGGGCGGGTCTGGATGACGGCCTTCGGCCGGCTGAGGGCTTGTAACGGCGGGCGAGCAAGCTCGCCTTTCGCCGCCTGACGAGGGGGCTCCGCAAGCTGCGCCCCCTCGAACTCCCCCCCAGAAGCGGACGCGAAGCTGGCGGACGCCTCAGGAAAAGTAGAGGCGCATCAGGAGGCGGGCCAGGCGGTCGCTGTCGTGGCGGATCAGGGTGCGGCGGAGGGGATCCCCGGGGCGCTGGTGGTCGTGCTCGTCGCTGACCAGGTCGGCGCCGATCGGGCTCCAGTGGCGGCCCTTCATGGCCTCGTCGTCCCAGGCCACCACCTGCTCGCCCTCCTCGGCGTAGCGCCGCACCACCTCGTCGCCGGGGTGCTCGGTGTTGAACAGGAGGTGGTCGAAGACCGGCCCGGTGTAGCGCTCGACGGCGTCGACGAAGTCGTGGGCCAGGAACCCGTCGGTCTGGCCCGGCTTGGTCATGAGGTTCGACACGAACACCTTGCGGGCCCGAGTGGAGGCCAGCGCATCGGCCACCCCATCGGTGAGGGCCAGGCCGATCAGCGACGAGAAGAGGCTGCCGGGCCCGAGGACGAGCAGGTCGGCCTCGGCGATGGCGGCGGCGGCACGAGGGTTGATGCTGGCCGAGGGTTCCAGGTGGAGGCGGGGCGGCCGGCCGGGCTCGTGGCGGCTGGAGGCGATGAGGTGCTCGCCCCGGACGATCTCGCCGTCGGCGGTGGTGAGGCACAGCCGGACGTCGTTGACGGTGACGGGCACCACGTCGCCCTTGACGGCCAGGATCCGGCACGACTGCTGCACGGCCTCGTCGAAGCTGCCGGTGATCTTCTCCATGGCCGTGAGCAGCAGGTTGCCCATGCTGTGCCCGCCCAGGCTGCCGGTCTCGAACCGGTAGTTCATGAGCTCGCGCATCAGCCCGCTGTCGAGGCTGAGGGCCACCAGGGCCTGGCGGACGTCGCCGGGCGGGAGGACCCCCAGCTCGTCGCGCAGCAGGCCGGTGGAGCCACCGTCGTCGACCATGTTGACCACCGCGGTGATGTGGTCGACGTAGTGCTGCAGGGCGCTGAGAACGGTGAACGATCCGGTGCCGCCGCCCAGCACGACGACGCGGACTCCGCCGACCCTCGTCCCCCGCACGGTCACAACCTAGGTGGCTGGCTCGGGACCGGGGGCCGCCCGACGACGGCTGGGGGGTTCTCCGGGTGCCCGCAGCGTCGTTTCAGGCCGAGGCTGGTGGGGTGCCCACCACCGCCCTCCTCGCTTCGACAAGCCCTTCGTCGGCGCCACCGCGTGACCTGCCGGTTGACGTCGTGCGCGCTGCGGCAGTCGGGGTGGTGGTCGTCGGGCACGCCATCGTGGCGGCCGTGGCCTGGCGGGGAGGGCGGCCGGTGGCCGACAACCTGCTGGCCACCTCACCCCTGGCCCGGGCCATGACCTGGGTCTTCCAAGTGCTGCCCCTGGTGTTCCTGTGCGGTGGGGTGGCCAGCGCCCGCAGCGCCGGCCGGCCAGGCTGGCTGGCGGCCCGGGTGGAGCGGCTGGCCGCACCGGTGACCGCCTACCTGGCCGTGGTGGCTGGCGGCTTGCTCGGGGCCCGCCTCACCGGTGTGCTGGACGACGCCTCGGCGCGGGTCGTGGGCCAGGCGCTGGCCATGCACCTGTGGTTCCTGGCCGCTTTCGTGCTGATGACGGCGATGGTGCCCGCCCTGGTGGTGGCCGGCCGGCGCTGCGGCTGGCGGGCCGTGCCCCTCGCCCTGGTGGCGGCCGGCCTGATCGACGGGGCCGCCCGGCGGGTCCCGGCGCTGGGCTGGCTGGGGGTGCCCGTGGTCTGGGGCCTGTGCACCCACCTCGGCGTGCTGCGGGCCCTCGGGCGGGGCTGGCCCGGCGGGCGCAGGGGTGCGGCCCTCAGCGCCGCCGCAGCCCTGGTCGGCCTGCTGGTGCTGGTGCGCTGGGGCGGCTACCCGGTATCGATGGTGAACGTGCCGGGGGCGGGACGCAGCAACGCCGGTCCGCCGTCGCTGGCCATGGCCCTGCTCGGCCTGGCCCAGGCCGGCGCCTTCACCGCCCTGACCGACCGCTGGCGGCCCCGCCGGCCAGCGCTGATCACCGCCGCCAACCGCCTGGCCATGGGCGCCTACCTGTGGCAGTTCGCCGGCATCGTGCTGGCCGCGGTGCTCCTCCTGCCCACCGGCATCCTGCCGGCCCCGGCGACCGGCACGGCCGCCTGGTGGGCGTGGCGGCCGATCTGGCTGGTGGCCTGCCTGGCCGCCATCGCCACCGTGCTCGCCACCGTCGGGGTGCGGGCCACCGGCGGCCCGGCGCCGGGCCGCCCCGGCCCCCTCGGCTCGGCGGTGGCGGTGGTGGCCGCCCTCGCCGGCTTCGTGCTGGTCACCACGGCCGGGATCACCGCCTCCCGGGGCTTCCTGGCCGGGGCCGCCTTCCTGACCGTGGCCCGCCTGGCCGCCCGCCACCGGGCCGACTGGGGGTGGGCGGCCTGGCCCTGGCCGACGGGCCAGCTCGCCAACCCGCCCGCAGCGGCGCCCGCGAGCTCGTCGCTTGAGCGGCGATAGCGAGCCCGTCTGGCTCCTGGCCAGGATCGCCTGCGCCGCGGCCACCAGCGCCATCGTGGTGGGGGGCTCGCTGCTGACCTCGATCAGCCCCCGCCTCGAGGACTCCGTCAGGGTGCTCGGGGTCTCGCTCGGCCTCACCCAACCCGAGCTCGTCCTGGCCACCGCGGGGCTGCTTCCCAGCCTGGTGTTCGTCCTCGGCGTCAGGAGCCCGTGGAGGATCCTGCTGTTCGGGGCGCTCCTCCTCGGGATCACCGCGGCGGCGTGGACGACGTACGCACTGAGCAGGAGCGAGGCGCTGTCCGTCCTCTCCGTCGTGGCTGGCACCTTCTGGTCCCTCGTCAGCTCGACCCTGGGCGCCACCCTCGAGGCGGATGACCCGCATCGCCCCGGCCTCCCAAGCCAACGCGATCGGCAGGCTCACGCCGCCGCCCCACCGCCGCGGGCCTGGGGGCCGCCACGCGATGCGTGACCGGCGCCGAGCGACCGTTGCCAGGTCGGTCCTGCCCGCCCGTACGCTCAGGGCCCGTGGCCAGGCGCACCCGCTTCCGCGCCTTCGCCGTCGAGGAGGGGTCGGTCCAGCTGGCATGGGCCAGCCTGGGGCCCGGCCGCCACGTCGTCTCGGTGGGCTCGGTCGAGGGTGAGGTCGACGGTGGCGCCGGCACGTGGACCGCCGCCGGGCTCCACCCCGCCACCACCTACCAGGTGCAGGTCGACGGCGAGCCGGCCGGCACGGCCACCACGCTCGCCGCCCTCGCCGGGCCCGAGCGGTGCCGGATCGCCACGGTGTCCGACTGCCATGTCGGCGAACCGGGGTTCGGGTTCCTGTTCACCATGAAGGAGCCCGCCGGGGTGGAGCCGTTCTCCGTGCGCTGCCTGCGGGCCGCGACCGGGGCGGCGGTGGCCTGGGGCGCCCAGCTGCTGGTGGTGAAGGGCGACCTCACCCAGCGGGCCCAGACCGACGAGCTGGACGCCGCCCTCGAGGTGCTGACGGGGCTCGGCATCCCCGTGGTCGTCACCCCTGGCAACCACGAGGTGAAGCGGAGGGCCACCGACTGGGCCGCGGCGGTGCGTAACGCGGGCCTGGTGGCGACCGGGCCCACCGAGCCCCACGTCGTCGACCTGCCGGGCCTGCGGGTGGTGGTCGGCGACACCACCATCCGCCACCAGCACCACGGCACCCTGGCCGGCGGGCGGGCCGAGGCGCTGGTCGCCGCCGCGGCGGCCGGGGACCGCCCGGCGCTGGTGTGCATCCACCACCAGCTCGAGCCGAAGCGCTACCACGACGTCTGGCCGCCCGGAATCCGTGGCGCCGAGGCCGTCCCCTTCCTCGACCGGCTGGCCGAGGCCGCGCCCCGCAGCTGGGTGACCTCGGGCCACACCCACCGCAACCGGGGCCGCCGCCACGGCCCGCTCACCATCACCGAGGTCGGCTCGACCAAGGACTTCCCCGGCACCTGGGCCGGTTACGTGGCCCACGACGACGGGATGCGACAGACCTCGTTCCGCGTCACCGGCGAGGGCGCCGACGCCTGGCTCGACCGCACCCGCAAGGCCGCCGGCCGGTCGTGGGGCTTCTGGTCTCCCGGAGCGATCGAAGACCGCTGCCGCGCCACCACCTGGACCTGACCCCGGCCACTGCCGGGAGAAGGGCTGCGCCAGGCAACACCTGCTCCCGGCAGACGGCGGTGGGTGGGGCTCAGCTGACTGGCGGGGCGAGGCCGTCGATGCGGCGCACGACGGCGTCAAGGCGGGCGGCCGCGGCGGCGTGGAGGCGCTGGGCCTGCTCGTAGAACTCCGCGGCGCGCTCGATGCCCAGGCCGCCGTCGGCCAGCTCGGCGGTCAGGGCCTCCAGACGGTCGACCAGCTGCTCGAACGAGAGGGTGCTCAGGTCGGGGACCGCGTCGGGGGTCTCATCCATCGCTGGGCCCGGCCACGGCCGCGGTGAAGCGTCCGGCCGCCACCTCGATGTCGAGGCGGTCGCCGCGGGCCAGCGCCGCCGGGTCCCGCACCACGCCACCGGCCTCGTCGCGCACCACGGCGTAGCCCCGGCGCAGGACCTGCCCTGGTCCCAGGTCGTGCAGGCGATCAGCCAGGGCGGCGAGGCGCAGCTTTGCCCGGCCGGTGGCGGCCACGGCCGGGCCCCTCCAGTCGCAGCGGGCCAGGCGCAGGTCGGCCCGGCCGACGGCAGTCACGGTCGGGCCCCTCCAGTCACAGCGGCCCAGGCGGCCCCGGGCCCGTTCCAGGGAGATGGCGGGGTGGGCCGCGGCCAGGCCGGCCCCAGCCCGGTCGAGGCGGCGGACGGCACGGTCGGCGGCGCCGCCGAGGGCCCGGGCGGGGGCGGTCCGCTCCAGGCGGGCTCCCGCGCCGTCCACCCGGCGGGCCAGGTGGCGCTCGGCGGCCAGGAGGGCGGTGTCGAGCTGGGCCTGGAGGTCGGCCCGGCGGGGCACGACCCGGGCCGCGGCCATCGACGGAGTGCCGCAGCGCAGGTCGACGACCTCATCCACCAGCGGGCGGTCGCCCTCGTGGCCGATGGCGGCCACCACGGGCACGCCGGCGGCGGCCACGGCCCGGCACA
The DNA here is from genome assembly GCA_038255915.1 of Acidimicrobiales bacterium. GTDB lineage: Bacteria > Actinomycetota > Acidimicrobiia > Acidimicrobiales > JAUJNH01 > JAUJNH01. The sequence continues at coordinate 5,408 of JBBSKY010000060.1, read as the reverse complement.
GCTGCTCGTCGCTCCAGGGCAGCAGCTGGGTGGCGTCGCCGCCGCCACGGGCCAGGATCACCACCTCGACCCCCGGGTCGGCCAGCAGCTCGTCCAGCGCCGCCTCGATCCCCGCCGACGCTCCCGGCCCCTGCACGGTGCACTCGAGGAACCGCAGGGGCAGGCCGCCGAAGCGCTCGGCCACCACCGCCTCGATGTCGTGGCGAACGGCGGCGTCGGTGCCGCACACGATCCCGACCAGGCGGGGCAGGCGGGGCAGCGGTCGGCGGGGCCGGTCGAGCAGGCCGTCGGCGGCCAGCGCCAGGCGGGCCGCCTCGATCATGGCGGCGACGGCCCCCTCGCCGACCGGCACCACCTCCTCGGCCAGGAGGTGGACCACGCCCCGGTCGGCCTGCCAGTCGACCCGTCCGGTGACCAGCACCCGCTCGCCGTGCACCACCCGGCTGCGGCGGCGGGCGCTGGCCGGCACCCGCACCGTCACCGACGCCACCCGGTCCTTCAGGGTGAAGTAGGTGGCGCTGGCGTAGGCCTTGGGCTGGTGCACCTCGCCGGGCACGGCGATGCGGCCGATGGGGGCCAGGAGCCGGGCCACCTCGCCCGACAGCCGGGTCAGGGTGACCTGGCGCACCGGGTCGGCCAGGGGGAGCACGGCCCGGGAGCGTACCGGTGCTTCAGCCGCGGACCGGGCCTGCCGATGAGTACGACGTGAAGCCCCGAGCCCTCCTCTGCGAAGGTGATCCTGCGCTGCGCGCCCTGCTCGGCGACCGACTGCGGGCCCACGGCTGGCTGGCCAGCGAGGCCCGCACGGCGGCCGACGCCTTCGACCTGGCCGCCTCCCTTCACCCCGACCTGGTGGTCCTGGACATCGAGTTCGCCGGCCTGTCCGGGCTGGAGTCGATCCCGAGGGTGCGGGCCGGGTGGCCGGGGGCACGGGTGGTGGCCCTGTCAGGCACCGGGCGGGGCGCCGAGCTGTGCCTGGGCGTCGGCGCCTGCGCCCTGGTGGCGACCTCCGACCTGGCCCGCCTCGACGAGGTGCTGCGCGGCCTCGAGGTCGGCGCCGCCGCCGCCGCCTGAGCCCGCTCAGGCCGGGCTGGTGGCCAGGACGGCCTGGCGGGCGTCGCGCTTGTCGGCCAGGTGGGCGCCCACCTTCTGGATGCGGGCCATCTGGCTGAACAGCGTGTCGCGAGCCTTTTCGGCGGCGTCGCTGAGACCCTCCAGCGCGTCCAGCTTCCAGTGGCGCTGCACGCACGGCACCAGGATCTTGTCGTGGTGGATGACCAGGTCGTAGATGCCGGCGTTGGCGATGGCCTGGGCGTGGGCCTTGAACCCGGCGATGCCGGTGCCCGGCATCTCGAACACGTCGACCTGGTGGGCGATGGCCTCGACGGTGGTTGACGGGTCGACCTCGAGGCCCGCCGCCACCAGGTCCCGGTAGAACAGGTGGTGGTGGTTCTCGTCCTTGGCCACCCGGGCCATCACGGCCCGGCCCCGGGGGTCGTCCATGCGGTCGCCGGTGTTCCAGTGCGAGATGCGGGTGGCCAGCTCCTGCAGGGCCACGTACACAAAGCCGTTGGCCGCGTTGGGCAGGGTCTCGCCGTGGAAGCCGGCCTGCACCTGGTGCATGCGGTTGCGCTCCAGCTCCCACGGGTCGAGGGTGCGGGTGGCGGTGAGGTAGTCGCGGATGACGATCGAGTGGCGTCCCTCCTCGGCCGTCCACCGCCGGTTCCACTCGCCCCACACGTCGTCGGCCCCGAACATCCGGGTGATCACCTGGAAGTAGAAGGGCAGGTTGTCCTCGGTGAGCAGGTTGACCAGCAGCGACGACCGCACGGCCTGGTCCATCGGGACCTCTGCGGGGTCCCACGCCTCGCCCGGCTCGAAGTCGCGGGCGTCGCTGTAGGGCACGAACTCGTGCGGGAACCACTCCTTGGTGGTCTCGAGGTGCCGTTCGTACAGCTTCTCGGCCACAGGGGCGAGCTCGGCCAGGAATCCGACATCCGAGGGGGCAGAGGAGGTCACCACCCCATCCTACCTACCGGTAGGTAGGGAGGAAACCCCCCGAGCCGCAGTTTTCCCGAACGTTCACGTTGGGGCGTCGTTCGGCGCCAGCACGAACAGCAGGTCGACCTGGCACGCCTTCTCGCCGTTGACGGTGGCGATCCCCGTTCCCTTGCCGGCCACGCTGCTCATCCGCCCGAGGGTGACCTCCAGCTCGAGGGTCTCCCCCGGCACCACCTGGCGGCGGAAGCGGGCCTTGTCGATGCCGCCGAAGAGCGGCAGCTTGCCGGCGAAGCGCTCGTCGGTGAGCAGGGCGATGGCCCCGACCTGGGCCAGCGACTCGACCATCAGCACACCTGGCAGCGTGGGCCGGCCCGGGAAGTGCCCGGCCCAGAAGGCCTCCTCACCCGTCAGCCGCCACAGGCCCCGGCAGCGCTCGCCGGGCACCAGCTCGGTGACCTCCGACACGAGGAGGAAGGGGTCGCGGTGGGGCAGCACGTCGGTCGGCCGCGGCAGCGCGCCCATCTCAGTGCCCCATCCCGAGGCCGCCGTCGACGGGGATGACCGCCCCGGTGACGTAGGCGGCGTCGTCGCTGGCCAGGAAGCGCACCACCGCGGCCACCTCCTCGGGGCTGGCCGTGCGGCCGAGGGGGATCTGGGCCTTCAGCATCGCCACCCGCTCCTCGCTCAGCGCCGCCGTCATGTCGGTGTCGACGAACCCGGGGGCCACCACGTTGACCGTGATGCCCCGGCTGCCCACCTCACGGGCCAGGCTGCGGCCGAACCCGATGAGGCCGGCCTTGGACGCCGCGTAGTTGGTCTGGCCGCCGGCGCCGAGCAGGGCCACCACCGACGACATCAGCACGATGCGGCCCCGACGCTGCTTCAGCATGCCCCGCACCACCCGCTTGGTCACCCGGAAGGAGCCGACCAGGTTGGCGTCGAGGACGCGCGCGAAGTCTTCCTCCTTCATGGTGAGCAGCAGGCCGTCCCTGGTCATGCCGGCGTTGGCCACCAGCACCTCGACCGGCCCCAGCTCGCCCTCGACCTGGGTGACCGCAGCGTCGATCGAAGCCGTATCGGTCATGTCGCAGCGCACCGAGAAGAACCCCTCCACCGGTTCGCCCCGTACGGTGACCGCCACCCGGTCACCCTGCTGGCGGAAGGCCTCGGCGATCGACCGACCGATGCCCCGGTTCCCCCCGGTGACCAGGACGACCCGGCCGGCGCCGTCCGGGTCGCTCACGCGCCCACGGCGTGGAAGCCGCCGTCGACGTGGATGATCTCGCCGGTGGTCTTCGGGAACCAGTCCGAGAGCAGAGCCACGGTGGTGCGGGCCACCGCCCCGGCGTCGGCCACCACGTCCCAGCCGAGGGGGGCCTCAGACTGGAAGCGCTCCTCGAACTGGGCGAAGCCGGGGATGCTCTTGGCCGCCATCGTCTTCACCGGGCCGGCCGCCACCAGGTTGACCCGGGTGCCCTGGGCCCCGAGGTCGCGGGCCAGATAGCGGGCGCAGGATTCGAGGCCGGCCTTGGCCACGCCCATCCAGTCGTAGGCCGGCCAGGCCAGCGTGGCGTCGAAGTCGAGGCCCACCACCGAGCCGCCGCCCCCGGCCTTCAGCAGCGGGGCCAGCGACGCCACCACCTCCTTCAGGCTGTAGGTGCTGATGTGCAGAGCGACGGCCACGTCCTCCCACGGCGCCTCGAGGAAGCCGCCACCCAGGCACGACGCCGGGGCGAAGCCGATGGCGTGCAGGACAGCGTCGAGGCCGCCCCAGCGCTCCTCGAGGGCGGCGGCCACGGCCCGGCCGTGGTCGGGCACGGTGACGTCCCACTCATAGACGTCGGCGTCGCCGTCGATCCCCAGGCGCTTGGCCATCCGCCGGGTCAGCGACATCCCCCGGCCGGCGCCGCTCAGCACCACCTGCGCCCCCTCGGCCAGGGCCTGCTCGGCCACGCCGTAGGCCAGCGACTCGTTGGTCAGCACCCCGGTGATGAGGGTGCGCTTGCCTTCCAGCAGTCCGGGCATGGCCCCGAGTCTGGCCCACGAGGCGAGGCGGTGGAAGATCGCCGCACACGAGTGGATCAGAACAGCGTGAGGTCGGGCAGCCGGGCGCCGCGCAGCAGGTCGTAGTCGACCTCGACCCAGGCGTAGCCCCGGGCCTGGCACAAGACCTTGGCCTGGGGGGCGATCTGCTGGGCCACCAGCACGCCCCGCAGCGGTTGCAGGCGGCTGTCGAGCTGCAGGCGCCCGAGGTAGCGACCGAGCTGGTCGACCCCGTCGATGTCGCCCCGACGCTTCACCTCGACGACCACGGTGTGGCCGTCGGCGGCCCGGCACAGCAGGTCGACGGGGCCGATGTCGGTGGCGTGCTCACGCCGGATCAGCACCAGGCCGGCCTCGAGGACGGTGGGGTCGCCGGCCAGCAGCTCCTGCAGGTGGGCCTCGACCCCGTCCTTGACCAGGCCCGGCCCGGTGCCCAGCGGCTCGTCGACGTCGAGCAGCACCTCCTCGATGGCAATGGTGAGCCGCTCGCCCTTGGGATTGGTCACCGTCCACCGGCTGAGGAGCCCCTCGGCCGGGGTTGCCTCCTCGACCAGCACGTTCGGAGCGGTCATCCAGTTCAGCGGCTTGTAGGCCCCGGAGTCGGCGTGCACGCAGACGCAGCCGTCGGCCTTGACCATGAGCAGGCGAACCGCCATCGGGAGGTGGGCCGAGAGGCGGCCCTGGTAGTCCACGGCACAGCGGGCGATCACCAGGCGCATCCGCCGAGGCTCGCGCACCCCGCCCCGGCCCGGCAGACGTCATCGGTGCGAAAGGTTCACCCGTCGTGCGAACGCCAGGAGTGGCCAAACGGCCCGCGCGCGCATCTACGATCCGCTCATGCTTCCGCAACCTGGAGGGGCGGCCGGCCGCCGGACGATCACGCTGGTGTGCGCGGCGCTGGCCGTCGTGGCCATCATCGGCGGCCTCGCCTTCGCGGCCACGGGCTCGGTCGGCGACAACTGCGGCAGCGGCCTCAAGGCGGCCCGCACGTCCCTGCCCTCGCCCCTGCTCTCGGATGCCGAGAAGGCCGAGATCGTCCGCACCAAGCAGAACCCCTACGAGGTGGCCTCGGCCAAGGCCCGCCCCTTCGAGGAGTGCCGCCAGGCGGGATCGAAGCGCCTCTTCACCGCCGCCGGCGGCACTGGCCTCATCCTGCTGCCCGTCCTCGGCGTCCTCGCCTACGTCTACCTCTACTGGCCCCGCCACAACTGAGCCAGACCGGGCCCTCGGTGGAGGTGCGGGGAATCGAACCCCGGACCTCGACATTGCGATTGTCGCGCTCTACCAACTGAGCTACACCCCCGAGGGCGCTTGCAACCTAGCGCGACGCCGTGGCCGGCTCCGGCCGCTCGAGGGTTCAGCTG
>JBBSKY010000059.1:0-19275 GCA_038255915.1 Acidimicrobiales bacterium | reverse complement strand
CTGCTGGCTCGCTTCTCGGTGCGGCGGCGCCCAGTGGTTGAGCAGCATGTGACCCAGGTGTGACCCGATCGATCTGATGGACGGCAACCCCACAGGTCAGGGGGTTGGTGACGGGGCACCCGGGCTGTAGGCGGGGTTCTGTTCACCGGTTGCTCTCGCTGGCCGGATCGGTGGTCATCCCTCTGTGCGGTCTACCCGGGGGCGTTGGACGGGCCGTCCTCCCCCTGCTCGACCTTGCTCCGGGTGGGGTTTGCCAAGCCGTCCCGGTCGCCCGGGACGCTGGTGCGCTCTTACCGCACCGTTTCACCCTTGCCTGTGCCGTCTTGCGGCCATCGGCGGTCTGCTCTCTGTTGCACTTTCCTGCGGGTCACCCCGACTGGCTCTCGCCAGCACCCTGCCCTGTGGAGCCCCGACCTTCCTCGACACGGTCAAGCCGTGCCGCGACCACCCACCCGGGTGCACCGTCGCCCCCATGGTGGCACGGACGCGGCGGGGGGTCAGGCGACGTCCTGCTCGGACCGGTCGGACTGGTCGGCGGGAACGGCGCGGAGCAGCTCGGGGGCCACGAGGGGGCGGGCCGTGCGCTCGACCAGGGTCGGCGTGGGCAGCTCGCCCTCGGCGATCTCGATGTCGGCCAGCTTGCGGGCGGTGACGAGCACGCGGCCCTCGAGCGAGCCGATGGTGGCGTTGTAGGACTCGACGGCCCGGTCGAGGGAGCGACCGGTCTTGTCGAGGTGCTCGCCCAGGGTGCCGAGGCGGCGGTGCAGCTCGCGCCCGAGGTCGCAGACCTGGCGGGCGTGCTCGGCCACGGCCTCCTGGCGCCACCCGTGGGCTATGGCCTGGAGGAGCCCGATGAGGGTGGTGGGGCCGGCCAGAAGGACCCGCCGCTCGGCGGCGTGCTCGAACAGGCCGGCGTCGGCCTCGGCCGCGCTGGAGAGGATGGCGTCGCCGGGGACGAACAGCACCACCAGGTCAGGCGCCGGGTCGAAGGCCTGCTGGTAGCCCTTGCCGGCCAAGGCGTCGACGTGGTTGCGGACCTGGCGGGCGTGGTCGGCCAGGTGGCGTCGGCGGGCCGGCTCGTCGACCGCTTCGCTGGCCTGGAGGAAGGCCTGAAGGGGGACCTTGGCGTCGACCACCACCGACTTGCCGCCGGCCAGGCGCACGATCAGGTCGGGGCGGACCCCGGTGCCGTCGGGGCCGACGGCCCGCACCTGCTCGTCGAAGTCGCAGTGGCGCACCATCCCGGCCACCTCGACCACCCGGCGCAGCTGGAGCTCGCCCCAGCGGCCCCGCACGGCCGGGGCCCGGAGGGCGGTGACGAGGTTGGCCGTCTCGGTCCGCAGCTCGCGCTGGGCGGTGGAGAGGGCGGCGACCTGGGCGAGCACGGCGGTGTCGGCCTCGGCCCGGGAGACCTCGAGCCGCTGCATGCGGTCCTGCACCTGCTGCAGCACCTCGGCCACCGGGCTGATGAGGCCGGCGACGGCGGTGGCCCGGGCATCGAGCTCGGCGGCACCGTCGGCCCGCTGGCGGGACAGGTGCTGCTCGGCCAGCTGGAGGAACGAGGTGCTGGAGCGCTCGAGGGCGTCGGCCGACAAAGCGCTGAACCGCTCTGACATCCGGGCGTCGGCCTCGGCCTGAGCCTTCTCCAGGGCCTGGAGCCGCTGGGCGGCGGCCAGCCGCTCGGCCTCGAGCAGCTCGGCGGCGGCGGCGTGGTTCGCGCCCAGCCGCTCGGCCGCAGCCGCCCGTTCCGCGGTGAGCGCCGCCTCAGCCACGGCCAGGCGGGCCCGCAGCTCAGACACCTCGGCGGTGAGGTCACAGACCCGGACTGCGGCGTCGTCGCCCTGCCGCTCGGAGCGGACCGTGGCGGCCCGCTCGGCTCCCAGCGCGGCCTGGGCCCCGGCAAGCTGGGCCTGGAGCCCGCCCACCTCGCGGGCCAGCGCATCGACCCGGCCCGCGGAGGGGACGGCCCGCAGGCGGGCCGACTGCCAGGCGGCCACGGCGGCCAGGGCCGCGCAGGCGGAGGCGAGGAGGGCGGCCAGGACCATGGAAGCAACGTTACGGACGGGTGGGACAACGGCCGCGGATGGCGCCAGCGGTGTGGGACACTTCGCCCGGTCATGGCTGACGCCCCGCCGCCCCGCAGGCCGCCGATCGAGCCTCCGGAAGCCGAACCAGCCGGCGGCGAGCCCGACGACCCCCCGCCGCCCGCGCCCACCACCCCGCCGGGGTCGTCCGAGTCGGCAACGCCCGCGCCGACCACTGCGCCCCCAGCGGCACCGGCGCCGCCTCCGCCCTGGGCGGTGGCGCCTCCTCCGCCGCCCTCCTCGGACCTTCCTGGCTCGATCTGGTCGGGCCCGGTGCCCGGCCCGCCGCCGGCGCCGCCGATGCCCACCGGTTCCCCCGGAGCTGAACCGTGGACCCAGCCTCCGCCGAGCCCACCCCAGCAGCCCGACCCGGCCCAGCCCGGTGCGGCGTGGGCCGCGGGCGCACCATCGCCCCACCCCCCGCCCCTGTCGCCTGGTCCGCCGACCGGACCCGGCCCCGCCCCAGCCTGGGGGCGGCCGCCGGCCGCCGCGGGACCCTGGGGCCAGGCCGTGCCGGCGGCACCAGCCCCGCCGGCACCGTTGGCACGGTCGGAGGGCAGCCCCTGGGTGGTCGTGCTCACCATCGGGCTGGCCCTGCTCGTCCTGGTCCTGGCTGCGGTCGGGCTGCGGCTCGCCGGCGGCCGCGACCGGCGGCAGGAGGTCGTCGACATCCCCTCCCGCCTCGTCCCGCTCCCCTCCACCACCGCGCCGGCGACCACGGTGCCCAGCACCCCCCGTCCGTCCGCCACCGTCCCCCCGGCCACGATCACGCTCGACACCTCCACGCCGAAGATCCAGATGACCGACGCCGATGGCCGCTTCGCCATCACCGTGCCCCGCAGCTGGGTGAACCTGCCGGCCATCGAGCCCGACACCGTGCAGTACCGCCTGTTCGAGCAGGCCGCCGACGGCAGCGTCGAGCAGAGCGAGTTCCTCTTCATGGTGCGGTGGTTCGATGCCAAGGGCTGCGCTCTGGCCGTCTGCGCCGGCGAGCACCTCCTCCGACTGCAGGCCGGACGGCCGTCGGTCGTGGTCAACCTCACCCCCGAGAGGGTGGCGGGCCGCCAAGGGGTCCGCCTCGACTCGAGCCTGCCCGACCAGCGCCTGGCCGGGTGGCTGGTGCTCGAGGGCGACCGCTACTGGGTGATGGAGCTGCTCGGTCCGCAGGCCGGGTTCGACCAGGTCCTGTCGGTGGTGCGGCCGGTGCTGGCGACGATGTCCTTCGGGTGATGAGGGCCTTCGGCTGATGGGCGCCGCCTTGCCCGAGGTCGTGGTCGAGCTGATGGCCACCGTGGCCGACTCCAGCCGCCCCGCCGTCGACCGCCTGCGCGCCGCCGACAGCCTGCGCGAGACCCTCGAGGCCTGGCTGCCCAGCCTGGCCGACGCGGCCCGGGCCGAGGAGGGCCAGAGCTGGGCCACCATCGGTTCGGCCCTGCACATCTCCCGCCAGGCGGCCCAGCAGCGCTTCGGCGGGCCGCGGCGCAAGCAGGCCCTCGAGGCCTGGAACACCGACCCCCGCCACGGCAGCGGCGTGGCCAACCGGCACCCGGGGTAACTTGGCCCCATGCCTCGGCCCATCTGGTCTGGAGCGGTCAGCTTCGGGCTCGTGAACGTGCCCGTGAAGCTCACCACGGCGCAGTCGCCGAAGGACGTGCGCTTCAACCAGCTCGACGGCAAGGACGGCACCAAGATCTCCACCAAGCGGGTGCGCCCCGACACCGGTGAGGAGGTGCCGTACGAGCGGCTGGTGAAGGGCTATGAGATCTCGCCCAACCGCTACGTCGTCATCGACCCGTCCGAGCTCGACGGGCTCGACCCCAAGGCCAGCCGCACGATCGACATCGAGGAGTTCGTCGCCCTCTCCGAGATCGACCCGCTCTACTTCGAGAAGGGCTACTACCTCCTGCCCGACAAGGGGGCCGAGAAGGCCTACGCCCTGCTGGCCAAGGCCATGGAGGAGACGGGCCGGGTGGCCATCGCCCGCTTCGTGATGCGCACCAAACAGTACCTGGCGGCCATCCGGGCCAAGGGCGGGGCGCTGGTGCTGTCCACCATGCTCTACGCCGACGAGGTCACCACCACCAGCCAGCTCGACCTGCCCGACGCCGAGAAGGTGGCGCCGAACGCCCGCGAGGTGAAGATGGCCGAGCAGCTGATCGAGAGCCTCTCGGCCGAGTTCGACCCGTCCCGGTACAAAGACGAGCACCGCGAGAAGGTGCTGGCCCTGATCGAGGCCAAGGCGGAGGGCCAGGAGATCGTCACCTCCACCACCTCCGAGGAACCCACCAAGGTGGTCGACCTGATGGCGGCGCTCGAGGCCAGCCTGGCCGCAGCAAAGCAGTCGCGGGCCGAGGCGAAGTCGGCCTGAGGGGCGCAGCGTGGCCGCAGCCCGCACGGCGGTCACCGCCCACGGGCGCGAGCTGTCGCTCAGCAACCTCGACAAGGTCCTGTACCCCGAGACGGGTTTCACCAAGGGCGAGGTGGTCGACTACTACCAGGCCATCGGCGAGGTGCTGGTGCCCCACGTCAGGGGGCGGGCCACCACGCTGGTGCGCTGCCCCGAGGGGGTGGACGGCCAGCGCTTCTTCGAGAAGATGTGCCCCAAGCACCGGCCCGACTGGGTGGAGACGCTCGACATCTGGGCGCCCGGGCCCAAGCGAACCGTTCGGTACTGCCGCATCGACGAGCCGGCGGCGCTGGTGTGGACGGCCCAGCTGGCCGCCCTCGAGCTGCACCCCGGACTGCTGCGGGCCGAGGATCGCGACACCCCCACCCACCTGGTGGTCGACCTCGACCCGGGCGAGCCGGCCGGGCTGCTGGAGTGCGCCCGGGTGGCCCAGCTGGTGGCCGAGCGGCTGGGCCGGGGCGGGCTGGCCTGCCTGCCCAAGGTGAGCGGCTCGAAGGGCATCCAGGTGCTGGCCCCCTTGGCGCCGCCGTGCGACTTCGACCAGCTGCGGCAGGTGGCGCTGGCTCTGGCCGAAGGCCTGACCGCCGACCACCCCGACCTGATCGTCACCAACATGGCCAAGGTCCTGAGACCAGGGAAGATCCTGATCGACTGGAGCCAGAACAGCCCTTTCAAGACCACGGTGGCCACCTGGTCGCTGCGGGCCCGGGCCCGCCCGTGGGCCAGCGTGCCCGTGACCTGGGACGAGCTGGCCGCCGCGCTGGAGGCCGACGACCCGCAGCGGCTGCGCTTCGAAGCCCCCCAGGCCCTGGAGCGGGCTCAGAAGGGCGACCCCATGGCCGAGGCCTTCGCCCAGCCCCACCCACTGCCCCCGGCCGAGGTGATCGGTCCCACTCAGGCGGCGTGATCGGGTCGCTTCCCCCAGGAGGCGACCGCGGCCCGGTGGCCGGGGGGCGTGGGGTCGAGGCACCAGGCCTGGAGCGTGGCGTCGATCCGGGCCAGCACGCTGGCCTCAACCTGTCCTTCAAGGGAGCAGCGGGAGGACCACAACGGCTCGACCTGGCGCAGGACGAGGCGGGCGAACATGCCGGCGTCGGCGAACGCCGCCACCTCGGGGGGCGGCAGGAAGCTGGCCTGTTCGGCGCCGCTGGCCGCGGCCCGCTGGAGCAAGTCCCAGTCGCGGGCCCGGGCCAGGGCCCGTCCCACCACCACCAGGTCGGGGGCCAGGTCGTACGGGCCCGATCGCTGGAGCAGCCGGGCGCCGGGGTGGAGGGCGGCTACGCGGGCCCAGTCGAGCGGCGCCCGGCTGGCACGGGCGGCGACCGCGGCCAGCCACAGCGACGCCCACAGCTCGAGGGCGGTGACCGGGCAGGGGGGTGTCGGCAGGCCGAGGAGGCGGCGCAGGCCGTCGGGCAGGGGGCCGGTGGGCCCACCGTCGGCGCCGCCGTCGGGGCTGGCGTGCACCTGGGGCTCGACGTCGCCGTCGCTCAGCAGGGCCAGCGCTACCGGGCCGCCGCGGCCCACCAGGTGCAGGGTGCGCACCCGCCGCCGCTGCGGGTGCCGGCGCAGCGACGGCCCGTTGCGGTGCAGGGTGCGCCAGTCGACGTCGTCGGTGGCCGACGGCGGCACCGTCCACCCCTCGACCACCACCCCGACGGCCACCCACTCCGGCCGGGCCTGCTGCCGGCACAGCACCTGCAGGGCGTCGTCGGCATCGACCAGGGGCCGGGCCTCGAGGTCGAACCCGAGGTCGTCGACCCGCCACGGATCGCCCCAGGGCAGGGCCAGGAGGAACGGCGGCTCGGGCCAGCCGGGCCGGGCGGGCACCCGGAGGAGGCTGGCGGCCACCGCGCCCAGGGCGACGGCGTCGAGGCGGGGCTGTTCACGCTGGTCCACAACGGCCTCCTTCGCTAGGGGAGGAGGCCGGGCCCCGATCCGACCGAGAGGGCGGTGCTGAGAACATAGGGGAAGCATTGAACGGCCGTCAAGGGGCGATCAGAAGTGCAGCTCCGACAGCGCCGGGATCCACGCCTTGGACCGCTCCACCGCCTCCTTCCAGCGATCACGGTCGGCGTAGCTGGGCCGGGGCTGCACGACCTGGGCGGGCTCCCACAGCTGGGCCAGCTCGTCCACCTCCGACCACACGCCGGTGGCCAGCCCGGCCAGGTAGGCGGCGCCGAGGGTGGTGGCCTCCCGCTCCGGCGACACCTCCACCGGCCGGCCCACGCTGTCGGCCAGCGCCTGGACGAACACCCCGTTGGCCGTCATACCCCCGTCGACCCGCAGGGCGGCGACGGTGGTGCCGGCGTCCTGCTCGGCCGCCTCCAGCAGGTCGGCGCCCCGGTGGGCCACCCCCTCCAGCACGGCCCGGACGATCTCGGCCCGGCCGCTTCCCCGGGTCAGCCCGAACAGCGATCCCCGGGCCCCGAAGTCCCAGTGCGGGGTGCCCAGGCCGAGGAGGGCGGGCACGAAGTACACCTCGCCGGCGGTGGCCACCGACGCGGCCACGGCCTCGGTCTCGGCCGCCGAGGCCACGATCCCGAGGTCGTCGCGCAGCCACTCGATGCAGCTGCCGGCCGACAGCATCACCGCCTCGACCCCCCACACCGGCTCGCCACCCAGCTGGCGGGCGATGATCGGGAACGAGCCGCCGTCGCCCCGGTGGCTGAACGCCGGCCGGGTCCCGGTGATGCAGTCGAGCATCCCCCCGGTGCCGAAGGTGGCCTTGGCCTGGCCGGCGTGCACGCAGGCCTGGCCGATGAGCGAGGCCTGCTGGTCGCCGGCGATCCCGGCCAGCACCGGGGCTCCCGGCAGGGCCGCGCACTCGCCCACCTGGCCCGAGGAGTCGACGATCCGGGGCAGACACGACGCCGGGACGCGCAGCGCCTCCAGCACCTCGGGGTCCCAGGCGGCGGCGTCGAGGCGGGCCAGCCCGGTGACCCCCGCGTTGGTGGCGTCGGTGACGTGCAGGCGACCGCCCGAGAGGGTCCAGGCCACCCAAGTGTCGATGGTGCCGAAGCACAGGTCGCGGGAGCGGTCCGGGTCGACCTGGTCAAGGATGTTCGCCAGCTTGGTGGCGCTGACGTTGGGGGCCAGCCGAAGCCCCCGGCCCTGCAGCTCCAGGCAGGCGCCGATGGTGCGCAGGTCCTGCCAGCCCAGGCCGGGCGCCACCGGGTCGCCCGTCGCCCGGTCCCACACCACCGTCGACGCCCGCTGGTTGGCGATCCCCACGCTGGCCACCGGTCCGCCGGCGGCCAGCGCCTCGTGCGCCACCTCGAGCACGGCGGCGGCGAGGGCGGCCGCGTCGAGCTCGACCAGCCCCGGGAACGGGGTGACCGGCAGCACCTCCCGGTAGGTGACGACCCCGACGACCCCGCGCTCCACCACCGCCGCCCGCACCCCGCTGGTCCCGACATCGATCACCAGTGTGCGGGCGGCGTCCGGCTTGCCTGCACTCATGGGTCAGTCTCCTCGGGTCGGTGTTGGGGTGGGTTGAAGAAGAAGGCGCCCAGCACGCCGAAGCCGACCTGGATCGGGGCGACGGTGAGCAGGGTGGCCAGAAGGGCGGCCACCTCGGTGCCGGAGGCGGCGGCCCGGGCCAGGCTGAGGGCGGCCAGCACCGCCCAGGCCGCCGCCGCCGCCACCGCGGCGTGCAGCAGGGGCGTGTCGGGCCGACGGCGGCCCACCAGCACCCCGGTGGCGGCGGGAGCCAGGACCAGCACCAGGAAGGCGGCGACCAGCCACAGGTTGGACTCGGCCCCGATGTCGTCCCGGCGCAGCCGGCTGACGAGCACGGCCGGCGGGACGCTGATGGCCAGCTGCAGGGCGGCCCCGAGGCCCACCACCCTCACGTCGAGGGCGTCGGCCATGCCACCACCTCGTGCGCGCTGGGCAGACCGAGGCCGCCGGGATTGAGCGTGCCGTTGGGGTCGAGCGCTGCCTTCAGCGCGGCCAGCACGTCGAAGCCGCTCCCGAGGGCCCGGCGCACCAGGCCGGCCCGCAGCAGGCCGATCCCGTGGTGGTGGGAGACGGCGCCGCCGGCCTCCAGTGTGGCCTCCTCGATGGCCTGCCACGCCGCCGCATAGAACGATTCGGCCTGCCCGGCGGCGGGGAAGCCGGCGAAGGTGAAGTACAGGCATGCGCCGTCGAGGTAGGCGTGGCTCTGGTGGCAGGAGATGGCGTACGCGCCGGGCAGGGCTCCGAAGCGGGCGGTGGCCTCGGCGTGGATGGCCGGGAGGGCCGACCACCGGGCGGCGATCTCGCAGGTGTCGACCACGATGCCGGCGGTGACCGCCTCTCCGAGGGCGGCCACGTCGTTGCGGTGCTCGAGCCAGAGGCCGACCGCGGCGACGTCGCCCGGGGCGCCCAGAGGTCCGGCCTCCTCGGCCACCACCGCCAGCGACGCCTCGACCCGGCCGGCGTCGCCCTCGTCGAGGACCAGCAGCACCGACCGATCGCCGTCTCCACCGAAGCGGGCGCCCTCGCGGCCGTCGTAGAGGCGCAGCACGGCCGGGGTGGCGCCCCGCCGCAGCACCCGCCGGCAGGCCTCCAGCCCCTCGGCGAAGGTGGCGAAGCTCCAGGCCGATCGCCGCTCCTCGGGCGGCAGGGGCCAGGCCCGCAGGGTCACCTCGGTGACCACACCGAGGGTCCCCTCGCTCCCGAGGAAGACCTGGTTGAGGTCGGGGCCGACAGCGCTGCGGGGCGCCCGGCCGCCCGTGGTGATGACCCGGCCGTCGGCCAGCACCACCTCGAGGCCGTTGACCATGTCCTCGACCTTGCCGTAGCGGGTGGAGTACTGCCCGGCGCCCCGGCACGCCACCCACCCCCCCACGCTGGCCAGGGCCATCGACTGGGGCCAGTGGCCGACCGTCATGCCGTGCTCGGCCCGCAGGAGCTCCTCGAAGAACAGGCCGTTGGTGCCGGCCCGGACACCCACCAGCCCGTCCTCGGTGCTGGCCCAGGTGAGGCCTGCGAGCCCCCGCAGGTCGAGGGCGACCCCGCCGGCCTTGGGCACGCTCCCCCCGCACACCCCGCTGCGGCCGGCGGCCGGGGTCACCGGCACCCGGGCGTCGTCGCACAGCCGCAGCACCTCGGCCACCTGGGCGGTGGAGGTGGGGCGGGCCACCACCGCCGGCAGGGCCGGCACCTGACCACCCATCGCCCAGTGCAGAGCCATCGGCCACCAGTCCCGGCCCGCCTCCACCAGCGACGGCTCGGCCCTATCGACCGGGCAGGCCGCGCCGAGGCGGCGGAGCAGCTGGTCGGAGAGAGGGGCGGCCGAGCCCCCGGGCAGAAAGGCTCGGCCGGCGGCGGGGGCGTCGACGGCCACGGGCAGGGGCAGCGGCGGCCACACGCTCACGGGACGGGGAGGGTGGTGGTGGGGAGGCCGGGGACGGTGCGCTCGTGCTCGATCAAGGCCCGGTAGGTCGCGGCCTGGGCCGCGGTCTCGGCGGGGTGCCAGCCCAGCTCGGCGGCCAGGAGGCCGGCCACGTCGTCGGCGGCGGCTGCCGAGGCGTCGCGGGCCTGCAGGCGGAGGCGGGTGCGGCGGGCCAGCACGTCGTCGACCGTGGCAGCCATCTCGTGGCGGGCGGCGTGGACCACCTCGGCCCGCAGGTCGGGCAGCCCGGGCACCAGGGGCCGGCCCAGACCGGCGTCGGCCGCGACCAGAGCCGCCACCACCCGGGCCTCCGAGCCGTAGCGGGCAGCCAGGTGGGCGGCCACCGGCGGCTCCAGGCCGAGCCGGTCCTGAGCCGCCTGGTCCAGGCCGGGGGCGCCGATCAGCGGGAGCCGCCGGGTGGGGCACCGGCTGGGGCCGAGGCCCAGCCGGCCGACCACCTCGTCGACGGTGTCCTCGGCCATCTTGCGGTAGGTGGTCAGCTTGCCGCCCCCGATCGTCACGACCCCGCTGGCCGAGGTGGTGACCTTGTGGCGACGGGAGAGGTCGCGGGTGCGCTCGCCCAGGCCGTCGCCGACGAGCAGCGGCCGCAGCCCGGCCCAGGTGCCGACCACGTCGTTCGGGGTGAGCGGCCGGGAGACCCACCGGTTGACGGCGTCGAGCACGTAGGCCACGTCCTCGGGGGTGCACTGGGGGTCGTCGAGCGGGCCGTCGTACTCGGTGTCGGTGGTCCCGAGGTAGGTGAGGGGCAGTCCGCCGTCGCTGGCCCGCCACGGGACCACGAACACCGACCGCTTGTCCTGGGCGGTGACGATGGCGGCCACGTCGCAGGGCAGGGCCGAGGCGGGAACGGTGAGGTGGACGCCCTTGGCCGGGCGGATGGTGGGCGACGGGCGACCTCCGTCGAGGGCGTGCAGCTCGTCGGCCCACACCCCGGTGGCGTTCACCACGCACCGGGCCCGCACGCTCACCCGGGCACCGCCGTCGGGGACCACCACCGCCCCGTCGACCCTGCCCCCGGCGTCGGAGCTGAAGGCCACCACCGGGGCGTGGTTCACCACGCACGCCTGGTGGTCGATTGCTGCCGTGCGGGCTAGGGCGAGCGTCAGCCGGGCGTCGTCGGTCTGGGCGTCGTAGTACAGAAAGGCGGCGGCCAGCGCCCCCGCCCGCAGGGTCGGCAGGTGGGCTAACGCCTCCTCGCGGGAGATCCGTCGGTGCAGCTTGCCCACCCGCCAGCCGCCGGTGAGGTCGTACAGCCACAGGGCCCAGCTGATGCCCTTGGCCATGGCGCTGTCGGCCACCCCGCCCCGGCCGCCCCGGCCGAAGACAGGGATGAGGAACGGCAGCACCTTCACCAGGTGGGGGGCGTTGCGCAGCAGGCGCTGGCGCTCGCGAAGGTTCTCGTAGACCAGGGCGATCTCACGCTGCTGCAGGTAGCGCAGCCCCCCGTGGACCAGCTTCGACGACTTCGATGACGTGCCGGAGGCCAGGTCGTCTCGCTCGACCAGGGCCACCGTCAGCCCCCGGGCGGCGGCGTCGAGCGCCACCCCGCACCCCGTCGCCCCGCCGCCGATCACCAGGACATCGAAGTGATCACGCCCGAGGCGCTCCAAGGCGGCCGCCCGGTCGAAGCTGGTCACAAGTGGTCCACGCTAGAGGCGCTGCCGCGGCACGGGAGGCGGCCCGGTTACCGTCGCCGGCTGATGGCGACGCTGGAGGGGCTCGGGGGGTGGAGGGGCGTCCTGGCGACGCTCACCGCAGGCGGCGATCTGTCGACCGACGAGGCCGCCGCAGCAATGGCGGAGATCTTCGCCGGAGGGGCCAGCTCGGCTCAGATCGCCGCCTTCATCGTGGCCCTGCGGATGAAGGGCGAGACGCTGGCCGAGATGACCGGCCTGGTGCGGGCCATGCTCGAGGTGGCCGAGCCCGTGCCCCTCGACGAGTCGCTGCGCGCCCGGCTGGTCGACACCTGTGGCACGGGCGGCGACCGCAGCGGCACCATCAATGTGTCGACCATCGCCGCCTTCGTCGTGGCCGGGGCCGGGGTCCCGGTGGCCAAGCACGGCAACCGGGCCGCGTCTTCCCGGGCCGGGTCGGCCGACGTGCTCGAGGCGCTCGGGGTCCGCATCGACCTCGGCCCCGACGGGGTGGCCCGCTGCCTGGCCGAAGCCGGCATCGGCTTCTGCTTCGCCCCCCGCTTCCACCCGGCCATGCGCCACGCCGGGCCGGTGCGGCGCGAGCTCGGGGTCACCACCGTCTTCAACTTCCTGGGGCCGCTGGCCAACCCGACCCGGCCCCCCCATCAGGTGGTCGGGGTCTCCGACGGGCGCATGGCCCTGCGCATGGCCGGTGTGCTGGCGGCCAACGGGGCCACCCGGGCGCTGGTCGTGCACGGCAGCGACGGCCTCGACGAGCTCACCACCACGGGCCCCTCCACCGTGGTGTGGCAGGAGGGCGGCGAGGCCCGAACCTCGACCGTCGACCCGGCGGCCCTCGGCCTGGCTCCGGCCACCCGAGAGCAGCTGGCCGGCGGCGACGCCGTGGCCAACGCCGCCTCGGTGCGGGCCGTCCTCGGCGGCGCGGCCGGCGCCCACCGCGACATCGCCGTGCTGAACGCGGCGGCGGGACTGGTGGCCGCCGGCGCCGCCGCCACCTTCGAGGACGGCGTCGCTCAGGCCCAGCATTCGATCGACGAGGGTGCGGCGGCGGCGGCGCTCGACCGCCTCATAGCCACCTCCAACGTTCCCTAGGCGTAGCGGGCGAACGCTTCCGACGGAAGCCATCGACGGTAGGTGGGCGACTGCGGCCAGCCCTCGGGCGAGTCCTGCCAGTCCTCCTGGCGTCCGTAGGGGAGCAGGTCGATGAGGCCGAAGGTGTGGCCGAGCTGCTCAGTGCCACGACCCTGGGTGTTGTAGGTCCGGTACACGGTGTCGCCGACGCGGAGGAGGACGTTCACCTGAAATCCACCGCCTGCTGGTGCACCCATGTCGGAGCCGAAGGAGCTGCGTGCGGAGGGGAACCAGGTCAACTTGTTGCCCACTCGCGCCTTGTAGGCGAGAGCGTCGTCGATGGGGCCCTGGGTGACGATCACGAACCGGGCGTCCCAGCCATCGAGGAACTCCGGCCGGGTGAACTGGCTCGTGAAACCGGTGCAGCCCGGGCACTGCCACTCCTCGCCCGGGAACCAACATGTGGTTGTACACGATCAGCTGCTGCCTGTCCTCGAAGACGTCCTTGAGCCGAACTGGGCCATCGGCGCCTTCGAGGGTGTAGCCGCATCTCCATTCGCCGGCCGGCCGCACTCATGCGGTGACCGTCGGATCGCCAGATAGACGCAGGCGTGGCCAACAACACCGAAACCCTCGCCAGCGTGGCCCGCTCCGCCAGCACGGCAGGATCCTGGACTGATCAGTCGGTGGGGACTTCCACGGGGAGGCGCCGGTCCTCGCTGTAGAGGCGCAGGGCGTACGCCCCGGCTGGCCGAGCTAAAAGCCGCTCGTGGTCGGCGCGCATCCGCGGCGGCAGCTCGTCGGCCGTCGGGAGCGGGCCGCCATAGCCCTCGGGCAGCACGGCGGGACCGACCAGCGCGGCGAACACCAGGTCGGCAGCGGTGAAGCGGTCACCGGTGAGGTGGCGGCGACCGTCGCCGAGCCTCACCTCGACCTCGTCAAAGGCGGCGTCGATCCTGGGCAGCATCTCGTCGACGGTGTGCGGGGTGATCGCCAGGGCCCGGCCCATCCACGCGGCCAGCAGCGGATAGGTCTTCCTCACCACGAACGACTCGAATGCCGGCGCGCCCGTGCTCCACACCCGAGCCGTGGAGGCTCGCTCGGGCAGCATCTGGGCGTAGGCCCAGGCCCGCACCGCCACTCCCATGTCGTCGTAGAAGAGCGTGACCAGCTGCTCGACCTCGGCTCGCGCGTCGGCCGTGGCGGGGTAGAGCGGCTTCGGGCCGCGGAAGCCGTAGTGCTCCAGGATGGCGCGGGCGTTGGTCAGGGCCATCCCCGGCGCTGCCAGGACGGGGACGTCGGTGCCGCCCCTACGGCGGAGCGTGGCGGGAAGGTGCAGGAAGGGGGCGTGGCCCTCCTCCCGGTAGGCGATGCCAAGGCGGTCGAGGACCCACCGAGCCACCTCGACGTAGGGGCTGACCGGGATGGACACGAGGACCGCAGCGGGGGTGCTCTCGACCGGGGGAGTGGTCACGTGCTGTCCCCTCCATGGGGGATCATCGCCCCGAGGTAGCGCGACGCTCGGATGCCGGGCAGGAAGAAGTAGGCACTGTCGCGGGTAGTGACGAACCCGTTGATCCCGGCCGGCCTCCGCCGCACCGGGTCGTCGGGAATGGTGAACGGGCCACCCGGCAGGGCGTGCGCCCCGGCCCCGGGGTCGATCTCAGACCGATCCTCGTTGACCGCCACCGTCACCACCGTAGGCAATCAGCAGAACAATGTCGGGAAGCTCGAACGACCCATTGACGATCAGGTCGGGTCCCGCCGGGGTCTGCGCCACGGTACGGCTCATCCAGGTGCCCCGCCGGCTGGGGATTGCGCGGTAACGGCACCAGTCGAGCGCCCCATAACGACGGCTCAGCCGGCGTCCCGGCCAGTCCCCGAACGCCGGCCTGGTGCGACAGTCGCGGCCGACGTGCGCCCTCCGTTAGCCGCTAGCGGGAGACCAGCGCCTGCATCTCTGCTGTGGTCCGAATCGGACCGGTTGTGGCTACACTTGGACCGATGGTCAGAGTCCAGTTCGAACGGGTCGAGGCATTCGAGTTGCTCGCGATGAGCCTGGCGCACCTCAAGGATGCCGAGGCGCGGGTCGAGGTCTCTCCCCGTGTACCGCTGCTGATGGCCATTCGCGACAAGCTCGCGCTCGCCCTCAGGGAGGAATCATGAGCTACACCGACGCCCAGGTATCGGCCGCCACCGAGGCCATGGAGAAGTATCGCAGCGGAGACCAAGGCGAGCTCGGTGCGGCACTCGTGGTCGTCGGCCTGAGCGCGGAGCGAGCCGCCAAGGAAGTGCGGATCCGCGACGACATGATCCAAGTTGCCCATCGTGCCGGCGCGTCCCTCCGCCAACTCGCCGAGGTGTCCGGCCTTGGACGCAAGACGGTGACCACCATCGTCTCTGCTGACGAAGGAGCGCCAGAGTGACCGTCCCTGATCGCCGGGTGGGGTTGCGAGCGTCATTGCACACCAGTCCGGACTCACCGCAGCGGGAGCGGCGCCGACGTGCTCGCAGACGTTCCGCCGGAACGACGAGCGCGAAAGGTCGTTACCCGTAGCGGCTCGATGATCGTGTGGCCGGCAGCCGCCCAGCGGTGGCATGAGCGCCGCCTCGTTGGACGCGCCCGACCAGGTTGACCCGCCAGCCAGATCTGCGGGACGACGGATCGGTCGTCGGCGGGTAGGTTGAGGCTCACGGTCCTGGCCGTCTCGGCGTCCTGCCCTTCCGACCTTCTGGAGGTGGCTGTGCGCCGGGGTGGTTCGGTGGTTCTGATGGTCTTGGTGGTTGCCGGCGTGGGTGTTGTGGTCGTTGGTGTCCGTGACCGTGAGGGGCCAGTGGCGCCGACCGAGGCGGCGGTCGTTGTCGATCCGGGGGTGGCGGCCCGGAGGGCTCGGGATCTCGCCTTCGGGTCGCCGCTCCTGGTGACGTTGGTGGTCGGCGGCGCGGAGATGGCTCGGGCTTGGGTCGAGGGGGAGCGGGCCGAGTTTGCGGTCGGGGGGCTGGCCGGGGTGCAGGAGGGCGGCCGGCTCAGCGTCCTCGGGACGTCTTTGGAGGTGGGGGCGTTCGATCCGGTGGTGCTGCTGGCGCCGCTGGTCGAGCGGTCTGCCCGCTGGGAGGGCGGGCACCTGCGTCTGGAGGGCGAGCCGCCAGTGCAGGCGCGGCTGGATCCGGACGGTCGGCTGGTCAGCCTGGAGGTGGAGCTCGGGGGTGGTGGTCGGATGGTGGTGGCGCCCGCTCTCTGAGCGCCGACGGTCAGCAGGCGGGCGGCGTCCTGGCTGTCGTCGTGGTCCGGTCGGGATCGGGGGGGCCGGTCGTGGTGGTGGTCGGGCAGGGCCGCGACGTTGTCGTGCGGGCGGGACGGGTCGTCGTCGGCGGGATCGAAGCCTGTGGGAGCGGCGGCACGAAGGTGTTCAGCGGCTGGGTCGGCGGGATCGGGTTCTCCGGGAGCAGCGGTGGTGCCGTGGTGGACGTCACCGAGCTGGGTGGGATCGTCGGGCTGGTGGTCCCGTTGCCACCGCCGGCGCCGGGGAGCTTGAGGCCCAGGTCCTCGGGCTTGTTGACCTGGAACGGGGTCTCCTTCACGCCCTGGAGCGCCGCCTTCATGGTGCTGGAGAAGATCCGGGCCGGGGGGCCGCCGCCGAACAGGGGGCGGCCACGGCCGTCGGTCAGGGGCTTGGGGCCCTCCACGTTGCCGACCCACACGGCGGTGGCCAGCTGGGGCGTGTAGCCCACGAACCACACGTCCTTGCTGTCGTTGGTGGTGCCGGTCTTGCCCGCCACCGGCCGTCCGAAGGCGGCCGCCTTGCCCGTGCCCTCGTTGACCACCCGCTGGAGCACGCTGTTGATCACGCCGGCCTCCTTCTGGTCCATGCCCTTGCGGGTCTTCTTGTCGTGCTGCCACACGACCTTGCCCCTGTTGTCCTTGATCCGGGTCACCAGGTAGGGCTCGGCGTAGGTGCCGCCCGAGGCGAAGGTGGCGTAGGCGGCGGCCTGGTCGAGCGGGCTGACGCCCTTGCCCTCCCCGCCGAGGGCGAGCGAGGGGACCGCCTCCAGGTCCTTCGGCTCGCCCAGCCGTTCGGCCACCTTCTTCACCTTGTCGGGACCGACCTTCAGCGCCACCTGCATGTAGACGACGTTGACCGAGCCCACGGTGGCCTCGTCGAACGTCATCTGCCCGCCGGTGCCCTCCTCGGCGTTCTGGACCTGGAACGAGCTGCCCTTGTAGGAGAAGGTCTGCGGGGACCTCGAGTCGTAGGTGGTGCCGGGGTGAATGCCCTCCTCGAGGGCGGCGGCGTAGGTGAACGGCTTGAACGAAGAACCCGGCTGGCGGCGCCCCATGGTGGCCACGTCGAACTGGCCGCCCTTGGAGTCGCCGACGAGCACCCGGATGGCGCCATCGCCCGGTTGGACGCTGACGATCGCGGCGCTGGCGTCCTCGGGCCGGGGGAGGGCCGCCTGGGCCGCGTCGCGGGCCGCCTTCTGGCCCTTGGGGTCGAGGGCCGTCTCGACGGTGAGCCCGCCGCCTTCGAGCTTGGCCAAGCGGTCCTCCTGGTCGCCGCCCAGGATGTCGAGCTTCAGCGCCTCGCGCCGGGCCCGGTCGACCACCAGCCGCTCGGGCTTGGCCTTGGCCGGGGGCAGCGGGATGGGCTTGAGGGGGGCGGCCTGGAGGCCGGCGAGCTGGTCCTTCGGTACCGTGCCCGCCTCGGCCATGGCCCCGAGGACGGTGTTGCGGCGGCTCAGCACGGCGTCGGGGTTCTTCCGAGGGTCGATGTTGCCTGGGCTGCGGATGCGCACGGCCAGGGCTGCGGCCTGGTCGGGGGACAGCTGGGCGGCGGGCACACCGAAGGTGCGGCGGGCCGCGGCCTCGATGCCGTAGGTGCCGTCGCCCAGGTACACCTGGTTGAGGTAGCGCTCGAGGAGCTGGTCCTTGGAGTAGTCACGCTCGAGGCGGGTGGCGTACAGCACCTCGCGCAGCTTGCGGAACACGGTGCGCTCGCCGGTGGTGTAGTTGAGCTTGGCCAGCTGCTGGGTGATGGTCGACCCGCCCTGCTGCTTGCTGCCGGTGGCCATGTTCAGCGTGGCCCGGACGATGGCCGAGGGGTCCACCCCCTCGTGCCGGTAGAAGTCGGCGTCCTCGGCGGCCAGCACGGCGCCCTTCACGTGGGTGGGCAGGTCAGCCACCCGCACGGGAAGTCGCTCACCCTCCTCGAACGTCCCGAGCGGCGAGCCGTCGGCCGCCACCACCTGTGAGCTCTCCGGGGCGGTGTTCAGGCCCTTCACGCTCGGGGCGAAGGGGGTGGTGACGACGAGGATCACCTTCGAGGCGGCGAAGGTGGCCACGCTGCGCAGCGGCGGGATCACCGCCACCAGGACCAGCACGATCGCCAGGGCCGCAGCCGCCGACCGCAGCCGGTGGGCCCGTACGGCGTCGAGCCACGTCTGGTTCCGAGCCGGCGAGGGGTGCATCACCTGGCGAGGATTCCCCGCGCCCGTTCAGCGCAACCTCTGCCCCGTTCACCACCGGCGCAAACGGGACACCGGGGTCGGTCAGGTCGCGGCGGTGGCCGGCTCCTCGACGTCCCGGGATCGCCCGGGGTCCATCGGCTGGGCCTCCGGGACCCGGTACAGCTCGGCGCCCTCCTCGACGAACTGCTGCGCCTTCTCCTTCAGGCCGATCTCGACGGCCTGCTCCACGCCGACCCCCATGGAGTCGGCGTAGTCGCGCACGTCCTGGGAGATGCGCATCGAGCAGAACTTGGGGCCGCACATCGAGCAGAAGTGGGCCGTCTTCGCCGGCTCGGCCGGCAGCGTCTCGTCGTGGTAGGCCCGGGCGGTCTCGGGGTCGAGGGCCAGCTCGAACTGGTCGGCCCAGCGGAACTCGAAGCGGGCCTTGGACAGGGCGTCGTCCCAGTCCTGGGCGCCCGGGTGGCCCTTGGCCAGGTCGGCGGCGTGAGCGGCGATCTTGTAGGCGATCACCCCCTGCTTCACGTCGTCGCGGTTGGGCAGGCCCAGGTGCTCCTTCGGGGTGACGTAGCACAGCATCGCCGTGCCGAACATGCCGATGGTGGCGGCGCCGATGGCGCTGGTGATGTGGTCGTACCCGGGGGCCACGTCGGTGGTGAGCGGGCCCAGTGTGTAGAAGGGCGCCTCGTGGCACCACTCCTGCTGCAGGTCGACGTTCTCGCGCACCTTGTGCAGCGGCACGTGGCCGGGCCCCTCCACCATCACCTGCACGTCGTGGCGCCACGCCACCTCGGTGAGCTCTCCCAGGGTGCGCAGCTCGGCCAGCTGGGCCTCGTCGTTGGCATCGGCGATGGAGCCCGGGCGCAGACCGTCGCCCAGCGAGAAGGCCACGTCGTAGGCGGCGAAGAGCTGGCAGATCTCCTCGAAGCGTTCGTACAGGAAGGACTCGGTGTGGTGGGCCAGGCACCAGGCCGCCATGATCGACCCGCCCCGGCTCACGATGCCGGTCAGGCGTTTGGCCGTCATCGGCACGTAGCGCAGGAGCACGCCGGCGTGGACGGTGATGTAGTCGACGCCCTGCTCGAACTGCTCGATGAGGGTGTCGCGGTAGACCTCCCACGACAGGTCCTCGGCCTTGCCGTTGACCTTCTCCAGGGCCTGGTAGATCGGGACGGTGCCGATCGGGACGGCGCTGTT
>JBBSKY010000058.1:0-20138 GCA_038255915.1 Acidimicrobiales bacterium | reverse complement strand
GTGCAGACCCGCTCGGCGTCCCGCTTGGTGCCGTGCACGGTCCTGGTCAGGTAGCGCTGCTTGCCGGTCTGGCTGTCGAGGCCCAGGTAGACGTGGACCCGCCAGGAGTCGCCCCGTCGGCTGATGCTGCCTCGCACATCATCAAGGGTAATGAGGCTGCGGGCTCATCATCACCATTCTCATCACCAGGCTGGCCGGTGCGGTGGGGCCTCGGAGCCAGGCACCCCCTCTGACCTGGGAGTTTACCGGTGGGCGTAACAGGATTCGAACCTGTGACCTCTGCCGTGTGAAGGCAGCGCTCTAACCAACTGAGCCATACGCCCGGGGCCTGGGCAGCGTAGCCGGTGGGGTGCCTCCGGGGACAGGTCGGGCGCCCTAGCGTGCGGGCATGCTCATCGGTCGGATCGACAGTGGTGTGTACCAGCTGCTCCTCATCCTCCACATCCTGGCGGTCATCGTCGCCTTCGCCCCGGCAGTGGTCCACCCGTTGATGGGCAACCGGCTGCGGGGTGACGGGGCGGCGATGCGGAGCTTCTCCGTGGCGGCGAGTGCCGCCACCCGTACCGTGTACCTGCCGGCGCTGGTCCTCGTCGGCGTGCTGGGGTTCGGCCTCATCGCGGTGTCCGGCGGGGCGTACGAGTTCAGCGACCCGTGGGTGTCGGCCGCAATCTTGCTGTGGCTGATCATCGCTGCCGTCGTCGGAGCGGTGATCCTGCCGGCCGAGCGCCTGCTGGCGACCGGCGACGCCGGCGCCGAGCCGAAGCTCCGGGCGGGTGGGGGCATCGTCAGCCTGCTCCTGCTCGTCGTGCTGTTCCTGATGGTGGTCAAGCCGGGTTAGGGCGATGGACTTCACCTTGGAGGCGGCGATGGATGCCGCTCCCGCTGCGGTGCTGGCCGAGGTCGCCGATCTGCCCGGCTATCCCGCCTGGCACGGGATGGTGCACCGGGTCGAACCCGACGGCGACGGCTGGCTGGTCGACCTCGGCGGGCGCGTCGGCCCGTTCACCAAGACCAAGCGGGTGCGCCTGCGGCGCCACGAGGGCGAGGCGGCCGGGCGGGTCCGGTTCGTGCGGGCCGAGCAGGACGGCCGGGAGCACTCGCCGTGGGAGCTGGAGGCCGTCGTCGACCCGGCCGAGGGCAACGGGCCGTGCACCCTGCGCTTCCGGCTGTTCTACGGCGGGTCGTCGCCGCTCGTCGGCATG
The DNA here is from genome assembly GCA_038255915.1 of Acidimicrobiales bacterium. Lineage (GTDB taxonomy): Bacteria > Actinomycetota > Acidimicrobiia > Acidimicrobiales > JAUJNH01 > JAUJNH01. Next base: position 18,936 of record JBBSKY010000058.1, on the reverse strand, counting down.
CTCGAGCCCGTCCTGCGGGCCGAGGTCGAGCAGGCCGCCGAGCGGTTGCGTGGGCGGCTGGCACACGATTGACCCCGGGCGCCAAGCCATCCTGGGTGACGGCTCGAGCGGGGGCCCAACCACTACCGCACGCCGCCTCGATTCGCACCAGGGCTCGTTCGGTCCCCCCGCAACGAACAGAGCGTCGCCAGCCACCCCCACCGCCCTTCCTCACCGGGACTGGGCACCTCGTTCCCGCCCCGCACGATCCTGTAGGCGCCTGGGGCCAGGAGCCCTGGACGCCACTCGGGCTCAGATCCGACCTAGCCGGCGATGGTCCGTTGAACCGGCCTCACCCGAGCAAGCCTCGGGTCGTGGTCGTCGTGCTCGGCACGGTCAGCCGCGGCTGCGTGGTGGGGGTGGTGGTCGCTACCACGGGCGGCAGGGTGGTGGGTGTCGTGGTCGGGACCGGCGGCAGCGTGGTGGTGGTGGGGGGCGGGCCGACGACCGGGGCGGCCAGGGTGGGCACCGGCGGGGCGCCGTCCTTGATGATGATCATCTGGGTGCGGAGCGGCACGTCGTTGAAGAAGGCCTTGGACTCCCACAGCGGGATCCGGATGCACCCGTGGCTGGCGGGTGAGGCGGGGACCGACGGCGAGCCGTGGACGGCGTAGCCGCCGATGAAGTACACCGGGTCGAGCAGGATGCCGAGCTCGCTCTTGCGCTTGCCCTCGATGCGTCGGGTGAAGTCGAACCGCCCGGTGGGGGTGGTGGCGACGCCGCACACCCGCTTGCCGGTGTCGGTGGTGTCGCAGTACCTCTTCCCGGTGCCGGTGGAGACGCCGAGGACCTTGAACAGCTGCCCGCCCCGCCAGATCTGCAGGACCTGGCGGGAGAGGTCGACCTCGACCCGGTCGGGGTTGCCGTCGGAGACCATCGGGGTCCCGTAGCCGGCGGTGTTCATGCGGGTGGCGGTGGCGGCGTCGACCCGGCTGGTGCGGGGCAGGCCGGTCTGCTTCTGGAACGACAGCACGGCCTGGCCGGTCTTGGCATCGAAGCGACCGTCGACGGGGCCGGGGGAGAACCTGAGGTCGGCGAGGCGCTGCTCGACCGCCTTCACGTCATCGCCGGTGATCCCGCTGGCCAGCTCTCGGCTGAGGGTCAGGTTGCCGGCCGGGCCGATGGCCGGGGGGATCGTGGTGGTCGTGACGGGCACGGTGGTGACCGTGGTCGGCACCTCGGTGGTGGAGCTGTCAACGACGGGGGCGACCACATCGTTGAGCGGAGCGTTGGCGTTGACCGGCAGGCTCTGCTCCGCCTTCTTGGAGCTGGAGCACCCGGCGAGCAGGACCGCGACAGCGGCGATCGACCCAAGGACAGCCCGCGCGCCACGTTCCACCGGCCCCATTGTGGTCCATCGGCGGACAGTGTGAGCGCGCGCGGCTAAAACGGGTGTCATGAACGTCCGTCGCCGGCTCTCCCGGTGACCCGTTCGGCCCGGCTGAGGAGCGGCGCGGCCTGGCATCCCGGCTGCCGGGTCCTGCTCGGCACGGCCGCCCTGGCGGGGCTGGCCGGGGCGCCCTCGCTGCTCTCCGCCGTCGTTGGCACCCTCGTCGTCGGTGCCTACGTGGCGCTCGTGGCCAGCCGGGAGCGTGTCCCCCTTCAGTGGTGGGGCTGGGTGGGAGCCGACCTCGCCGTCCTCGCCGGCGCCGGGTTGGTCCTGGCCCGGGTCGACCTCCTTTCCGTCGCCGTCCTCCTGCCGGCGCTGGTCGCGGCCGTCGCCGGAACCGAGCTGGGGCGCAAGCGGGCGCTGGAGGTGGCGGCGATCGCCACGGCCACCCTCGCCCTCACGCAGCTGGTCGGCCCCGGGCCCGCCCCTTCGTGGCGGACGGTGGTGGCCGTCGGAGCCGCGGGGCTGCTGGCCGGCTGGGTCGGGCTCGCCGGCGCCGCGGTGCGCGAGGACGCCGCAGCGCGGGAGGCGGAGCGGCGGTCGCTCGAGGACCTGAAGGAGCAGGTGGTCACCACGGTCAGCCACGAGCTGCGCACCCCGCTCACCATCATCCAGGGCCTCGCCTCCACCTTGGTGAGCCGCTGGGACTCGCTGCCCGAGACCCGGCGCCTCGACCTGGTCGACTCTCTCGGGGTGAACGTCGCCTCGCTCGACGCCTCGGTGCTGCACTTCCTCGACGCCGGCCGGCTGTCGAAGGATGGCTGGGAGGTGCGGCCGGTGCTGGTCGAGGTGGAGCCGCTGGTCGATGCCGTGCTGGCCAAGCTGGAACCGGTGCTGGCCGGCCACGAGGTGTCCCGCCGGCTCGACGCCGCCCAGGTGTGGGCCGACCCCGTGGCCCTGGGCCGGGTGCTCGAGCTGCTGCTGGTCAACGCCTGCCGCTTCTCGCCGCCGGCCGGGTCGATCGGGATGAGGGTGAGCGGCTCGATGGCCGACGGCTGGGAGGTGTCGGTGGCCGACCGCGGCCAGGGGATCAGTCCGGCGGACCTCCCGAAGATCTTCGACCGGCTGTGGCGGGCCGACGTCCAGGAGACCGGGGTCAGCCGGGGCGCAGGGCTGGGCCTGGCCATCGTCAAGGAGCTGGTCGAGCGCCACGGGGGAACGGCCACGGCCTCGTCGGCCAAGGGTCGAGGTTCGACCTTCCGGATCAGCCTTCCCGCCCCGCCTCCCGGAGCCGGGGTGTAGGCGGACCGCAGGGGGCCGAGCTCAGCGGGGGGAGGCCGAGCTGGCGGCTCGGACGAAGGCGGTGACGGCGGCTGGTTCGCCGGCTGGGTGGACGTGGAGGTAGGTGGCCACCAGCGTCGGCGTGGCGTGGCCGGCCCGGCCCTGGCCGAAGCGGCCGCGGACCTCGAGGGCGTCGCCGGGTGGATCGAGCTCGGAGTAGCGGAACTCGTGGCCGGCCAGGGTCGTCCCCGCCGGCCCGAGGGGCGAGGGGGCCAGGGTGGTGGCCGTTCGGTAGCCGAGGGTGAGGTGGTCGGTCATCCGGGCTTCGGCGGGCACCACGCCGGCGAGGGGCACGCCGTCGAGCGACCGGGCCAGCCACAGCAGGCCGCCGCACTCGGCCCAGGTGGGCAGACCGGCGGCCACCCGGCGCCGCACGTCGGCCAGGAGGGGCCGGTTGGCGGCCAGCTCGGCTGCGAACACCTCGGGAAAGCCGCCGCCGGCGAGGAGGCCGGTGGCCTCTGGGGGGAGGGCGGCGTCGTGGCGGGGGTCGAAGGGGACCACCTCGGCACCGGCGGAGGCCAGCGCCTCGGGCAGCTCGGGGTAGGTGAAGGAGAAGGCGGGTCCGCCGGCCAGGGCGATCATCGGCCGGAGCCCGACCGGGATCCCGTCGATGCTCGTCGGCTCATCCCACCGGGGAGTCGGGGGCAGGTCACCGACGGTGACGGCCTGGGCCGAGGTGGCCAGGGTGACGATGGCGTCGAGGTCGACGGTGGCGGCCACCAGGGCGGCGAGGGCGGCCAACGCCGCCCGCACCTCGGCCGGCCGCTCGGCCACGGGCACCAGGCCGAGGTGGCGGTCGCGCCAGGTGAGGCGGGTGTCGCGTCGCAGGGCGCCCAGCACGGGGAGGCCAAGCGGGGCGAGTGCGGCGCGCAGCAGGGCCTCATGGCCGTCCGAGCCGACGCGGTTGAGCACCACGCCGGCGACCCTGATCCCCGGATCGAAGGTTCCGAAGCCGTGGACGAGCGCCGCCACCGACCCGCTCATGGCTGCGGCATCCACGACCAGCACGACGGGGGCGCCGAGGAGCCGGGCCACGTGGGCGGTGGACGCCTCGGGACCAGCGCCTGACCCGTCGAACAGCCCCATGACGCCCTCGACCACCAGGAGCTGGCAGCCGGCCCCGGCCCGGGCGGCGAGGGCCTGAACGACCTCCTCGCCGCACAGCCGGACGTCGAGGTTCCGACTCGGGCGCCCGCAAGCGAGGGCGTGGTACCCGGGATCGATGAAGTCCGGCCCCACCTTTGCCGCCCCCACCCGCAGCCCCCGAGCCGTCAACGCAGCCAAGATCCCCGTGGCCACGGTGGTCTTCCCCACCCCGGAGTGCGTGCCGGCGATCACGACACGAGGAGGCAGGAGGGGCACGCCGCCGATCCTGGCACCGGAGGTACGCGCCGTCCCCTGCTCCATCAGGCCTGAGTCACCCGAGGGCCGGCTCTGCCGGACCGACAGCCTGGCGGCCGAAGGAGCTGCGGCAGCTGGGGGGAGGTCGGGAGGGGGGCCTGCCCCCCTCCCGTCAATACTCGATGCCCTTCATAGCGGTGATGCCCTGGTCGTAGGCGTGCTTCACCTTGGTCATCTCGGTGACGGTGTCAGCCACCTCGATCAGCTCGGGGGCGGCGTTGCGGCCGGTGATGACCACGTTGGTCTTGGGCGCCCGAGCGCGAATGCCGGCCACGACGTCGCCGACCGGCACCCAGCCGTAGGTGACGGCGTAGGTGAGCTCGTCGAGGATGAGGAGGTCGAAGTCGCCGGAGGCGAGCTTGGCCGCAGCCACCTCCCAGGCGTGGCGGCCCTTGGCCGCGGTCTCGTCGAGGTCGGTGGACTCCCAGGTGAATCCGTCGCCCAGGGTGTGCCACTCGATGCCGAGGTGGTCGGCCAGCTTGCGCTCGCCCGTCTTCCACTTGCCGCCCTTGACGAACTGGACGACGCCTACCCGCCAGCCACGGGCCCACCCCCGCCCCATGACGCCAAAGGCGGCGGACGACTTGCCCTTGCCCTGGCCGGTGTTGAGCAGGACGATGGAGGCGGCTCGGGCCATGGCCCGAGACGGTAGGCGCGCCCACCTGCGGCCCGGTGCTGCGCCGCTAGCCTCGCAGAGCGGTGGTCGAGGGAACTCGGTGCGATTCCGAGGCTGTCCCGCAACTGTGACCGGACCGTGGTCCGCGAGCCAGGAACCTCCCCGCCCGCCAGCCGATCGTCGGCGGGCGCACCATTCGTGCGAGGACACAGCCTCCATGGGCTTGCGCAAGCCACGCCACACGCCCTGGGGGCGACGGTGATCACGCTCGTGCTCGGGGGAGCGCGCTCGGGCAAGTCCGAGGTGGGCGAGCGGCTCCTGGCCGAGCTTCCCCGCCCTCACACGTTCGTCGGCACCTGGGCGGTGGATGCCGGTGATGCCGACATGGTCGAGCGGGTGGCCAGCCACCGCCGACGCCGGCCCCAGGACTGGCATGTGGTCGAGGTGGCCGACGGCGACCTGGCGGGCGCGGTGGCCGGCGTCGACGGCAGCCTCCTGATCGACGGCCTCGGGACCTGGGTGGCCCAGGTGCCGGCCTTCGCCGCCGACGGGCGCCGGCTGGCGGAGGTGCTCGGGGGGCGCACCGGCCCGTCGGTCGTGGTGAGCGAGGAGGTGGGCCTCGGCGTCCACCCCGAGAGCGAGGCCGGGCGGCGCTTCCGCGACGAGCTGGGCCGGGTGAACCGCGAGGTGGCCGACGCCGCCGAAGAGGTGCTGCTGGTGGTCGCCGGCCGCACCCTGAGGCTGTAGCGATGCTCACCGCCCTGGCCTTCCTGACGCCGCTTCCGGTGGGCGCGGGCCGGCGGCCCACGGGTAGGACGCTGCTGTGGTTCCCGCTCGTCGGGGCCATCCTTGGCGGGGTGCTGGGCATGGTCTGGCGCCTGCTCGACCGGGTGACCCTGGGCCAGGGCCTGCTGGTCGCCATCCTGCTGGTGGCAGCCGATCTGGCCCTCACCGGCGCCCTCCACTTCGACGGCCTGGTCGACACTGCCGACGGCCTGTTCGCCCCGGTTGACGGGGCCCGGCGCCTGGCCATCATGTCCGGACCTGAGGTGGGCGCCTTTGGCCTGGCTACGGGCGTGCTGGCCCTGCTGCTGCGGGTCGCCTGCATCGCCCAGCTGCCGTCCCCCCGGCCCCTGCTGCTCATCGGACTTTGGTGCGCCAGCCGCACGGTGATGGCGTGCGTGGCCGCCGCCCTGCCCTACGCCCGGCTCGAGGGCGGCCTGGCCTCGGCGTTCCTCGAGGGGATGCCCGAGGCCCTGATCATCGGCGTCCCCGGGGTCCTGCTCGCCGTGGCCGCCGCCGCCGGCGACGGGTTTCGTGGCCCGCTCGCGGTGATGGCCGGCCTGGTCGCCGCCCTCGGCGTGGCCCTCCTCGCCCGCCGCCGCATCGGCGGCTTCACCGGCGACGTCCTCGGCGCCTGCGGCTTCGTGTGCGAGACCGTCGGCCTGCTCGTGGCCGCAGCCCGATGAGCAGCGACCCGAGGGCACAGTGACCGACGGACGACGGCGGGCGGCGGCGGCGGCCGGGGTGGGCGTGGTCCTCGACCGGCTCTTCGGTGAGCCGGTGGTGCGGCCCCACCCGGTCGCCGCCTTCGGTTGGGTGATGGCGCGGCTCGAACGTCCGCTCTACCTGGACGACCGCCTGCAGGGGGCGCTCTACCTGGGCGCCGGGGTGGGCACGGGCCTGATGGCGGGCGGGGTGGTGGGCTCCACCACCGCGGGCACCTACCTGGCCGTGGCCGGGCGCTCGTTGGCCGACGAGGCCCGGGCCATAGGGGTCCTGCTGAGCGCCGACGACCTGCGCGGCGCCCGCGCTGCCCTGCCTGCGCTGGTGGGGCGGGATCCCGCCGGCCTCGGGCCCCAGGAGGTGGCCCGGGCCGTGGTCGAGTCGGTGGCCGAGAACACCGTCGACGCCGTGGTAGCGCCGGCGCTGTGGGGGGCCGCGGCCGGGGCGGCCGGGGCGCTCGGGCACCGGGCCGTGAACACCCTCGACTCGATGGTCGGCCACCACAACGATCGCTACGAGCGGTTCGGCTGGGCCTCGGCCCGGGCCGACGACCTGGCCGCCTGGGTGCCGGCCCGGCTGACCGCCGGTCTGGTGGCGCTCGTGCGGCCGGCCACGGCCTCCGCCGTGCTGCGCACGGTCCGGCGCGACGCACCCGCCCACCCCTCGCCCTGTGCGGGGGTGGCCGAGGCCGCCTTTGCCGCCGCCCTCGGCCTGCGCCTCGGCGGCCCCAGCCGCTACGGGGACCGGGTCGAGGACCGGCCGGCCCTGGGCGACGGCGCGCCGCCGGTGGCGGCCGACATCGAACGGGCCTGCCGCCTCCTCGAGGACGTCAGCCTGGCCCTGGCCGGCCTCCTCGTCGCCCCCCTCGCCCTGCACGCCCTCCGCCGGATCATCGGACGATGACCCCGGCACCCGAAAAGGTGAGTCCCGAGGCAACGGCGCGGAGCAGGAGGCTGCTTCCGGCGGCCGGGCCGCACGGCGGGGACGGAGCCCGGGTGGCCGCGGCGCTCGGGATCACCGACGTGCTCGACCTGTCGGCGTCGATGAACCCGGTGGCCCCGGACCCGAGGCCGGTGGTGGCCCGCCACCTCGACGCCCTGGGCCGCTACCCCGACGCCGGGCCGGCCACCGCCGCCCTGGCCCGGGCGATGGGCGTCGACCTCGACCGGCTGCTGCTGACCAACGGCGGGGCTGAGGCGATCGCCCTGGTGGCGGCCGAGACGGGACCCGGGTGGGCCGATGCCTGCGACTTCTCGCTGTACCGGCGCCACCTGCCGGGCCTCGATGCCGCCGGCCCGCGGTGGCGCAGCGACCCCCACAGCCCCCTGGGCACCCTCGCCGGGCCCGAGGTGACGGCCGAGGTGTGGGACGAGGCCTTCTACCCGCTGGCCACCGGTCGCTGGACCGCCGGACGGGGTGGGTTCGCCCTGGGGTCGTTGACCAAGCTGCTGGCCTGTCCCGGGCTGCGGGTGGGCTACGTCTTCTGTCCCGATGGCGAGGTGCGGGAGCGCCTGGCCGCCCGCCAGGCCCGGTGGGCGGTGAACGGCCTGGCCTGCGCCGCCCTGGCCGAGCTGCTGGCCCCGGTCGACCTGCCCGGCTGGTCCGCCGCCATCGCCGGACTGCGCACCGAGCTCGTCGAGGTGCTCGAGCGTGCGGGACTCGGGGTCAGGCCAGGAGCCACGGCCAACTGGGTGCTGGTTGACGGCACCCCAGACCTGCGCTCCCGGCTGGCCCCTCACGGCGTGGTGGTGCGCGACTGCACGTCCTTCGGGCTCCCGGGCACCCACCGGGTGGCCGTGCCCTCTGCCGGGCAGCTTCCACGCCTCGCCGCCGCCCTCCAGGCTGCGGCGCCGCCAGCGTCCCGCCGGCCGTCCCGCCGGCCTCTGCCACCCGTGACTGGCGCAGGCGGATCTGGCGGCGCCACGTCCCCCGGAGGGTTCCGGTGAGGGGCGGGCTGATGGTGTGCGGCACCACCAGCGACGCCGGCAAGTCCCACGTCACCTCCGGGCTGTGCCGGCTGCTATCCCGGCGGGGCGTCAAGGTGGCGCCGTTCAAGGCCCAGAACATGGCCCTCAACTCCTTCGTCACCTCTACCGGCCACGAGATAGGCAGGGCCCAGGCCGCCCAGGCCCGGGCCGCCCGGGTCGAGCCCGAGGTGGCCATGAACCCGATCCTGCTGAAGCCCACCAGCGACCGCGCCAGCCAGGTCGTGGTGCGGGGCGAGCCGTGGGCCCAGCTGAGCGCGGCCGAGTACCACGCCCGCAAGCCCGAGCTGCTGGCGCTGGTCCTGGAGGACCTGGCCGACCTGCGCTCGCGCTTCGACGTGGTGATCTGCGAGGGGGCCGGCAGCCCGGCTGAGATCAACCTGCTTGACCACGACATCGTCAACCTGCGGGTGGCCCACGACGCGGGGCTGCCGGCGATCGTCGTCGGCGACATCGACCGGGGTGGGGTGTTCGCGGCCCTGTTCGGCACCGTGGCCCTGCTGCCCGACCGCTACCGCGACCTGGTGCAGGGGTTCGTCATCAACAAGCTCCGGGGCGACCCGGCCCTGCTCCTGGACGGCTGCGCCCAGCTCGAGGCGGCGTGCGGGGTGCCCACCCTCGGCGTGCTGCCCTGGCTGGACGATCTGGCGCTCGATGCCGAGGACTCGCTTGCCCTCCAGGGCCGGCGGCCCCGCCCGGGCGCACCGGCGCTGGGCGACGGGCTCGACGTCGCCGTGGTGCGGGTGCCCCGCATCTCCAACGTCACCGACCTCGACGCCCTGTCCATCGAGCCCGGCGTGGGGGTGCGCCTGGTCGACGATCCGGCCGGCCTGGGCGAACCCGACCTGGTGGTGCTGCCCGGGTCGAAGTCGACGGTGGCCGACCTGGCCTGGCTGCGGACCCGGGGCTTCGACCGGGCCCTGGCCCGCCTGGTCGATCGGGAGGAGCCCGGCCTGGTGCTCGGGATCTGCGGCGGCTACCAGCAGCTCGGTCGCTGGATCCTCGACGACGGCGTCGAGCATGCGGGCGGGTCGGGCGAGCGCACGGCCGGCGGGACGGCGGGTGACAGTCCCGTCGCCGGCCTCGGCCTGCTCGACGTGACCACCCGGTTCGAGGCGACGAAGGTGGTGCGGCGGCGCAGGGGCACCTGCCTGGGCCAGGCCGTCGAGGGCTATGAGATCCACCACGGCCGGGTCGAGCGGGCCGACGGCACCCCGGCGTGGGTCCACCTCGACGACGCCGCCAGCGCCGAGGAGGAGGGGGCGGTCGACCCGGATCGGGCCGTCGTGCTCGGCACCTCGCTGCACGGGCTGTTCGAGGCCGACGCCTTCCGGGCCAGCTTCCTGACCGAGGTGGGGCGGCGGCGGGGCAAGACCTTCGTGCCCGCCGGCCTCTCGTTCGCCGCGGCCCGGGAGGCCCAGATCGACGCCTTGGCCGATCTGCTGGAGGCCCACCTCGACGTCGACCGCCTGTTCGCCCTCATCGAGCTCGGAGCACCCCAATGACCCGTCACCGCTCGTCGCCCGGCTTGGCCACGGCAACCGCCCTCGTCGCATCCGGAGCCCCACGGTGACCCTGCTCGTGCTGACCAACGCCGACACCGACCTGCTGAGCCTGCGCTCGGTGGTCGAGGGGCTGCCCGCCGACTTCCCCCGGGTGCGGGCGGCCAACCCCCACCAGCTGGATGGCGCCCCCGACCTCGACGGGGTGGCCTGCGTGGTGGTGCGCCTCCTGGGTGGGCGCCGGGCGTGGCAGGACCCGTTCGACGCCCTGCGGGCCGACGCCGCCCGGCGGGGGATCCCCCTGCTGGCCCTGGGCGGCGAGGCCGTGCCCGACCCCGAGCTGGCCCGCCTGTCGAGCGTGCCCTCCGCCACGGTGGCCCAGGCCTTCGCCTACTGGTCGGCCGGCGGCCTGCACAACCTCGAGCACCTGCTGCGGTTCGTGGCCGACACCACGCTGATGGGGGGCTGGGGCTTCGACCCGCCAGCCGAGGTGGCGGCCAGCGAGGTGTGGGGCGACCACCCCCGCCACCCGGGACGGCCCGGGGTGGGCATCTGCTTCTACCGGGCCCACGTGCTCTCGGGCAACACCCAGTTCGTCGACGACCTGTGCCAGGCCGTGCTGGCCCGGGGCTGCGACCCCGTGCCCGTGTGGACCTACTCGCTGCGGGGCGAGCCGGGTGATGCGGCGGTGGCCCTGCTGGCCGAGCACGACGTGGACGTGGTGGTCACCACCATGCTGGCAGCCGGGCGGGCCGACGGCGACCAGTGGGAGCCGAGCAGCCTGGCCCACCTCGACGTGCCCATTCTCCAGGCCCTGGCCTCGACCTCGTCGTCGGCGGCCTGGGAGGAGCGCAGCTCAGGTCTCCCGCCGGTCGACGTGGCCATGCAGGTGGCCATCCCCGAGTTCGACGGCCGGATCGTCGGCCCCGCCTTCTCGTTCAAGGAGCAGGTGGACGACGGCGACGAGCTGGGGGCGCCGGTCAGCGCCTACCGCACGGTGGCCGACCGGGTCGAGCGGGTGGCCGGCACCGCCTGCCGGCTGGCCCGCCTGCGGGGCACGCCGGCGGCCGAGCGCCGCATCGCCCTGGTGCTGTCGGCCTACCCCACCAAGCGCAGCCGCCTGGGCAACGCCGTGGCCCTCGACACCCCCGCCTCGATCATCGACCTGCTGCACCAGCTGCGCAACGCCGGGTACCAGGTCGACCGGATCCCGGCCGGCGGCGACGAGCTCATGGCTGAGCTGGCCGACGGCCTGGTCTACGACCGCGAGGCCCTGACCCCGGCTGCCCTGGGCGCGGCGGTGGGCCGCTGGTCGCCCGAGGCCTACCGCAGCTGGTTCGCCACCCTCCCCGTCCGGCTGCGGTCCGAGATGGAGGAGCGTTGGGGGGAGGCGCCGGGCACCGTGCACACCGACCCGGCCTCGGGCGAGCTGGTCTTCGCCGGGCTCACCCTCGGGAACGTTCTCGTGGCCGTGCAGCCACCCCGCGGCTTCGGCGACGACCCGGTGGCGGTGTACCACGCCCCCGACCTGCCGCCCACCCACCAGTACCTCGGCTTCTACCGCTGGCTCGACCTCGCTTGGGGTGCCGACGCCGTGGTGCACGTGGGCAAGCACGGCACCCTCGAGTGGCTGCCGGGAAAGTCACTGGCCCTGTCGGCCGGATGCGCTCCCGACGCCGCCCTCGGCGACCTCCCCTTCATCTACCCGTTCGTGGTGAACGACCCGGGCGAGGGCACCCAGGCCAAGCGGCGGGCCCACGCCACCATCGTCGACCACCTGCTGCCGCCCATGACCCGGGCCGAGTCCTACGACGACCTGGCCCGCCTCGAGCAGCTCCTCGACGAGCACGCCCGCATCGAGAGCCTCGACCCCTCCAAGCTCCCGGCCATCCGCCGCCAGGTGTGGGACCTCCTGGTCGAGTCGCAGATCACCCGCGACCTAGGCCTCGACGCTGCGCCCGGGGACGACGTGTTCAGCGACGTCCTCCTCCACGTCGACGGCTACTTGTGCGAGCTGAAGGACGCCCAGGTGCGGGGCGGGCTTCACACCCTGGGCCGGGCCCCGGAGGGCGAGGCGCTGGTCGACCTGGTGCTCGCCATCACCCGCCAGCCCCAGGGCCAGGTGCCCAGCCTGCGGGCCACGGTGGCCGCTCGCCTCGGGGTCGACCTCGACGCCGAAGTGGCCGACCGCCACGGCGTCGACGCTGTCGAGGCCGAGGCCCGCCTCCTGGTGGAAGGTCTGGCCGCCGACGACTGGAACGTTCCCGGGGAGCCGGCCGACCCCACGCTGCACTACGTGGCCGAGCGGCTGGTTCCGGCGCTGCGGCGCACGCCCGACGAGCTGGGGGCGATCCTGGCCAGCCTCGACGGCCGGTTCGTGGCCCCCGGCCCCAGCGGGGCGCCGACCCGGGGCATGGCCCATGTCCTGCCGACGGGGCGCAACTTCTACTCGGTCGATCCCGGGTCGCTCCCGAGCCCGCTGGCCTGGGAGGTGGGCCGCACGCTGGCCGACCGGCTGATCGAGCGGCACGTGCGAGAGGAGGGCCGGCCCCCGGCCAGCGTGGGCCTGGTGGTGTGGGGCACCGCAGCCATGCGCACCGGCGGCGACGACGTGGCCGAGGCGCTGGCCCTGCTCGGCGTGGCGCCGGTGTGGGAGGAGTCGGGCCGGGTGTGCGGCCTGCGGCTGATCCCCGAAGCCGAGCTCGGCCGGGCCCGGGTCGACGTGGTCGTGCGCATCAGCGGGTTCTTCCGCGACGCCTTCCCCCACCTGGTGGCCCTGCTCGACGAGGCCGTCGAGCTGGCCGGCTTCTCGGCCGACGGCGACCCCCGGATATTCGGGGCCCGGCCCGGCGGGTACGGCAGCGGGATCCTGCCCCTCCTCGAGAGCCGGGGGTGGCGCAGCGACGACGACCTGGCCGAGGTCTACGTGGCCTGGGGTGGGTGGGCCTACAGCCGCAGCGCCACCGGGCCGGGCATCACCGGCCGGGCCGCCCCCGAGGCCCTGCGCCGCCGCTTCGCCGCCATCGAGGTGGCCGTCAAGAACCAGGACAACCGCGAGCACGACATCTTCGACTCCGACGACTACCTGCAGGACCATGGCGGGATGGTGGCCACCATCCGCTCGCTCACCGGTCGCCAGCCCAAGGCGTGGTTCGGCGACTCCGCCGACCCCGCCCGGCCCCGGGTCCGCTCGCTGCAGGAGGAGGCGGCCCGGGTCGTGCGCACCCGGGTGCTGAACCCAAAGTGGATCCAGGCCATGCGCCGCCACGGCTACAAAGGGGCCTTCGAGCTGGCTGCCACGGTGGACTACCTCTTCGGCTACGACGCCACGGCTCACGTCCTCGAGGACTGGATGTACGAGAAGGTGACCGAGGCGTACGTGGCCGACCCCGAGGTGCGCAAGTTCCTGGAGGCGTCCAACCCGTGGGCCCTGCGGTCGATGGCCGAGAAGCTGCTGGAGGCCGACGAGCGGGGCCTGTGGGACGCCAGCCCGGAGGCGCTGGCCACCCTGCGCTCGGCCCTCCTCGAAGCCGAGGGCTGGGAGGAGGGCCGGACATGACCCCGTACCCGTTCCTGGCGGTCGTGGGCCAGGACGAGGCCAAGCTGGCCCTGCTCCTCAACGCCCTGGAGCCGGCTATCGGCGGGGTGCTGCTGCGGGGGGAGAAGGGCACGGCCAAGACCACCCTGGCCCGGGGCATGGCCGGGCTGCTGCCGGGCGCCGCCCCCTTCGTCGAGCTGCCGGTCGGGGCCACCGAGGACCGGGTCGTCGGCTCGATCGACGTCACCGCGGCCCTCACGGGCGGCGTGGTGCAGTTCAGCCCGGGACTGCTGGCCTCGGCCCACGGGGGCGTCCTGTACGTGGACGAGGTGAACCTGCTGCCCGACCACCTGGTCGACGTCCTCCTCGACGTCGCCGCCACCGGTCGCAACCGGGTGGAGCGGGAAGGGGTGTCGCACACACACGACGCCCGCTTCGTGCTGATCGGCTCGATGAACCCCGAGGAGGGCGAGCTGCGCCCCCAGCTGCTGGATCGCTTCGGCCTGTGCGTCGACGTGGGCAGCCACCTCGACCCTGCCGTGCGGGCCGAGGCGCTGGCCGCACGGCTGCGCTACGACGCCGACCCCGACGGCGTGGCCAGCCGGTGGGCCAATGCCCAGAACCGCATGCGCCGCCGCCTGGCCCACGTGCGCCCTGTCCCCCTGGAGCCCGGGCTGGTGGCTCAGGTGGCCGCCCTGTGCGCCTCGGTGGGCGCCGAGGGGCTGCGGGCCGACCTCACCATCTGCCGGGCCGCCGCCGCCCTCGCCGGCTGGGAGGGGCGGCCCGAGGCCACCGCCGACGAGGTCCGCCGCGTCGCCCCTCTGGCCCTGGCCCACCGCCGCCGGCGGTCGCCCCTCGACGACCACGGCGGCGGGTCGGACGACCTCGACGAGGCGCTCGACCAGGCGCTCAGCCCCGCGCCTCCCTCAGGCGGCGGCGACCCGCCCACCGAGGTCAACCCCGGCGCCGCCCCCGACGCCGCCGCCGGTCCGGGGGAGACGCCCCCGCTCCCCCCCGTCGCGCCCGAGCGGCCCGAGCGGGTCGTGTCCCTCACCGTGGCCCGCCACGCCGCCAGCCCGCCCGGTCGCCGCTCCAGCGGCGAAGCCCCCCGGGGGCGCCTCGTCGGTGACCGCCCCGCCGCGCCGGGATCGGCCGGGCCCGTGGCCGTGGCCCCGACGGCCCGGGCCGCGGCAGCCCGTCGAGCCGCGAGCCCCCAGGCTGAGAACGGGCCGCTGGTGCGACCGGAGGACCTGCGGGCCCCCGTCCGGGAGCAGCGGACGGGGGCGCTGGTGGTGCTGGTCGTCGACGCCTCCGGGTCGATGGGCGGTCGCATGGCCGCGGCCAAGGGGGCCGTGCTCTCGCTCCTCCTCGACGCCTACCAGCGCCGCGACCAGGTGGCGCTGGTGGCCGTTGGCGGAGGCGCGGCCGAGATCCTCCTGCGCCCCACCGGCTCGGTCGAGGTGGCCCGGGCCCGGCTCGAGCGCCTGCCCGCCGGCGGGCGCACCGACCTGTCCTCAGGCCTGCGCCTGGGGCGCTCGCTGTGCACCGAACCGGCCGGGGGCCGGGCCCCGCTGCTGGTGGTGGTCACCGACGGCCGGGCCACCACCGCCCCCCACGACCAGGACCCGGTGGCCGCCGCCGAGGCCGAGGCCGCCCTCATCCGCCGTCGCGGCATCGCCTCGGTGGTGGTCGACGTCGAGGACGGCCCGGTGCCCCTGGGCCTGGCCGTCCGCCTGGCCGACGCCCTGGGCGCCCGCCACCTCCGCCTCCCCGAGCTGTCGGCCGGCGCCCTCGACGCCGCCGTGCGTACCGCCCTCGGCCGCTGAGGGCTCAGCGCTCAGGCACGGGCGCCGAGCAGGGCGGCGGTGACCTTCCGCGGGTCCCGCTCCTCGAGGCGGCGGGCCACGCTGACCACGAGGCGACCGGGGAGCGTCGGCCGGGTGATGAGGTAGGCCAGGACGCTGGTGAGCCGGTCGAGCTCGGCCATCTCGACGGCACGGTCGGCGGCCGAGAGCGGGAGCAGGCGCTCGGCGGTCCGCCACGCCTGGTCACGGGCCTTCACCAGGGAGAAGTTGAAGAAGCGACCGCCGCCGAACGAGCCCGCCTCGCTGGCCCAGCGCGACACCCGGTCGAGGTCGCTGAGCACCCCGAGGGTCATTTCGCCGAGGAGCAGGTTGATGGCGTCGAAGTCGGACTTGACGGCCTGCAGGTCGCCGGTGGCGTCGGCGACGGCGACCACCGCCTGGGCCAGGTCGTGGTTGATGTGGGCGTTGAAGCCGATGAGGAGGTGCTGGAGGATGATCAGGTCCCGGTCGCCGGCCACGTCGAAGCCGGCCTGCCAGCAGCGGGCCCGCACCGGGTTCGGACCGAGGTTGCGGGTGTAGAGCTCGGCGAAGGTGGAGGCGAACCGCTCCATGCGCGGACCGTCGTCGAACCGGCCCTCGGCGATGGAGGTGGCGATGGTCGAGGTGACCCGGTTGTAGACCGCGGCGAAGTAGCCGACGGCATCGTCGCTGGCCCGGGCCACCGCCCGCAGCTCCTCGGCGACATCGGCGATGGCCACTGGCGAAACGCTATCGCCGCGGATCAGGCGGCGGGATCTCCAGGTAGGGAAGGGGTGCGCCCGGTCCGTTTCGTCGTGGTTGCCGGTGGTCACCTTCTCCGCACTGCCCGTGTCGGGGTAGGTGAGCAGACCGTCACGCTTTGGAAATCGATCTCGCCCAGCGGGCGCTGAGCTCGACGGCTACGGCCCCACCCGCCCCGATGAGCAGGGTCGGCACGAGCAGGTCGCCGGGGATCTCGAGGACGTAGTAGTCCCGCAGCCCGGGGACGATGAGGCACGCCAGCGCCGAGCCGGCCATCGCCGCAATGAGGGCCACCTTCCACGCCGCCCAGGGCCGGGCCAGGACGGCGAGCAGCCACAGGGCCGCCACTGTGGCTGCGATGGTGGCCGCGGTCTGGCGCTGGTTCTGGGGAACGTCCGCCATCGTGGCCACCAGGTAGGCGGCGAAGATGGCCGCCCCGATGGCGGCGCCAGCGGGCAGGGAGAGGCGGAGCACGCGGCGCAGGAAGCCGGGTCGATGGCGTTCGCCGCTCGGCCCGAGAGCCAGGAAGAAGGCGGGGATGCCGATGGTGAAGCTGCTGATGAGGGTCAGGTGGCGGGGCAGGAACGGGATTGGGAAGCTGGCGGCTGCGGTGGCCAGCACCAGCAGGAAGGTGTAGATGTTCTTCGCCACGAACAGGTTGGCCACCCGCTCGATGTTGGCGATGACCCGGCGGCCTTCGCCGAGCACGGCCGGCAGCTGGGCGAAGCGGTTGTCGAGCAGCACCAGCTGGGCCACGGCCCGGGTGGCGGCCGCGCCCGAGCCCATGGCCACCCCGATGTCGGCGTCCTTCAGGGCCAGGGCGTCGTTGACGCCGTCGCCGGTCATGGCCACGGTGTGGCCGGCCGACTGGAGGGCCTTCACGAACGAGCGCTTCTGCTGGGGCGAGACCCTGCCGAACACCGAGTGGGCGGCGATGGCCCCGGCCAGGCCCTCGGGATCCTCGGGCAGGGTGCGGGCGTCGATCGCCTCGCCCGCCTCGAGGCCGACCTCGGCGGCGACGTGGCCGACCGTGGCCGGGTTGTCTCCGGAGAGGACCTTGATGGCCACGCCCTGCTCGGCGAAGTAGCGCAGGGTCGCCGCCGCGTCGGACCGTACCCGCTCGGCCAGGGTGACGAGGGCGACCGCCTCGAGGTCGTCCGGGCGGCTGTCGGCCTTCAGGGCGGCTGGGGCCCGGGCCAGCAGCACCACCCGCCGGCCGGTAGCGGCGAGCTCGGAGACCTGGGCCCGCACGGCGTGGTCGGGGGCCAACAGGACGTCGGGCGCCCCCACCACCCAGGTGCCCTGCTCAGCGAAGGCGGTGGCCGACCACTTCCGGGCCGAGGAGAAGGCGACGCCGCCCGTGCGCTGCCAGCCGTCGGGCGCCGGGACGGCCTCGGCGATGGCCTTGGCGGTGGCATTGCCGTCGGGGTCGGCGGCCACCGCGCCGAGGGCGGCCTCGGCCTCTGCGGCGGCATGCTCTCCGAGGGGGTGGAGGGCATCGAAGGTGATGTCGCCCTCGGTCAGGGTGCCGGTCTTGTCGAGGCAGACCACGTCGACCCGGGCCAGCCCCTCGACGGCCGGCAGCTCCTGCACCAGCACCTGGCGCCGGGCCAGGGTGACGGCGGCTAGCAGGAACGAGATGCTGGTGAGCAAGACCAGTCCCTCGGGCACCATGCCGACCAGGGCGGCGACGGTGCCGCTGAGGGCGTCGCGCCAGCCGTCGGTGGTGCGGAACTGCGACCACAGCAGGAGCGGGGTGGTGCCGACGATGACCCAGGTGGCGTAGGTGATCAGCTTGTCGATGGCCCCCTGCAGCTCGCTGGCCGTCCGGGTGAACCGCTTGGCGTCGCTGGTGATGCGGCGGGCGTAGGCGTCCTCGCCCACGGCATCGGCGGTGAAGGCGCCGCTGCCGGCCACCACGATCGCCCCCGACAGCACCTGGTCGCCGTCGGCCTTGGACACGGGGTCGCTCTCCCCGGTGAGCATCGACTCGTCGACCTCGAGCCCGTCGGTGCGGGCCAGGGCGCCGTCGGCCGGCACCTGGTCGCCGGCCCGCAGCTCGACCAGGTCGTCGAGCACCACCCCGCCCACCGGCACCTCGGTTGAGGCACCGTCCCGCACGACCCGGGCCGTGGGGGCGTTCAGCACGGCCAGCCGGTCGAGGGTGCGCTTGGCCCGAGTCTCCTGCACCACGCCGATCAGGATGTTGGCGATCACCACGCCGTAGAAGGCGGTGTCCTGGAACCGCCCGGTGGCGATGGTCACCGCCACCAGGACCGTCAGCAGCGCGTTGAACCGGGTGAAGACGTTGGCGTGCAGGATCTCGCCGACCGTGCGGCTGGTGCGGCTGTCGGCCTGGTTGACCTGGCCCCTGGCCACCCGCTCGGCCACCTGGGCCGCGGTCAGCCCCCGGGGTGGCGCGGTCGCCGAGGGCGGCCCCGACGAAGGGTCGTCGGTGGCCGGGGGCAGCGGGGGAGCGGGAGAGGCCTCGACGGAGGCGCAGCGTACGGTCTCGGCCGGACCTATCCCGGGGCGGGAGGCCTGTGTCAGGCGTCGGGGCTGATCTTGTCGACCACGTCGTCGCCGGGTGAGGCGGTGGCCCGCGCCGCGTCGGGGTCGGAGAAGCGGGCGGCGGGGAAGGTGCCCGAGTCGACCTCGTCGTAGGTCCAGTCGGGCTGCTTGTCCAGCTGGTGCTCGTCGAGGATCGCCTTGCCCTCGGCGAAGCCCACGACGGGCAGGACGGGGAACCGGGGCGAGCCCGGGACCCGGCCCTCGATGTGGGAGGTGAACGAGCCTGGGAACAGCTCGACCAGCCGGCCCACGACGGTCTCCTGTTGGCCGGCCAGCGGGCAGCGGGCCCGGTCGACCACCCGGCGCAGCCGGTCGTGGACCTCCTCGAAGTCGCTCGGGGCGGGCTCGCCCGAGCGGATGCGGTCGAGGGCGGCGGCCAGGCCCAGGCCCTCGGTCTTGCACGGGGTGCACTGCCCGCACGACTCGACGGCCAGGAATCGGGCCACGCCGGCAGCCACCGCGGCCACGTCGGTGGCGTCGTCGAGCACGATGAAGCTGGCGCTGCCCAGGGCCGAGCCGATG